>CP112999.1:621389-932083 GCA_026625165.1 Methanoregula sp. | reverse complement strand
GCGGTCGATTGCAGCAATTGACGTTCGCTGTTCGGTACCCTCATGCAGCGTGGAAAATTCCTCATCCCGGTACCGTTTGCTCATCAGCAGGCCGATAATCTCGGGGTATTTGACAAACGGGGCTCCGTTCGGATTGTCGGTGGCGAGCAGGCACTGGTACGGGTTTTTGGTAAAAAGCGCGAGTTCAAGCCCGATCGCCCACATCACGCAGTTCACAAGGCTCTTTTTTGAGTAGAGTACCGGAATAATGCCGGAGCCGGTCTCCAGCTCCACGTCATGGTTGCTCCATTTGTTATGGTGCAGGCAGTGGAGGTTGAACTCCATCGGCCCGTCAGCGGTCATGGTCATCGTCCTGCCAAACATGATCTGTCCCATGTCCATGACAATCTGCGGTTTTGCGTTCACCGCCTGTGCAATCTCTGAGGCTTTTGAGTTGATATCCCTCCACGTCGTCCCGCCATATGCATGGAACTGTACATGAGTTGCATACAGGGTCTGTCGGTTCGGGTTAAGATCCGGGACAAGATCAAACGTTTCCAGCGTGGTCCGGAAATTCCCGGGCCTTCCAAGATTGTTGCAGTGAATGTGGACCGAGTGAGGAAGTCGGAGGAGTTCATTTGCCTTCATCATCGTTGTGATAATATCTGCCGGAGTCACGTTGAAGTTAGGTACGGTATCACGGATACCCGTGATGTCTTCACCCCACCCCCATGCTTCTGTTCCACCCGGGTTTGTCAGCTTGATGGCAAATCCCTTCACTGCAGCAAGCGTCCATGCAACGATCGCAGCCGCCCGTTGTTCATCCTTTTTTGCCACCGCCTCCATGATCGACCAGTTCCCGTCAAAGAGCGTGTTTGCGAGCATGTCCTGGTGAGGTGTCGCGGTAAATTCCTCATGGGTGTGCCGTGCCTCAAGCGGCGCCATCGCCCCTTCAAGGACGGTGGTATACCCCATTGCGCTGTACCGGTAGCTGTTCCCGTACGTGGTGGGGACATAATAGCCGGAGGTGACATGCATCTTCCCACGCCGGGCCGTCCTCCCCGCCCGCATATCCTCCGGGCTCATGTACCTGCCAAAGTTCACCTTGGTGCCGCAGACATGGGAGTGCGAATCGATCCCCCCGGGCAGGGTGAGAAAACCTTCTGCATCGATCACATCAGCACTGTTCCGGACCGATTCTACAACCCGCCCGTCACGGATGGCAATGTCCATGATATCGCCGTGGATGTTTTGCATCGGGTCAAAGACACATGCATTTTTAATGATCAGTTCGGTCATTCCCCCCTTGCCTCCCGGACGCGGTTGTACAGTTTCTGGAGAATCTCGGTATCGTTCGGGATGCCTGTGTTGATGATGGACTTCATCCGTATCGGAACCCCGTCCATCCGGTACGCGGTTCCAGCTGCATCAATGCCTGCAACCGATCCCGGGATCTGGAGCCTGCAGATATGGGTCGTTGCATTGGGATGGGGGTCGATCTGGATAACCGGGATCTTTGCGAGATGTTCAACACAGGAGCGGGGAAAATGTGCGGCAGGATCGCTTGCTACTACAAGGCAGGCGTCGCATTCGCCCCGGCTCAGGATATCGATGACGGTAGTCTCGCCGGGGTTGTAAAATGCAATCCCGCGGGAAAAATCGATTGCGTACGGGTATCCGGTCATCCAGGTAAAGACTTCGTTACTGCCGTACACGTTCCAGTGCCCCCGCATAGGGCTGATGATGAACTTGGTATGGCGGTTCAGTTCGTCGGTAAGTTCGATCGCATTGCGCACATTCTTGTTCTTGCCCGCTGTCATGGTAAGACCGAGGCCAAAGAAGATTGCGCCGAACTTTGCGGCTTTGCACATTTCTGCAACCCGGATCAGTTGTACGCGGGAAACACCTGCAACCTCTGCCGGTACGACATCCGCCCGCCCCCGGACAATTGCCCTGAGGGCCAAAAGGACTGCATAATCCCCGCCCGGCTTTATTTTGAGAAACTCATCTGCAACATCTGCTGACTGGGTGCGGCGCGTGTCAACGACAATCACTTTGCGGTCATGCTGTGCATCCTGTACAAAGAAACCGGTCGCATAGGTCGTGTACCGGCTCATGTGGCGCGGGTGGGCGTCGATAGGGTTGGATGCCCAGTAGATGATAAGATCAGCCCGGTTTTTCACCTGCCCGAGAGTGCAGCCAGGATGCCCCACTTCCTGTATCGCAAGGATTGACGGGCCGTGGCAGACCGAGGTTGTGCTGTCGATAACACCGCCGATCAATTCTGCAAGGTGCACACCAAGACTCTGCGCCTCTCCATGCGTGCTGCTCCACCCATAGAGGACCGGCCGGTCGGCATCGAGCAGGATCTGCGCTGCTTCTTCAATCGCTGCATCATACGTCGTGTCTTCCCAGCGGGTTCCATTCCGCCGGATCGGATTTTTCAGCCGGTGGTCTCCGACCATGGTACTTGAGCCGAGCGTACAGGCATTGTCGACCCGTATTATCCTGTCACCCTCCACTTCGACATCGAGGTCATCACAGAGGCAACCGCAGAATGGGCAGACCACATCTTTAATGAGCATACCGCACCCCGCCGAGTTTTTCGATGAGCTCAGACACCGTCATTACCGGTGTGTCGCCGGGTTCAATGTCGACAGTCATCGATTTGAAATCCGGCATGCCGGTGCAGTGCGTCTCACTATCTATGATATGGTTGGCGTATGGCCCAAGCGGGACAAAGATCGTGCCCTGTTCAATGGCTTCAGACGAGACAGCCACAAGCACCACTTCACCGGATTTGTTTTTCACACATACCCGGGCGCCATCTTCGATGCCAAGGACCATCATATCCACCGGGTGGATCATGCAGACCGATGTCGCCTTTTCATATTCGGGGCTGTCTTTTCGTTCCACCGATTCACCCTGAGGTACGGTTCGTCCGGTGTTCATGAGAAACTTCATTGCCCGTCCTCCGTTTTGACCGGGGAGACCGGAATAAGCTGTTGTGTTGCCTCAAGGATGCGGGCGATCCGGATTGCATCGTTGGGGCAGCTCTGTTCGCAGGTCTTGCAGCCCGTGCACTTTTCCTCATGGAGGACCAGCACTTCACCGCCCTGTACCCGCATAATGACCTCATCGTTTGAGGAGTGACCCCCGGAACCCATCTGCGCATCGATGAGCTTGTTGACCGGACATGCAGTGCAACAGTTCCCGCAACCCATGCACCGGTCATTATCAATGGCAATCCGGAACGAGAACACAAGTGAAGTCCCCTGATCCAACATCGTCTCCAGCACCCTCCCGCTCCGCAGCACGCCATTAGGGCATGCTTCAACACACAGCCCGCACCTTATACAGTGGCCGTGATTGATCCTCGGGACCCAGCCGTCATCCTTATGGACGACTTCGATCGCGCCGGGTGCAGGACATACCATCATACAATAGAGCGCGTGCTGGCATGCCTTTCCCGTTGGTTCCGGGAACCCCCGGAAGTGCGCCGGGGTTGCCAGGGAGACGGTCTTTGCAAAAAGGAATTTTTTTATCCACTCCAGCCGCGCGAACTCCCGGAGATACCAGAATACTGATGCTGCCATGCTAGCGCTCCGTGCAGGCGATACAGGGATCTGCAGAGACAAACGTCGAAGTCACATCTGCTATTGAATCAACGCCGATGATCATATAATGGCAGCATGCCTCAACGTTCATGATGGAGGGGGTCTGGATCTGAATTTCCTGTATCCTGCCGAAATCATCAGTGGTGATGATGTACGTGAGTTCTCCTCTTGGCGCTTCACCGCTGTACCGTATTTCCCCTGCTGTACATTTCCCACCGCCCCGGATTATTCCGGGCTTTAGTCCTGCGAGACATTGGCGGATAAGTCCGATGCTTGCAGACAGTTCATCGAACCTGACCATAATCCGTGCATAATTGTCACAGTCATACCGTACGACCGGCACGAAACCAAGTTTCTGGTACGTCGGGTGCTCAGTCCGCCTGTCCGCGGCGATCCCGCTTGCCCGGGCCGTCGGCCCGACCGCATGTGCCTCCTGGGCTGCCTCCTTTGTAAGGATCCCGATCCCTCTGCTCCGCAGGGCAATCATCGGGCCGGTCTCAAACATCTTTGCATACCGGTGGAGGTCGTCTTCAATTTTGTCAAGCGAGGCAGACAGCGTGACGATATCTTCCTTGCTGATGTCGCACCGGACCCCCCCGGGCACAATATATGCGCAGGTGACCCGGGCACCTGTCAGGCGCTCGAGTTCGTCCATTACCTGCTCCCGTATGTCCAGAAGGTACATGGCCAGCGTTTCATGCTCGATCGTGTAGCAGTAAGAAAAGTTCGCCAGCATATGGCTCTGCATCCGGTCGAGTTCGTTTGCAATGACCCGGAGGTAAGCTGCACGGGGAGGGACATCGATGCCGCTGATCCTCTCGACTGCTTCAATAAAGACCATGTTATGGATCACCGAGCAGATTCCGCAGACCCGCTCGGCAAGGAACATCACTTCCTGCCATGGTCTCCCCTTCATGATCCGCTCGATCCCTTTTTTCATATACCCGAGCTCGACCTCTGCTCCAATCACCCGCTCGCCCCTTGTCTCACACTTCAACCGCGCCGGTTCCTTGAAACAGGGATGGATGGGCCCAAGGGGAATGTTGACATCGACTGTCCGCTTCATCTCTGCCTCGCCTCCCAGCCTTTAAAGACCGTGTCGCGGAGGGAAAGGATTGCAGCAAGGATCTCGGTTGGCCGAGGCGGACAGCCAGGCACTTCCGCAGCAATGGGAATATGTTTGCTCACCGGAGGATCGACATACGACCCCCTCCGGCCAAAGACGCACCCGGAGATCGGGCAGTTGCCGATCGCAATTGCAGCCTTCGGCTCCGGGATCTTGTCCCACACGCTCCCGAGTTTCTCCTCCCAGCCCGGGGTAAATGCCCCTACTACGAGTAGCACGTCGGCTTCCCGTGGGTTGTTATGGACATAGATACCGTACTGCTCGATATCATAGCGCGGTGCAAGGCATGCCAGCACCTCGATATCGCAGCCGTTGCAGGATCCCACATCGACATAACTGACATGGATGGAACGTGAACGGACAAGATCCTTAATGCGCTGGAGGAGGTTCATTCCCGGATCACCTCGCGGATCATTGCCTTTCCTGCGGCAACTGCGTCGGAAACGGGACTGCCCGTTTCAATGCGTTCTTTTGTTAATTGGAAAATTTCATCCATCCGGTGTTTGGGAACGAGCGGGATGCCGGTTGAAAGGATGCGCCGGTTCAGCCCCTGTGCAACGGGATCACCTTCATCGGCGGCTCTTGCAGCTTCATAGCGGGCAGGAAGGTTCTCTAAAAGGATCATGTCGATATGTTCAATCAGGTATTTCCTGAGTTCCTGCACGCTGATACCGAGATCGGATGCAACTGTATGGACAAGGTGGTCATGCTGCTGTGCGATAAGAATGCGGTATTTCTGTGCAACAAGATCCTGTTCATGGAGCCACCGGGTCATATCACACCCCCCATTTTCAGGAAACCATAGACCGCAAAAAGAAGGACGGCAGCCCAGAGTGCGGCTGCTTCCGCTATGTGGAGTTCGTGTTCCCGCCGCGTCAGGTAGAATGCAGTGGCAAACGAGAGGGTAAACCCGACAAGGACACCTTCCATTACAACCGATGGCCTCTGGATCACCTGAATAGCGTTGATAAGGACATAGATAATGCCACCGGCAAGGATGACCTCGCGGATCATGCAATCACCCCGGTATATAGAACCGCCACATACCCGAGCATCAGGCATGTGACTATGGACTGCACCGTGACTGAATCAAATGGCGACAGCATGGGTGTGAGCGCACAGGCAAACGAGAGTGAGACCACAAGGAGCAGCATACCTGCTACCATCCACAGCACCGGAAGCTGCCCGATAAAGACGAAAAGGAAGGTGGCAAACAGGACCGTTGTCTTCAGCCCGTTGCAGACCTCTAAACCAGCCCGCCATGCCCCGAAATGCTCTGTCTTGTAACCGCTGACCAGCTCTTTTGATTCCACAATGGAGAACGGACCGGACGGCATCTTGGAGAGTATGACGAGATACATGGCAACGGCGGCAGGAAATGCAAGGAACAGGAGCGGGCCATGAACCTGCTGGTAGAGGACAATATCACTTAAGTTAAAGGATCTGGTAAAGATCGCGATCGCTGCCACCGAAACAAAGAGCGGGATCTCGGACGCTGCTGATATCACCGATCTCACGCCACCGAACTTCCCGTACGGGGAGCCGGACGAGAGCCCGAACCCGTGCTCCACGATCTTATGGAGCATATAGATGGCAAAGACGACAAGAATGCTCCCGCCCGTGAACACGACAAAGAACGCTGCAGTCCAGATCCCAATCGCGATAAGGACAACCCCTGCAAATAGTGTCGCACTCGCCGTCACCGGAATCCATGTGCTCTTGAACGAGAACTTCAGCATGTGAAGGATCTCCTGCCAGACCGGCGGGCCCGGGCGCCGCTGGATCCGGGCGATGAGCTTGCGGTGTATGCCAAGGAGGAGCAGGCCAAAGACCGTTGCAAGCACAAGTTCGGCGATCATATCAGTACCCGATAAAAGGGATGTCCTCCTTTCCTTTGCCTGCCATCCACCATAAAAAAAGAGAGATTACCAGCGGCGGGAACGCGAGCACCAGTACTGCGGCAAATGCCCAGAGCGGTATCCGGTCGAGAGAATAGAGAGCAAATGCAAGAATTACCGCAATAAGCCCCGTGGCCATGAACCTGAATACAGTATTCTTTTTTGTGTTCCTCATCCAAGCATCACGACCTCAATCACCCGCAAAAAGATGAGCAGCGATGACAGCGAGCACATGATCACATAAGGGGCCCCCGGTGCCCGGAACATCTCAGCCTTTGCGGCATAGAACGGTGCCATCCCTTCCCCGATAACGCCGAGGACGAGGAATGCCTTTGCGACAAACGGCACCGCCGGTAGTGTTCCCTTTGCGAGCTCGATCATCGAGAGGCTCCCGGTTGCCGCCGCATAGACCGCTGCGCCACCGAAAAGCGGGACCGTTGCGGTGAGCGCGACAAGCCCGTACTGGAACGCCGCGTTCTGGACATGCGGGCTTTTCACCGCTGCAACAATGCCGACATTGGTGATGCCGACCATCGCGGTAAAGAGCGTGAAATTGAAGATGTCCCCGGTCACCATCGCGCCCATGGAAGCCAGCCCGCAGGCAATCGCCATGAACCTGCGGAACCGCATCTCGCTTACCATTATCTCCTTTGTCGTATATGCGTCCCCGCCAAAGGCGATATCCACCTGCTGTTCGGGCCTGCTGACAATAACAAAAATGGTGAACGTGAGCGCGAGTAAAAAGAGCGTGATCGTATACGGAGTGAAATAGACAAGCTCATCGCCGAATTCAAGGATGTAGTACGGGATACCGGCAAGGTTACTCATCGCCCTTCCCCCACATCGTCCCGACAAGGGACATCTTCACGGTCACCTTGAGCACGATCCCCACGGCCGCACACATGAGCGCGACATACCAGTACTGCGGCAAAAACATAAAGACAAAAAATGCAAAGATCCAGACTGCCCACGAGATCCCGCTTGCCATCTCAAGCATATTGAGATCTTCTTTGTAGCCTCTGGACATGAAGAAGAAGACAAGCCCGAGCCCCGCAACACCACCACCGGTGAAACCGGACAGGATGAGCCCGTATACTACAAGGATGATCGAGATGATGAGAGGTGCGTCCGCCTTTGCAATCACTTCAATATTGAGCCCCTGTACCGGATTTGCTCCGATCCGCTCCTTGGTACAGTAGATCTGTGAAAGCGCCAGCAGTTCTGCGATCCCGACAGTAAGACCCGGCAGGATGAGTGCTTCTGCAAGGTCAGTCCCAAGGAGCGCGATTACAGCGAGCGAGGTGATTTCAACAAGGTCGATCAGGAGCAGTTTGTGCAGGTCATCCCCTTCAGTTGCAAGTGCAAGGAAGGCGATCACTCCACCCGCAAGCACAACAAGGAGCCCGTAGCTGTACTGCCCCCACATCACGACCCCTTCCTGTACAGGTATGATGCGACAGCGAACGCGATGAGGAGGATAGTTGCCTCAACTACCGTGTCAAGACCCCGGGTGTTATACAGGATTTCGTCGATGATGCCGCCCGGGTGGGCAACGATTGTGGTGCCAAGGTGTAAAGTAACCTGGGAAAGGAAGAGAGAGAACGGGGTAAGGTATGATGTTACCAGACCCGCAGTCGGGGAATAATCGGGATACTGGGCACCAATCTCAACCTGAGTGAAGGGAGGACCGCCCCGGTCATATGGGTCAAGCGGACTGTTCGGGTCGATAGTCTTTGGATAGAGCTGGGCGGAGTTGTACTGGATCGGGAGGAGTAGTATACCTGTAAAAAGAATCAGGGCGCAGGCATATGCAAAAAGGGGCACGATGTTTTCATAGTTGCAGAGGTAGTGGGAGATACGGCGGATGATCATCCACGGATGCCCCCTTCTTTTTTCTGCATCACTCTGACGTAGATGAATGTCGAAAGCACTGAAATTGCCCCGAATGTAAATAGCGCGAGTGCCTCGTTGTACGAGAGCATGACAAGTAAAAGCCCCCAGCCGGGTATCTCGAGATTGATGAGCCGGGTAAGATAATCTCTGGGACGGGGGAATGCCGCGGCAATTGTCCCGATGACAAGGATCGAAAGGCCGATCAAAAACTCCGGTGCATACCCTGCGACCATCATGCCGGTATCCTCCGGCAGACCATGAGGATAAAAATGGTGGAGAGGGGTGCGATCAGGGCTGTGGCAATAGCCACGTCAAGCAAACCCCGGTCGATAATGAACGGGAATATTCCTGAGATCATGATGGAGAGTGAGATGAGTTTGCTGAAGGGATCCCGCTCAAGTATCGCCGCTGCCGTCCCGATGAACACAAGGGCAGTGCAGGCGACCATGACAAGCTCATTCATCTTTTTTGATCCCTCCTGCCCATGTACTGGCGATTGCATTGGACTCTAAGGTAGACCCGACAAAATACGCCGCAGCTGCGGCAATGGTGATCGGGTGCGGGAGCAGCAGGGCGATGATCCCGGTTACCGCAAATGACACAGCATTGAGGAACGGGAGCTTACGCATCGTGTTTCTCTGGAGTATGATCCGCAGGGCTGCATATACTGCAATGACAGCGCAGACGTAGATAGCGATCATTTGCATCCCCTCAGCCACCTGCAGCGCACCTTCCAGAGCCGGGCGATGAGCCTGCTTGCGTGCACGTATGAGATGCCCTGTATCGTCAGGATTGCAATCACCATGCCGGCAATAAAATCCGATGCGGCAAACCCGGCCTGTGTTGCAGCATATACAATGATGGTCGCGGTGATGCACCCCGTTGTTCCGGCATAGCCGGGATCGTAACAAATCCGGTTGCCGAAATAGACGAGAACTGCAGCAAAGAGCCCGCCAAACAACCCCGCACAGTACACCCCACAGCTTGCAAGTAGTGTCCCGGCTGAAGCGTCCGGCGAGCTGACGATGTTACCCATCATATACCCGCCATTGAGCGCCCCGCCCCCTTTCTCTATTTCCTGTGCAATCGCTGTTGCACCGCTGACACCTCCGCTCTCCGGTAATTTGAAAATAAGATCCACCACCATGAAGTTCATCCAGCAAATGGCAGCGGCGATAAGAATGCGGGTGGGCTCATCGAGCATGGGACGTCCCGTAACCAACTGATTACCAGTGAAGCTCAGGATGGATACAGGATAAAGGTTGTGTTATGTGCAAAAATCCTTATTTAACGAATTACAGGTTCTGTAAAAATCCCTGATCTTACATCAATAACAGGAATACATCTTAACCGGATTTCCACAGATATCCCAAGGGGTGGGTCTCCCATCGATTAAAATATGGCAGACTCGTGAAAATAATCATCAGATTATTTTATAATCGTTGCTTCAAACCCCCGGATTAGTCCCATGGCAAGGATAATGACCGGCACAATCTCAAGCCGTCCCAACCACATCAGAAAAATAAACACCCATTTGACGGCAAATGGGCTCAATGCGGTTATGTAGCCGACACCCAGCCCGACATTGGAAAGGGCAGAAACCTGCTCAAAGACCACCTCGTCCAGCCGGAACGAGGTGATATAGAGGTGCATGAGGAGGATCGTGGAGAGGAAGATGGTGAGGACATAGAGCACGATCACCAGCATATTTTTTGAGATTTCAAGTTCGGAGATCTCTTTTGAAAGGGTCCGCCCTTCATACTTGAAGGGGATGATGACCTTGTTTGAGACAAAGAAGCGTTTGAACCACCATTTCACTCCTTCGTATGCAAGCACTACACGGTTCACCTTGATGCCCCCTGCAGTACTGCCGGAAGCGCCACCGATCAGCATCATCATCGTTACGACCGAGATAGGGATGGTCGCCCAGAGATGGGGGTTTGAATTCTGTAAACCCGTAGTCGTAAACCCTGATATCGCACAGAATGTACCTTCGCGGAATGCCTGCCCTAAAGGAAGATTGTTGAAGATATAGAGGTCAAGGGAGGTGATTGCCGAGCCTATGACTGCAATAAGCAGGAGGACCCTGACGATTTGGTTCTTGAACATTGCGGAGATTTTTCCATGGTACATCAGGAAATAAATCTTAAATGGCATTGCACCGGCCAGCATGACAGGGATCAGGAGCAGTTCCAGCAACGGGTTATTATAGTATGAAATGCCTGCATCATGGATCGAAAATCCCCCGGTGGCAATGGCGACCATCACAAGGTTGAGCGAGTCCCAGAGGGGAATGCCGGAGAGCATAATGAGCCCCGTGAAAACGGATGTTAAAAAGAGGTAGATCACCCACATTCGCCGCCCTGTCGAAACCACATTGGGCATCAGTTCCTCAGACCTGCCTTCGGAGCGGTAGAGGCGGAAGAGGGTGACCCGTGTTTTCCTGCGCAGCGAGATGCCGAATGCAATAATCCCGATCCCGCCAATCCACTGGGTAAACGATCTCCAGAAAAGCAGGGTATTGGGCGTTGTGTCAAGGGCTGTGAGCATTGTAAAACCGGAACCGGTCCATCCGGACATCGCCTCAAACACGCTGTCGGTATATGATATATGGAGCCCGAAGACAAACGGGAGTGCACCGACAAGCGCAATGGCAAACCACGAGAGTGCGACTGCAACAAGGGTGACCGAGAGCGGGGGAGTATATTCTGTCCGGTGAATGCGGGATAGCAGGTAGCCGAACACAATGAATGCCACAGGCGCCGATGCCATCGGGATGAGCATATCCCATTCAGAGAAGATGATGAGCACGACGAACGGGAGAAGGGACGCGAACCCCAAAAATTCAAAGACCATGCCCATGTCATGGGCGATCGCGGCAAGGTGTTCGATCCGCTTCATGTACAAAAAATGGGTTTGTTCGCCCCACCTGTTATGAGTATCGTTTGGCTTGTTATATTATTCCGGTTGAAGAGCCCCCGACATACATTTTAATTGGTGCATTGACCACCTATGATCATCCATGGGTCAGTTCCGGGCCGATCTGGTCCCCTTTGTGATCATGTTGGCGATACTGGCTGCCACCCTGATCATTTTCTGGAAACTGCTCGATGTGCTGGTGTTTGCCATATCCATTGCAGTGGTTATTTTTCCCCTCCATACCTATTTCAGGAAGTATATCAACCGCTACTTCTCCGCCGCACTTATAACGATTTTTATATTCGTCGCGCTCGTGGCGACAGCCCTTCTTTCTATCACAATTCTCTCAGACAACAGCAGTACGCTGCAGGAAATTGTTGGTACTATTGAAAACTGGGTAAAAAATCCGTCAACCGATCCCCGGGTTTTCGGGATTCCTGTGGAACGGATTCAGGTGTCAACATGGCTTGAGCAGGCAAAATCGATCTTTTTCCGGTACTGGACCATGATCTTTTCCGACATCACGACAATTGCCCTGAAGGTCATTGTTTTCTTTGCATCGCTTTATGTGCTTCTCCTCCACGGGGAGACCCTCAAAAAGCGCATCATGGCAGGGGTTCCGGAGAATATACGGATACGTGTGCAGAAGATGAGTGACGGGATTGTCGATACACTCTATGCGATCTATGTAGTCCATATCGGGATTGCAGCCCTTACTTTTGTTATTGCAATCCCCTTTTTCTGGTTCCTCGGGTACGGGAACGTGCTCTTCTACTCATTTTTATGCGCCTTCTGCGAACTGATCCCGGTACTGGGGTCGTCAATCGTCTTTATCTTCCTTGGCACGTATGCCCTCTCGATTGGTGATATCAATGGCGTGCTCATCCTCTTCTTTTTTGGTTACATCGGTGTATCTGCACTCCCCGAGATTTATGTGCGCCCGGTTCTTATGGGGCGTCGGGTAAGGTTACACCCCCTCCTGATGCTGATCGGGTTCTTTGGCGGTTTGATCACGATGGGGATGGCAGGGTTTGTCCTTGGTCCGGTCTTTATCGTGCTCCTGTTCAATGGATACAAGATACTTATTGAGGAGCGAAAGGATGCAGGAAGAGCAGGAGAAGAGCATGGCCCTGTATGATGATAAATCATTTTTAAAAAAGGAAATGATTATCTCTTTTTCCTGTTGGAGGGTACCGGAAAAAATGGATAGCCTGGCACGATCAGTCAGGGACATTGTAAAACCGGGCGGCCTTGTATTTGGCGACACCGGTAAAAGCCCGATCTAATCGCATTCGTTAATTTTTTATTGATTCTGCAGACCCCCAAAATATCCTAGGCACCCTTTGGCTTATTGTACTGACGTTCATCATCCTTGTCATTATAAAAATATACATTCCCTGCGATGCATCTCGGCAGGAAATGCGAGGGGGGCACCAACCGCGCGACCGCGCGGGTATTTGCTGCAGACAATCGTCTCACTCTCCTTATCGTCCGGTTCTGCCGCTCCTGACTGACAGGATCCTCAGGCCCTGGCACGGGCCGGGATGCAACCCGACTTATTCTCTAACACCGGAAACGATAATCTATTATCGCCACCCTTCAAACACTATGAGGACGCGAGGGTTGCCGAGCCCGGTCAAAGGCGCTGGATTTAGGGTCCAGTCACGAAGGTGTTCGCCGGTTCGAATCCGGTCCCTCGCATTCCGTATCTGTGCTGGATAATGACGGCAGCATACCCCCTTATCTTCTTCAGGACATGGACTGGTAAAAAGGATTAAGAACCTGTGCCAGAGACTACAACCTGACCCGCCATGGTTTTGTTTGACAGGAGGGAGAAAAAGAGGGATGCACCGGAAGATGTGCCGGCTCTTCTGGCAAAGGGTGACGCCTGCATCAGCCGGGGGGACTTTACCTCGGCGATCATGTGGTTTGACAAAGCCCTTCTTAAAGATGCACATGCCGCACACGCATATGCAGGAAAAGGGCTCGCGTTACAAAATATGGGCAGGGACAGGGAAGCCCTTGAAAATTTTACAAGGGCACTTGAACTCGATCCCGGACGGGCAGACACATGGCATAAGAAAGGCGTTATATTAAAAGCGCTAGGGAAACACGGTGATGCATTACATGCCTTTGATACCGCATTAGCAAAGGATATTCTCGGGGCTGACGCATGGTATGACAAGGCGGTCACCCATGGATCGATAGGCGAGTTCCAAAAAGCCGTGGAGTGTTTTGACAAGGTGCTGGATATCGATCCCGGTCACTCCGATGCATGGTATAACAAGGGGAGGGCTTTGGGAAAACTGGGAGCATTCTCTGGCGCGATTGAATCCTTTGACCATGCACTGGCAATCAAACCCGACAATGCCGATGCATGGTATTATAAGGGGATCTCGTTTGTCGGGCTTAAGAAAGTCCCCGATGCGTATGCGTGTTTTGAAAAAGCCATAAAAATCAATCCCGGTCATCTGAAAGCGTACAACGGCATGCAGGATCTCAAAGGGATAATGAAACAGATGAGGAAAAAGTGACGGGAAAACTTAGAAGGAAGGATATTGTCAATAAGCTCCTGAATCTTTCATGAAATCAGGATGCTCTGAATAGAATGTAATTTTTTAATAATTATTGAAGAATGCAGTATCTTTGCATTACAGATCACGCATGGATCATCGTAAGCATCATCTTGAAGCGCCGCACCGCAGTGACCGCGTGCGGGATGTCAGCCGGCATGATGATCATCTGCCCTGCCGTACAATGGAATTCCCTGCCGGCGATTGTTATGAGGGCTTCACCTTCGGTGATTGTGGCGATCGCGTCATACGGCGCCTTGTGCTCTGATAGTCCTTCCCCGGCATCAAACGCAAAGAGCGTGATGGTGCCCTGAGGTTTGTACACAAGCATCCGGCTGACCACCGAACCGTCCTGGTATGAGATCAGGGTGTTTGGATCAAGCACCTTCTCTTTTAACTCTTCCTGCTTCTTTTCAGTCATTGTTCATCCTTTTTGACCCGGGACATGGTCTCCCGTGAGTATTCCAGAGCCCCTTTGGTGGGACAGGCCCGGGTACACCTGCCGCAGAGGTAGCACTCCATCTTTCCATCATCCGCACCCGCTTCGGCAGCAGGGCACACCTGTTCGCATCTGCCGCACTCGATGCATGCCGGTGTGCGGCGGATCTTGAACAGGCTCTTTGCCGCAGCAAGCGACAACAGGACGCCAAACGGGCAGAAGAGCCGGCAGAACGGGCGGTAGAAGAAGAGTGAGATGGCGATCAGGATGACAAAGACCGAAAAGAACGGTGCATTGAGATCAAGGTAAAAGAACTCTTTGATCCCAAAGAAGTGTATCAGGGAGACCGAGAAGAGAAGACCGGCGATAAGCAATATGGTGAAGTATATTAACCGGAACACAATGATGACCTGTTTCTGTGCGGTATTGGTCTTCTGCTTCGGATCGGTATAGATGAGTTCCTGTACTGCTCCAATCGGGCAGAGCTGCCCGCAGAAGATCCTCCCCGAGACTAACGTCAGCACCATGAAGATCACGACAAGAACGGTTACGAGAGGAAGCGGGGTACCGGGCCCCGGTCCCCCGCCAGTGACTGCCTGCTGGATCTGGTACGGCACCATCGGTGAGAATATGAGAAAACCTAAACCTGCAGAAATAAAAAGGAAGAGAAACACGATTTTTCGCGTCATCTTCCCTTTATACCATAGACCGGCAATGACCGGGAATGCTATAAGGACATAGATCAACCCAATGATTTGGGGGCTTCCGGAAACGACCAGATTCCATTCCTCCTGAACTTACAAGTATTTGAAAAAAATTCCCGCATGGCGCGTGTTCCTCTACAAACTGTTCACTTTATCTTTTTTCAGGCATAAATACTCCTCAATCCACATAATGAGCCCGAGTAATTATGATCCAAGTCATCGTATTCCGGCACACCCCTTCCGAACCGCTCGGCTATCTCGAGCAGGTTTTCGGTGAGTTCAACGTTCCGTTTGAATACCAGGACCTCTGGGAGACTAACGAAGTGATTCCTCCCGATGCCACCCACCTTGTCTTCCTTGGCGGCCCGATGAGCGTAAACGATGAAGCAGAGTTCCGTTATCTGGCACAGGAGAAGGCGCTGATCCGGCAGGCAGTGAAAAAACGGGTCCCGGTGCTGGGCCTATGCCTTGGCGCCCAGCTGATAGCAGCGGCTCATGGTGCAAAAGTGTACCGGTTCATGAACGAGACCGGCTGGTATCCGGTCAACCGGGTGCCGGAAGCGGACGGGATATTTTCCACATTTCCGGACTCCTTGTATGTTTTCCAGATGCATAATGAGACCTTTGATATCCCGTATGGTGGGAGACTGCTGTGCACCGGTGACCGTGTGAAAAACCAGGCATTCCGGTTGAAGTCTGCGACCGGCCTCCAGTTCCATCTTGAGATGACCGATGCCCTGATTGCAGACTGGACAAAGGATCTCCGTGCATCCCGTCGTCAAAAGATCCTGCGGGATTCAAAGCGGCATCTTGCTGAAAGCAACCGGTTTTGCAGGTATGTTGCAGAGGAATTTTTATTCGGAAAAAAGGCCGTTTGATATTTTGTACCTGGAACAGGCACATAAGGAAATGTCTCCTCCGTACGCCTCGTCAAATAAGACACCTGTGCCAGATGACACAAACCGGTTCATGACCGGTAGATGCGGAGCAAACCCGTTTTTTTGGGGTTTTTAGGAAATCCTTGCCAGACCATCATTTCCATAGTACCAGGATTTCTTGCCCCCTTTTAGTCCATTCCCAAAAACCGTCGCAGGCCGCCCCGACGTTTGCCAAAAAAGATCGTGCCCTGCTCGCTCATCTTCCGGATATCCTCGACCGTGAACAGGAGGTCAGGATAATCCTTTTTAAGAGCCGCAAGGAGCCGGTCGAGCTCGGTCCTCGGGACCACCATGAGGAGCACGGCAACGGATGGGGTGAACGAACCCGCGGCATTGACACGGGTAATACCGAAACCGATGCCGGACAGGTGGGCGATCAGGGATTCCGGGTCTTTTGATGTGATGATACGTACAAGCACATTACCGATGCTGATCCGTTCCTCGATATTCATGCCAATCAGCGTCCCGACTCCGTAACCTGCGATATAAGCAAGGATGCCGGGGATGTTGGTAAAATTTGTGAGCACAAGCCCGGTTGAGACCAGCCAGATCCCGATCTTGACCACCCCGATCCCTGCCGCAAGGTTCGGGTGCCCTTTGGTGACATAGACCATGCGGATCGTGTCAAGGCTTGTCTCAACAACCTTGGCGCAAAAGATGATGAGTGGGAAAAGAAAGTCTCCGGGGATCATGTTCGGGTGTCGCGCTGCTGCCATCAGTTATAGGGGCCGGACTGTTTTGATTGTTGTGTTTTTTTGGCTTTAGAGAAATCCCTGATTTCACATCTGTAATAAAAATCCAAGTTAAACCGGTTTTCCGCGGATATCGCAAGCGGGGGACATCTGTCGTGCTCCAAGGCAGGACAGATTCGAGAAAATATCGAAAATATTTTCGCTGTGCCGCAGTGGCGGGGGCAATGTTACTCGAAGATGTCCAAAGGACATCTTCTTCAGTTTGCCCTTCTCACCAGGAACGGCAAACGCCCCCGAGAACATTATAAAAATCGATGATTTCTATAGAGCCTGTGTTTTTTAATAAAAGGCATCCGGGAAAAACGGATTATTTTCAGGCAGGAATCTGGATACACCGGCTGTTGCCGGTATCCGGCTGCATGGAAGTCAGGTGAGAGGTATGGGTTTTGCCGGATCGAGCAGGATCTCGTGGGGCAGCCGGCAGAGTGCGACGGCACCAAGAGCCCCGATCACCCCGTTTCCACCATGCAGGACGACTCCATACTGCTCCGCGGTTGCTTCCGCCATGGGCCGGGAGATGACCTGTTCCCGGACAAGCCTGCCGTACTCCCGCAAGCCCGTGGGGACGGTGAAACCGGGCTTGACCGCAATGCCCCATTCCGGGGAGAGCGATTCGCCGGCAACAAATTTTTTGGAGCGTTCGATGAGTTCTGTATACTTTTTTGGTTCGACAGCGATCTCGATGAAGCTCGCCGAGTTGCCTGCAGTCTTGGAAAAGACATTCTGGTTGAGCATTGCAACATGATGGGCGATAGGCAGCACCCCCCGCATCCTGCTCACATGGGCAAGTAGCGCGAGCGCCAGTGCAAAGGTCGCACCGCCCGTTTTTGAGTCTGTATCATCGACCCCGATCGCGACATGGGTGAGCGCCCGTGTCCACACACGTCCCTGCACCATGATCCCCTCATGCTGCGACTCGACCCGGCAGACTCCGTCGGCGCGTGCCATCATGTCCGAGAGCGAGTAGGCTGGGCCGCCAATTGAATGAATGTGCTGGATGATATAGTCCCCTTCCCTTGAGACCCCGTTCACCCCCACCGCGGCAAGAGGCGAGAGCCCGACGTCGACATCCCGGCTGCCGATCCGGGCACATTCCCGCAGGAGCGTACCATCCCGTTCGACAGAGGTGATGACTCCCCCGGCAAGTGCATGGTGGAACCCGCAGAACGCTGCGCATGCCCCGCTCATGCAGTCATGGTAGATCTCCACCTTGTTGCCATCAATCGTAGTAAAAATGCGCCGGCAGGTGGATGCGGGCATGGCGCTGATCGCGGCATACCGGGCCGCACTCCGTCCCCGTTTTTCCGCCCTGATAATGACACACCCTTCCTGCACGAGCCTTATGATCCAGTCCTGTGCAGTGCTCCGCGGGATTTTTGCTGCCTGCTGGATATCGGTAACAGTAAATGTCCCGCTGTCGAGCGTGAATTGCCGCATCAGGCGGAGATATTCCCGCCGGTGTTCAAGCACGCTGGACATAACAGTCGCGGATGAAGAGCAGGTCGCCGATGATCGCGCTGGTAGTCTCATGAGAGCCGGCGCCCTTGCCGATCAGCGTGATCTCCTTTGCCATATCGGTCTCAAGGGTGATTGCATTGAGGGTCCCGTCAACAACAAGCGGGTGGTTCTTCCCGATGATCCTCGGGGAGACCCGGAGCAGCCCTTTCTTCGGGATCGCTTCGGCGATCAATCGGATGGTGCAGTTCTCCTCTTCGGCAAGGCGCAATGCGTCCGGGGTGAGCAGGTCAATACCGGTCCGGTTGACGTCCTTGAGTTTAACGCCGTTGCCCCAGATTGTATTTGCGAGGATTACCAGCTTGATTGCCGCATCGATTCCCTGTACATCGTACGTCGGGTCAGCCTCGGCATACCCCATCTCCCGCGCCTCAAGGAGTGCCTGCTCGTACGTGAGCCCCTCATCTGCCATCCGGGTGAGTATGTAGTTACAGGTGCCGTTAAGCACGCCGAAGATTGCTAGGATCTCGTTACCCGCAAGGCCGTGCTCAAGCGTGTGGAAGACAGGGATCGCGCCGCCAACGGTCGCCTCGTGACGGAGCGCGACACCGTTTGCATTTGCAAGATTCCGGAGTTCCTTATATGCAAGCGCGATCGGCCCCTTGTTGGAGGTGACCACATGTTTTTTACGCTTAATCGCCTGCCTGATATACCCTAACCCGGGTTCACCCGTCTCTGCATTGGTCGGAGTGACTTCGACAAGCGCGTCATAGTCCGCCTTTTTTATTACATCGGCAGCAGAAATTTTTGTATCGCCGCACAGCCCGGTCTTTTTTTTGGTTTTTAAAACTCCCGCAGGGTTAATTCCCTTTGAATCGATGACCCCGCTGTGCGAGTCTGCGATCCCGGTTACGGTGATGCCGAGGTCTTTTGCGGCGATCATTTCAAGGACACCCCTGCCGACCGAACCCATGCCGATTATTGCGATCTTCATGCGATCTCCTCCAGCGGTTCGATCAGGAGGAGATCTTTTTCTGCTGCTACAGTACGCAGGATCGAGACCGCTTTTTCCATATCGTCCCGGGTGATCGACTTGATCGTGAGCCGCGAGGAGGAGCGTTCACTGACCGCCGGCATGCTCATCGAGAGCGCGCTTACCTCCGCAAAACCTGTCGAGTCGATCCGGTCGATTGTATCGGAAAGGTCCGTGTGCATCAGGTGCCCGATTAAGATAACAGTGCGCCGGTATAAGAGCCGTTCTTCACCAATCCGCTGGATATGGACACCCTGCTTTTTAAGGAGTGATACAAGGTCCCTGAGCCTGCCTTCCGGGAGTTCGAGCACGATCTGGACGTTTAAGGTGTCATCGGCCGGGTCCGGGTCACGCTGGTGGATGACCGCGATGATATTCCCGCCAACTTCAGATATGGGCTTGAGGGCTGCAACGAGCTGCCCTGGCGCATCCTTCATCTCGAGCTTCATGGAGACCTGCAACACGATCACCTGATAAATACATACTTTAAAACCGCTTTCAAGATAAGCCTTTTATTTCATATTCCGGAATTATTAAAAAAATTAAAAAAACGGCTCTGTAGAATTCCTCAATACGAATAAGAACTGAAATTGTTAACATCATTCTTGAGAGGTTATAGAGGATCACTTTAATTTTGATCTCCTTGATCTGGAGTCTGTATTTTCGAGCCTTGAGGGCTTCTCCGAACTTTCTTTTCAGGACGGAGAATACCGTTTCGACCTTATTTCTCTGATGATACTTATCTTCATCGAATGACTGAGCGATTCGTCTTCGGTAATACCCGGAGATTCGTTTCCGTTTTCTGTTTCTGACCGGGATAAGGGAACAGGAGTTGAGGGAGTCCCGGATCAATTCATGGATCTCTTCAGAGTCGTATCCTTTGTCCATGACATAGAGGTCGGATTGTCTGGTTCTGTGAGTTTGTTTCAGGAGTTTTTCAGCGTGAGGGATATCATGGACCGGGTGCTGGGAGATCTTCAGACCGGTGATAATCTGACGATCAGTATCAACGGAGATCGAGGTTTTCAGGAACCGTTTTCTGGTCTTACCGGTTCTCCACGAATAATAATGGCTGGCATAGGAGCTGGTGAACCCGGATGAATCGATAGCAGTACAAGGGATCCTCTCGCCCCAGTCGTAGAACATTTTCATGAGCCGGTTAAGTAACCGGGTGAAAGTGAATGATCGGATCCGTTGACAGAACTTCTGGATAGTCGTGAAATGAGGTACTTCATCGAGGTGAATCTTCTCTCTGAGAGAATCCATGATCTCAGTTAGTTCGATCGTGTCCCGGTAATCTTCAGACAGATATTCTTTCAGGAGAAGGAGAATGAGTAACTGGTGTTGGGTATAGGTTTTTCTTGAGAACTTGGAAGAGAAAAGAGGAATTCTTGAATCTTTGATCAATCCGGATGATATTTCAACAAACCTGATATACCGGTTTGCTGACACTATATCGTCTCCTTACAGGTTGATTGCATAACAAGGTAAGGAGACACCGTACCTTAGCTCTTTCGGTCGTCGGTACAACTCTGTTTTAGATCAGGTTTTCTACAGAGCCGATTTTTCCGGATGATTTTATCCTCTTCATGTCCCCGGTCTTCCCGGTGCATGGATGTTTGGAGCCAAATAATTGATAAAGAGAATTACTATTTCAGATTGTTTTATTATTTGACAATACACATGAACGGTTAAAGGTCTATGACATTCAAAGAAAATTGTAAAACAGTTGCTCGTTGGAGTTATCGTTTAATTTTAAAGATCATAGAAATTAGTATAAAAATTGCTCGTTGGAGTTTAATTCAAATCGATCGCGCTATTAATCCCCGTAAATACGAAACTGAGGCTGATAGAATTGAACGACACAGAAGGGAAGATCGCGAACACGAAATAAGAATGGCAAAATTAAATCGAGAAACACATCATTTTGAGCATCAAGTATTTGATGGTCCTTGTAACGAAGAAGGGTACAACAATACAGACAGACCTCTTCGAAATGATATGGGATTCAACAGACGCGAATTTGATCATTGGATTGGAAATTTCGATGATTCCAATAGACCGTTTAAACAAAAAAAGGGTCGAAATGATATGGGATTCAACAGAAACGAATTTAATCGATGGATAGGAAATGTCGATGGTTTTAATAGGAAGCCTAGACAAAAAAAGGGTCGAAAACCCAAGGATCCTTGGTTTTAATCAATATTCAAAAAAAATTAATAAAAAGGTGGATTTTCCCTAACCACTCGATAATTACTTTTTTTCTTCTTAGTCTTCTTTTGCAGAGGGGATAATTTTGCATTTCCTGATTTAACTTCAACGACTTCGGATTTGGTCACTCGTCCAGTAAAAGGATTCCGCTTCCTTCTTCTATAATCATGGCCTCTGCCAGTCCTCTCTGTTTCATAACCCATCATGTTATCTCGCATCATTGCCTGATCTTCAGCAGCCTTCCCTTTTCTTTGATTATTTCGGATAGTCTGCCGTCTCCTCTGTTTTTTTGTTGGAGATTTTAAACTGAAATCAAACAATCCCATGATGATTCATAATATATTTTGAAACGATAAAATTTTGCATATTTTTATTATGATTCCGATTTCCCGGTTTTCCATGTCGGATTTTTATGGATGATCCTGCAATCCACACAAATATCATTCCGAGTTAATGACGTGCAGAGCCAGAAAAGGAACGATTATCTTTTTTTCCCATAATCTTTGATTACGGATAGCCAAATTACATGGAAATTTCTCATTCAATAAATCAAAAATTAATATCGAAAATTATATTAGATCTTTCACTAATTACACCACTTTGTGGAATTAACATGAGAATAAAAATTCCCTTTATTGTGATTATATTAGTTATTGCTCTTGCATGTATGAGCGGATGCACAAGCAACACAACAACGACTCAAAACCCAGAACAAACTATTCCAACAACAGCAATATTCACGTCAACTCAAACAACAGTACCATTAACTATCGAACAGACTCTAACACCAACTCAAAATATTACATCAAATCAAACCGACATCACAAATTCCCATCCGGATCCTTGGGTTAATTCATTGAAAACGGAAAAGGGTGTTCTTGTTTACAGATTAAATAATTGTATAATGAAAGAATATTTTCCAAAATATGCAAACGATAAAGGTTATGGATTAAAAGCCAATCCACCAAAACTTGATGGAATTTCATCCGGAGAATGGAATACATTTATTAGAGAACATACAGAGGGAAAAAATGAAAATTCTAAAACAATTACTATTGATAGGTGTTTAAATCCAGAAGGAGAATCTCCCTCAAACCCTGATTGGAATTTTGTCAGAATATCTACAGGATTAGAACCGAGAAATGCAATACCTTCTAATTACACAATTATATTTCATTTAAAAGCCCACGGAAAAGAAATTAGTCAAATCACAATGAATGAAATATTGGATAAAAACCAACCAGTGTTTATTCAATCTTACATTCCCATGAGAAATGACGAAATAGACCTCTTCGATACCGCTACAATTTCATTTAACTAATGATTAAAAAATTAAATTTTTCATATCAAATTAAAATTACTCCCACATTTTATTCATGCATTTTTTCTAAATCAGCTCCATTTGGTTTGCCCGGTTACTTCTAATAATCAGGCTAACCGCTGTGCACACCAGTACTGCCAGCAGGGCGGTTACGGGCAACTGGGGAGTTTTTGTGGGGGTAGGTGATGCGGTCGTCTGCGGAGCCGGTGTAACCGTCATCATCACGGTCGTTGGCAGGGGCGTTGGTGTCGGGATAGCAGATGTGAAGACGAGTGTCGGCACTTGATTTGATGATGACGAGAGTTTCTCCGGGTTGAGCGTATACGATGTTCTGGCGTTCGATGATCCCCTGAGGTGCCCGGGTCCTTGAGCCAGACTTCGAGAGTTTTGTACGTGCTTGATCCACCCAGATGTGCCTTATCCACAGGCTCCGTTGTGATGTACACGGTATAGGTTCCCGGATCGAAGCTTGTTGGCAGCCGGGAGGTGATCCACCGCATCGACCATGTCTGGTCAGCCTAGACATCAACGACAGTAAAATGGCCCTGATCCGCCCGCTGGCTGATCTGTGTCAACATAACGCCATTTTCGGGAATGCCCGGACCCGTGAGGAACAGGTAGACCTGGTCACTGATGTATGATACCCCGCTGATCGTGATCGTGTCCCCCAGGTACGCCTCAATTTCTGAATCAGCCGCTGATACCGGTGTGATTAGCAGTACTAGGCAGAGGCAGGCGGTGAGGAGGAACGCAACTGGCAGAATGCCAGCATACCGGTGGTCAGGCAAACTCATACGCTCCCATTCCAAGGTCGCCCAGGTCCCAGCTCTGGTGGAGGACGGTGCCCCGTACACCGGGCCCTGCAGCACCGAACGCTGCGAGAAGCGGCATATAGTGATCGGGATACAGGTGGGCGTGCGTTGCATAGGGAGCAAGAGTCCGGTAGTGGATGAGGGCCTCGCGGTCTCCCTTCGTCACGGCTTTGATGAGCCATTCGTTGAATTCAATCGCCCATGCATCGGTCGGTGCGCCCGGTCCCAGCGAGGCGGTGGGATCGCCAAGTGGGTGGACAGCGCCTCCGCTGCCTAGCACGAGCACCCCTTCGTGCCGGAGTGGTTCGATCGCCTCACCCAGCGCAACGTGCCGGGCCGGGTCAAGGTGGCGCTGGATCGAGAGCTGGACAATCGGGACATCTGCCGTGGGAAACATAAGTCTGAGGGGGACCCATGCGCCGTGGTCGAGACCGCGGCTCGTATCAATATCACCGCTCAGACCGGCATCGTTGAGGAGTGCTGCCGCACGCCCCGCAAGTCCGGGCGATCCATGCGCCGGGTACGTAATCTGGTATAATTCTGAGGGGAAACCGTAAAAATCATGAATCGTTTCCGGCATTGCTACACTATTAACAGCCGGTGCTGCGGTGTTCCAGTGCGCCGAGATGCAGAGCACGGCCTTCACGTTCCGGTAGCGGGTGCCGAGTTCTACCAGAAATTTCCGTGCCGGAACATTTTCCAGACTTAGGGTGGGTGCACCATGAGAGACAAAGACTGTAGGCAGCGTTTCCATGCTCATAGGTATTACTCTCAAAAAGATGCTCTGAAGTATGGGGGGAAATACCTGCCGCTGGGGGCAACTGTCAGACCTCCCAAAACAGGACTTCTTTCCGTTAAGTGAAGATCCGTCACCAATGACGGACCCGAACTTCCAGGAAAAACGGCAGTTTTTCCGTGTTCACGACCTACCGCCCAATCCCCCTGAGATCGTGCCCGCAAAAGGCGCTATTAGCGCACATTTTAGAGAGTATTTTGAGTCGAAATCTGACAAACGGACGACAATAATCGCGTATTTCAAAAACCATGTACCGGAATTCGCAGTTTTGTGCAACCAAATCGGAAAAGATCTTCCCTTTTGCCCGGCTGGTGAGCGGAGGCTACCGTCGGAGAAGGAGATATATGATCCTGTAGGGAAAGCTGAGCTGGTTCTCATGCTGATCCTAACTGTTGAATTGGTCCGGGTTGTCAGACACCGGGCGGGCCTCTATCCAAAATCCACGTCGGTACCCGTCAGAGACAAGCCCCACCCGGAGGGCAAAAAAAGGGGTTCTCTTCATTCCGGCAATCTGTTCCACTATCCTCCAGGAGATCGTGCCCGCAATTATTAATATTTGTTTCCGCGATTTTACGTCGGAGAAACAGGTGAAAATTGTGATTTATCCCCGGTTTTTCGCGAATTATGCCCGGATTCCGGGCCAGGATCATGCTGCGAGAGCAGTCCGTGGATCACGCTACCGTCAGAGAGAACACAACTGCGGAGGGGGGAAAGTGGATCTCAGTTCTTAGGCTCCCTATCATAGTTCCAAAGGAAACTATGGTATGAGATATTCCTGCCGTTGAAATCTTTAACAGGGATTTTTCCCGGTAGGATTTTCTTGCTCACAAATTTTTTTATGCAGGAAATTTTTTAAGAAAAAAATTAAATTTCAGGATTTTTTTTTGCGCCCACAACTTTTAACCGGATTTTTTTTGGGCGCGAATATCACTCCTGCTACTTCGGAGTAATCTCCACTGTCCCCCCCGGTTCCAGCACCATCACCTTGATATCGGTCGTCCGCTCAACCGCCTTCTTGAACGCCACCGGGTCCTGCACGATCTTGTCCCATGTGTCGTAGTGGATCGGGATGACCAGTTTTGCGCCAATGAAGTTTGCCGCCATCATCGCCTCGTTGGGGCCCATCGTAAACCTCCCGCCGATGGGAAGGATCGCCACATCGGGATGGTAGAGCTCGCCGATCAGCTTCATGTCAGAGAAGAGCCCGGTGTCCCCGGCATGATACACCGATACCCCGTCCATCGTTATGACAAAACCTGCCGCAGTACCCCCGCCATATCCCTGCCCGGTCTGCTCGATCCTGCCGGAGTGCATCGCGGGCGTCATGGTGAATGTAACCCCGCGGAGTTCGATCGTCCCGCCGATGTTCATGCCCTCGGACGGGACGCCTTTTGCCTTTAGGTATTTGGCGATCTCCGTGATTGCTATAGTCGGCCGCTTGATCGAGGCCGCCTCGCCCATATGGTCGGCGTGCCCGTGGGTAACGGCCACAAAATCAGGTTTTGTCCACGCAACGCTCCCGCCATCAATGAACGGGTCGATCAGCACTTTTTTGCTTCCAGAAAGGAGAATGCAGGAATGCCCCAGCCACGTAATCTGCATACAAGGAGATAGGATTCCATGAGCATGAACGTTTTGTGGCACTCTGCAGGAACAAAAGGGATGCCGCCACCGGCATGCTGGTTATTACTGCCGCCAGTACCCTTTTTACAGGAAAATGAACACCATGCTTAACCAATGCCCGGATACCGCAAACGTATAGATCCCCAACGCTCACGATCAAAAAATGCCCACAGTGCGGCAACGGAGTCGAGATCTTTTCAAATGACATTGCAGTGAAATGTGCAATATGCGGATTTGTGGTTTACAACGATATTACATCCTGTATCCGGTGGTGCAGGCATCTAAAAGAGTGTGTTGGCCCCGAAATGTTTGAGAGGTTCACGCAGCAACAACGGGAATAAATTCATGCACCGCGAGTGCGGGGGGTCACTAATAAAGATGGTGGATGCTGGTACAGGGTAAACCTGTGCGACCCTTCAGGTCACATCGATCATTTCAGCTTCGGTGATGTCGATCGAATCGCCAAACCCGTCTGCGGTCACGCCCCTGGTCATCTGTTCGGTCAGGTCGCGGTCTTCCATGACATCCTTTATCCGCCCAATGTACGGATCAATGGTCGGGTCTTCCTGTTCCTCTATTACATGCCGGTATTCCCGCAGCGTTGAGGGGCTGATGCCAAGCTCGTCGCTGACTTCCTTCATGGTCTTTCCGGAATCAAGAAGTTCGCCCATCTTCTCGCGGTCAAACGGCATCTTGAAGTCGAGTTCGCGGAAGAGCTTGAGCCTTACCCGGGCCCGTGCAACCGTCTTGCTCAGTTTCTCATCGCCAAGCTCGCGGGCGATCTCGGTATCATTTTTCCCCGCGTAGAACATGTTGACGAGTTTTGCAAGCTGGATAGGCTTTAAGGATGTCTTGAAGATCCCCTGCTCGGTGATCTCGCGCATGACCAGTGCGACCTCACGTTCAATGGCGTCGCTGTCCCTGAGGGTACCGTGGATGTTCTTCATCGGCTCGACGATCTTTGTCTTGCCGGACATCGTGCTGAATAATTTCAGGAGCTGTGCTTTCTTTTTGTCTTCAGTCATTTGCGAACCCCGCTCTTGGGATTAGGATATACAATATTAGGCTGACTATTTAATTCTATTGTAATTGGCTATTTGACCAAAAACTCTTTAAATTGGATTGCGATTTTTTCCATGGACTGCCAAATCCCTCACAGGCTTACGCCCGCACCAACCGTCGTGTATCCCGAGTAGCGCTCTCTCGCACACCTGGAGACTGGACCCTCATGGTTTTTTGTTTTTCTCCAGTATCCTTTTTGTGCCAGTCGTCGTACTATATTGGACGAAAACTTTGAGTGTCCTGTGATCACCATGAGCGATGTATTTGAAAAAGTGATGGATCTTGCAAAACGCCGCGGGTTTATCTGGCCCACGTCCGAATGCTACGGTTCGGTTGCAGGGTTCATCGATTACGGTCCTCTCGGCGCGATGATGAAGCGGCGGGTGGAGGATATCTGGCGGGATTTTTACGTCATCGGCGAGGGGTATTACGAGATCGAGTGCCCCACCATCGGGCAGGAAGCGGTCTTTGTCGCATCGGGGCACGTCAAGGGTTTTTCCGATAAGATGTGCCAGTGCCCGCACTGTAAGGAATACCTCCGTGCAGACCATGTAGCAGAAGGTTGCGGGGTTGAGGGGGCCTCAGCCATGGGAAACGAAGAACTCGCGGCAGCAATCGCTTCCTGCACGTGCCCGGCATGCGAAGAAAAACTCAGCAAGGTCGAGGTGTTCAACTTCAACCTGATGTTCAGGACCACCATCGGCCCGGGTTCGCAGCGCACCGGCTACCTGCGCCCCGAGACGGCACAGGGGATGTTTGTGGACTTTGGCAGGCTGCTCCGGTTTTACCGGGACCACCTCCCGTTCGGTGCTGTCCAGATCGGCAAATCGTACCGCAACGAGATTTCGCCCCGTCAGGGGATGATCCGGCTCAGAGAGTTCACTCAGGCAGAAGCGGAGATCTTCGTGGACCCCGACGAGAAGGACCACCCGCAGTTCGCACGGTATGCAGGGTATACCATGCCGCTTTTGACCTCTGCACAGCAGCTTGCAAAGGAGCCCGCCGTCACGATGACCATGCGCCAGGCAGTCGATAAAAATCTCATCGCCAACGAATATGTCGCCTACTACCTTGCACTCACCCATGAGATGCTCATCAAGATCGGGGTAAATGCGGACCGTCTCCGGTTCCGCCAGCACCTTCCAGATGAACTTGCACATTATGCGGCTGACTGCTGGGATGCGGAAGTGCGTTCTGACCGTTTCGGCTGGGTCGAGACCGTCGGTATCGCTGACCGGACCGACTATGACCTGAAATCTCACGGTGAGCACAGCGGCACTCCGATTACGGTCTTCGTCCAGTACGACCAGCCAAAGAAGGTGCAGCGCAGGCGCATCGTCCCGAACATGAGCGTCCTTGGCAAGCAGTACAGGAACAAGGCAAAAGCGGTCTTTGAAGCGCTGGCACAGGTCACACCGGATGAGAAAGGTGCGGATATTGAAGTGGATGGCGAGAATATCCATATCCCACCAGATCTTTTCGAGGTCCGGGACGAGGTCATCGAGATCAGGGGTGACGAGGTCATTCCCCACGTCATCGAACCCAGTTACGGCATCGACCGTATGTGCTATGCAGTGCTCGAACAGGCATATGATGAGGACACTGCGGACGGTGAAGCCCGGACAGTGCTCCGGCTTGCTCCCTGTGTCGCCCCGGTACAGGTGGCGGTCTTCCCGCTGATGAACCGCGATGGTCTTGACAACATCGCAACGGAGATCACCCGGACGCTTAAAGGCCGGGGCGTGCTCGCCGAGTACGATGATTCGGGCGCAATCGGGCGCCGGTACCGCAGGCAGGACGAGATTGGCACCCCCTTTGCGATCACCGTCGATTACCAGACTAAGGATGACCAATCCGTCACCGTGCGCGACCGCGACACCATGAGACAGGTACGGATCAAAATTGAGAAAATTCCGGAGACTATCTGCGCCCTCATTGACGGGAGCATGCAGTTTTCAACGATTTAAGACATGCCCTTTATCACCCATCCCCTTATTAAGCCGGACAGCATCGAATCGCGTGAGTACCAGCTCACGATCGCGATGCGGGCCCTTGACGCAAACACGATGGTGATCCTCCCGACCGGTCTTGGCAAGACCGCAGTCGCGCTGCTAGCCGCTGCATCCCGGCTCTACAATGAGAAGGGGAAGGTGCTGATGCTCGCCCCGACAAAACCGCTCGTGGAGCAGCACCTCCGCTTTTTCGAACGTTACCTTTTGGTAAAGAGCCCTGCAGTACCCTCCACCTCTCCGTTTGTCATGTTTACCGGAGAAGCACCCCCTGATGAACGCACTGCTGACTGGGAAAGGGCAACCGTCATCCTTGCAACCCCGCAGGTCGTAAAAAACGACCTCATTGCCGGACGGTACACGCTCCGGGATGTGACACTTCTCATAGTAGACGAATGCCACCGTGCAGTGGGCAATTACGCGTACGTGTTCCTTGCACAGCGCTACCTCTCAACTGCCGGCAAACCGCTCCTCCTTGCAATGACCGCGTCGCCCGGGGGGGCGCAGGAGAAGGTGCAGGAGGTCTGCGCCAACCTCGGGATCGCCCACATCGAGACCCGCACCGAGGACGACCCAGATGTCCGACCTTATGTCTTTGCGCGGGACGTGGAGGTCATCACCATTGACCTTCCTGCGAACCTCAAAGCGGCAATCACAACGATCAACGCCCTCACTGAGGGCCGGCTCGCGATTCTCTCCTCGCTTAACTTCTCCGTCCCTAAAAGGGAGAAGCTCACCATGAAAGCTCTTGGTGCGATCAACGCCCAGATCCAGCAGCGGATCGCAGACCGGGATCCGGCGGCATACTCGGCAGCTTCGGTGTACGCCGAGTGCATGAAATTAAAGCACGCGGTAACGCTTGCAGAATCGCAGGGGAGCGAGGTGCTCAAAGGCTATATTGCAAAACTTGTCGCTGATGGTACTGGTGCGGGAGGCAGCAAGGCGAGCCAGCGCCTTGTCAAAGACCCCTCGTTCCGTGACCTTTTCGAGCGCTCTCTCGCATGGACACAGGAACTCCACCCCAAACCCGAAATTGCGCTCGACCTTATACGCGGGCAGCTTGCAGAGCACCCTGACAGCCGGATCATCCTCTTTGCATCGTACCGGGATACCGTGCAGCTTCTTGTTGACTTCCTCACCAAAAACGGGATCGCATGCGAACGGTTCGTCGGTCAGGCCACTAAGGATGCGGAGAAAGGACTGAGCCAGAAGAAGCAGATCGCAGCGCTGGGACGGTTCCGGGAGGGTGATTTCAAAGTCCTGATTGCCACATCTGTGGGAGAGGAAGGCCTTGATGTCCCCTCGACGGATATGGTGATCTTCTACGAGGCAGTCCCTTCCGAGATCAGATCCATCCAGCGCAAGGGCAGGACCGGCAGGTCGGGTGCAGGCAGGGTCGTCGTGCTCGTGACAAAAGGGACTGCGGACGAAGTGTACCGTTACGTGAGCCAGCAGAAGGAAAGGCAGATGCATAAGAGCATGAGAACGATGAGCAGGATGGCGTCACTGCCGCAGAAACCGGTGGAACCGGAGCAGTCGAACATCGAGGCATTCACGCCGCAGGGCCCGAAGATCATCATTGATGACCGCGAGACCTCATCCAGGGTTGTCGAAGTCTTAAGCAGCATGGGCGCTGCAATCCGGCTCGAACGCCTCGCACATGGCGATTATGTGATCGGCGACCGGATCTTAGTCGAGCGCAAGACCGCGTGGGACTTTGTGGATACGTTGATCAACCGCGACCTGCTGGGGCAGGTGAAGGTGATGGCGGAATCGGTCACCCGCCCGGTACTCATCATCGAGGGCGGTGACCTCTATACCCAGCGCGATATCCACCCTAATGCAATCAAGGGTGTGCTTGCTGCGCTCACGATTGATATGGGAGTATCGCTCCTGTTTACAAAAGACGAGCAGGATACCGCACAGATGATCTTTGTTCTCGCAAAACGCGAGGAGGGCGAGCGGGGCGGGCGTAAAATGCACCCGCACAAGTCCCACCGCTCGCTGCGTGATGAGCAGGAATATGTCATCTCAGCGTTCCCGGAGATCGGGTTAAAAAACGCACGCCTTCTCCTCGCGCATTTCGGATCGGTGCAGGCAATTGCAAACGCGGAACTCGCGGATATGGTCGCAATAAAAGGGATAGGAGAAAAGACCTCGCAGAAGATCTTTGACCTCTGCCGCCGCTCCTACAACTGACAGAGTATCCGGAGCGCTTCAGTCCCCGCCTTCACCGAGTTCATCAGGGTGAGGATATGATCGGGGTCCTCTTCTTTCTGTATCCGCTCACAGAGCGAGAGGATGGTCATCGCGAGTTCATCGGCAAGCATGCCGCCTTCACACGACTCATCGCCATGATCTTCGCCGCAAACGCATGAAGGGCTCTGTCCGGGGGCAGGTGCCGGTTCATCCGCCGGTTTTTTTCCTTCCTGCACGGCACGCTCGCTCTCCGCACAGACAACACAGAAGGTCCTGCCCTTGACTTCAAACATCGGGCAGCCGCACTTCCTGCAGGACTTTTCGAGCATCTTGCCTCCCTTGAGAAGATATTCTGCCATGATCTCGTCTTCTTTTCTTGCTGCCAAAAGCGATCACCGTCGCATCAATATTTAACCTATATATGGAGGTTCTGCATATTAACTACAGGTACGAGGTGTGGCACGATGCCGAACCCACAGAAAACGATTGAAAACTGTACCCTGATGCTGCAGCACATCATGGATGACAGCACTATCCCGAGAAATATCCGGCGCGTGGCAGATGAGACCCGGCAGTTGCTGACTAATGATTCCAAGGAACTGGGCTTGCGTGCGGCTGAAGCAATCTCAAAAATAGACGAGATCTCAAACGATCCCAACATGCCGGTCCATGCGAGGACACGGATCTGGGAACTGGTTTCCCAGCTGGAAACGATCCCGCTGGACTAAAAAACCCCTCTTATCCAGTCCACTCTTTTTTTCCGGTAATTCTTCTGGTTTTCTGTTCTTAAAAAAACCTCATTCAGCCTGACTGTTGCATAACTTTTTTATGGTAGTGACACTTGGGGAAATTTTCCTGCGGCTACGGTATAAAGATTAAATAAGAGTACCATTAAAAGGCTGAATGATGATAATATCATGAGAATAAAATCGTACCGTATACAACAGGGGTTTTTTAATGTCCTCAATCCTGATTGTTGATGATGATCTGGATATTGCCAACATTTTCAAGATCTTCTTATCACGCGACGGTCATATGGCAGTCACTGCATCGGACGGAAAGGTCTGCCTTGAAAAAGTCCAGCAATGCAAATTTGACCTTATCCTTCTTGATATCATGATGGCCCCAATGGACGGGTGGGAGACGCTTGAGAACATCAAGGCAGATCCAAAAACCCATGGAATTCCCGTTATTATGGTCACCGGAAAGCCCCTTGAAGAGCATGAGCGTGCAAAATACGGGGACCTCTTTTACCAGTATCTTATGAAGCCGGTGCGCAGGACGGAATTATGCGACATCGTTAAGGGTGCTTTGAAAAACAATTAAAGTCATCCTTTCCCGCCCAAACATTTTCCCTTTTTCCTCCACAATTTTTCTTACCGCTTCCCGCTGATACTCAGCCGGCAGGAAATCCCGGCAAGGATCGCGGAAGTGATCTCTTCGCGCCGGACAATGTCCCGTACCCAGAACCGGATGCTGATGGTGTTTCCCTGCGGCACGATGCCGGTGAAAAGCACCCTTGGGTTGTGCTTTTCAGGATCTGCTTTCTTCTGCCCTGTGTATCCCTGGAAGAAGAACGATGACCTCATACCGGCAGTGCCCGGCGCCTCAGTTATTGTGCCGTTTCCAAGGACCCCCTCATGGTCTTTAAGCACCGCGAGGATCGTTTCCTGTGCATCATTAAAAGGTATATCAAACGGGATCGTGATATTCAGCGGGACTTCAATAAATCCTGACTTGGAGTAATTCACGATCTTTGAAGATAGCAGGTTGGCATTCGGGACAAGAAATACCCTGCCATCGCGGTCTTTGAGGATGGTTCTGGTGAAGGTAAGGTCCTTGACCTGCGCGATGCCGGTTGTGGGATCGCCGCCCAGTTCAACCCAGTCGTCAAGCCGGACAGTCCGGTTGATCGCCATCAGGATACCGGCAAGGAGGTTGGAGATGATCTGCTGGGAAGCAAACGCAAGCGCAATGGAGATGATTCCCAGTGAAGCGATAGTTGCGTTGATGTCAAAACCTAGTATCGTGAGATCGATGATATAGAGCCCGAGCACGAAAACAATATACCCGGCAATGCGTGCCGACCAGCGGGCGACGGACCGGGAGGTGTAGAGCAGAAGGACGGTTTTTGTCCCTTTGTAGCACAGGTAGGATACAAAGATGACAGCCGCCAGTGCGAGCAGAAATACAAGGATGGATCCGATCGTCACCGTACCGATCAGGAACTGAGGATCAGCCATGTATTATAAATTGGGCGTGCATCATCAAAAACCTAAGGCTGGAGGGGGCGTTATGGATATCATGTTCCTAAAAAAAAGAGCATGATAAAAAGATATGGGGGTCACATGTCATGCTGCTACCTGCTCAGTACATCCTGCACAAAAGCCCCGATGTGGTCGATCGCTTCCATACCTTCGGGCACATGATCAGCATACACCTGCCAGCAGTGGAACATCTGCTGCCAGATCTCAAACCGTACCGGCACCCCTGCCCACCGCGCCTTTTTGACAAGCGTGACGATCCCGTCAAACAACAGCTCGTGTGTCCCTGCCTGGATATACAGCAGCGGGAGCCCGGCAAGATCGGCATGGACCGGCGATGCAAGTGGATCGGCAGGGTCATGCCCCGCGAGGTACGTTGTGCGGATGCTGTGAAGGCGTGGAGGGGTGATCGAATCGATATCCGCGTTCTTCCCGACAGATTTACCTCCAAACAGCATATCGATCACAGGCGACATGCACACAGCTGCCCGCGGGAGGGTGATTGCATTGTTGCGGGCGGAAAGGAGGAGGTCGAGCACCAGAGTCCCGCCTGCCGAGATGCCAACCGGAACAATCCGGTGCGGGGGGTACCCGTGGGAGATGAGCCAGCGATATGCAGCGACTGCATCCTCGACTGCAGCGGGAAAGAGATATTCCGGCGCAAGCCTGTAATCGACCGAGAATACCCGGGCTTTCGCCGCCCGTGCGATCCGGATGCAGAGCCCGAGGTGGTCGTGGGTGGAACCGACGGTAAAACCGCCTCCATGGAAAAACAGGACGGTGCGGTCCGGAACCGATTCCTCAACCGAGATCCAGAAACCCTGCACGCCACCTTCACCGATCATCACCCTTTCCAAAAACGGCGGTTCGCCTGCCTCTGCCTGCATCTCTTCGTAAAATGCAGAGTACTCCCGGCGCATCACGGATACCGGTTTTGCCAGATCGGGTGCATTGGACCTGATGACGTCAAGGAGTCCGTCGTATGGGTGCTGATCCATCGTATTCGTATGTGAGGTTATTGTACAGGGGGATAATAAAGGGTTCACCTGTGCTTGTGGCACTGGTCTGTATATGGATGCAACATGGTGACCCGATATTCTATCCTGCAACGCTTTTTGGTAAAGAGTACAAAATCAAAAAAATTACCAGGAAAAATTCGCCCGCGGGCAACCATCGCAGGGCACCCGGTAAATGGTTTTATAACCAAACAGTTCATAATGAAAATAATTAAGTAAAAAAACTAATAATAAAACCCAATCTTGAACGGGAAAGATACCATGACACAGGATATCCATGACCGGGCTGCCGAATACCTCCTTGCCCTGATGCCGTTTTATCATAAGCACATCATGAAAACAGGATATGGTATCACCGGCATGCAGGCGGCGCAGTACCGGGTTCTGGGCGTGCTGATGAAGGCGGGGACGCTCCCCGTGTCCGAGATCGGGCGGCGCCTGTATATCTCTAAACCATATATGACGGCGCTCATCGATACGTTAATCCAGGACGGACTGGTGGAGCGCCAACCTGACCTGACAGACCGGCGCGTGATCAACATTTCCATCACAGATGAGGGAAAAAAGCACCTGCGGCAATCAGTTACCCTGTATAAAAACGACCTGAAAAATCTCCTCTCGAATCTCGATGAGCCAGACCTTGCAGAACTCTGCTCCTCGCTTGAATCCTTAAGAACAATCCTTGGGAAGATCCCGTGAGCCCTGCCCATATGCCACCGATGCAAAAAGACCGGAATACCGGAAATCCATTCCCTGTCATTGGGAATAGAGGTGGAGAAAATGTCTGTCTGACCCCGGGCAACAGGAGCATCATCCGGATCGATCATATAACGAAGGTCTTCAACGGTAATCGCACGGTGCGGGCGGTCGACGACGTGACCTTTGATGTACAGCGGGGAGAAATATTCGGTCTGCTCGGCCCCAACGGGGCAGGAAAGAGCACCCTGATACGGATCCTGACCACACTGCTCCAGCCGACTGCAGGGACTGCCTGCGTAGACGAGTTTGACATCGTCCGGGACCCTGAAAAGATCAGGGCGATCATCGGGGTCTGCCCCCAGAACAGCACGCTGGATGTCGAACTCACCGCGTATGACAACCTTGAATTTTACGGAAAACTCGTTAACGTCGAAGACCGTTTCCTCGATGACAGGATCTGGGAGCTGCTCAAAATGGCAGACCTTGCAGATCGCGCCCATTCAAAGGTCAGTACATTCTCCGGCGGAATGCGGCGGAAGCTTGAGATCGTCAGGGCTTTTATCCACCATCCCCTCATCCTGTTCCTTGATGAACCGACAATCGGCCTTGACCCCGAATCACGGAGGGAGGTCTGGCAGCAGATCTCCATGCTCAACGAGGAGAACACGACGATCATCCTGACCACGCATTACATGGACGAGGCAGAAAAACTCTGCCGGCGCATCGCCTTTGTGGACAAGGGGCGCCTCGTGGCACTGGATAATCTTGAGAACCTCAAACGCCTGATACCTGAAGGCGACCTGATCGAGATTGGGTTTGATACAATTGACGAGGGGGTCCTGTCAGCAATACGGCAGACAAACCTGATCAACTCGGTTGAAGTAAAGGAAAAACACCTTCATATCTCGGCAAAGAACGGGAGCAGGGTATTGCCTGCGATTGTCGCAATATTTGAAAAATTCTCTATTCCTATGACCTCCATCTCGATACGTTCTCCTTCGCTCGAAGATGTCTTCATTTATATCACCGGCAGAAAACTGGATGAAGGCGGGAACGGGGCTGCCCGGCTGCCAGTCAGGGGGCGTACCCCATGATCCGCGGTGCGATTGCAATCTTCAAACGGGACTTCAAGAAATTCCTCGGCAACCCGTTTGTCCTTATCTTCACCCTCCTGATGCCCATCATGTATCTCGTGATCTTTGGCAATGCGATGGGAGGGACGATCACCCACGTGCCCATAGCGGTTGTTCAGGAGGGGCCCCCGTTTACCGAGACCCCCCTTTATAGATCATCGGTTGTGGATCTGGGCCATTTCCAGCAGGCAAAAGACCAGGGTCGGCTCTTCGATGTCACGGTGTATACAGATGAAGGGGCAGCCAAAAAGGCGCTCGCCGGGGGACAGGTCACCGGTGTCGTGGTGTTCCCTTCAGAAATATCCAGCGACCATGCAGTCCGGCTGTATGTGGACAGCTCGGACTATATGACCCCTTCCCTTGTCGAAGCCGGTGTACAGGCGGTGCTCTCAAAGTCCGGCGCGAGAAACCCGGTGGCGGTCAATAAAATTTACGGGGACATTAAGTACATCCAGTTTTTTGGTGTGGGCGTCATCGTCATGGCAATCTTCATGACCACGATGATGGGCGGCGGTATTGCGCTGATCAAGGACCGCGAGATGGGCATTCACGAGGGCTATCTGGTCACTCCAGTCAAGCGTTCCAGCATTATCTTCGGCATGATATCAAGCGGTACTGTCAGGGCGTTTCTTGCGGGGTTGATAATTTTTGTTGTGGGCGTCCTCATAACCGGAGTCATTATCAGGAGCCTCTGGGACATATTTCTAGTCCTTGTCGTAATCTTTATCGCAAGTCTCGGGGTGACCAGCCTCATGGTATCCATTGCTTCGCGGTTCTCCAACCAGCAGGAGTACGCATCCATCACGGCATTTTTTAACCTGATCCTTTTCATGACCTCCGGGGCATTTTACCCGGTACGGGGGATGCCGGACTGGCTGCGCTGGATAACGGTTATTAATCCCGAGTACTATTCTGTGGACGCACTGAGGAGCATTATTCTGAGGGGGCAGGGTCTGGATGTCGTGGCATTCGATCTTGTCGCACTCCTTGTGTTTTCCATAGCTGCAATAACGCTGGGAATCACAACCTACCGGCGGACACTTGAATGATTGAGCCCCGTTTACCAATTTTTACTTTTTTTGGTAAAATTAAAATAAAATTTTTAAAAATGCCATTTATTGCACATTCCATATCTCTGCAGAGGGTATCCCCATTACAGGATCCCCGATAATTCCGTCAGGAAACGTGCTGATGTGAAATACAGGCGGGCATATCATGGATCAAAAGATGACTTACATGCCCGGGATTGTCTGAAGTACACTGACTGATAAAAATTATTATCACGGGAAAAAGGGAATTTCTTTTAATTTATGACGGTAGGTATCCCTGTTTATATCCCGTGGTTTTTCACCATATTCTGGTCTGGTCCATCACTTTGGCAACATAGGAACGGATGAAGGGATCCTCATCCGCATCAGAGAACCGGTCCTTAAGCCCTTCAATTGCACTATAGGTCCGGATTACAGCAAGTGCTACTGCAGCACACTGGCGGGTTACCGGCTGTTCATTCTTATCCTTCATGCGCTCGATCAGAACATGCACCGAACGACCACTCCTGATCTTTAAGAGCGCATCAGTCGCATGCCTCCGGATCTCCGGGTCTTCATCCCTGCAACAGTCCATAAGGGCGAGCACCCCCCGGGGGTCTCCGCTCTCCCCAAGTGCTATGACCGCCCCGATCCTGTCATTTTGGAGCGTCTCACCCCTTGATTTTTTGATGAGATGGTAGATCCTGCCTTCTTCAGGCAGGCATCCGGGCCATTCACCAACCGATTGTTCCATACACATATCCATGATCTTTTCACCGAAATATTCGTCAGAATTTTATACCGGTTTTGCCAGTTATGCCGGCAAATTGTTTAAAAATTATACGACGAAAAATGGCTTCCGCTTACCAAGAACGGCATGTGCCTGCCCGACACCTCTGGTCATTTCCCTGAGGCAGTACATCAGATTATTGTCTGTGTTCCAATTATTAATAATTAATCATGATAGATCAAGCCTGCAACCGGAGAACGGCAGTTTAAAGAACACTCCCCGACCTGCTCAAACCGGCCCGGTGCCTGATTAACCGGATCAGATAGTTTGATAATCCGGTTTCGCAAGAATGGACTGTATGCATCCGATCGCAAGCAGCAAGAAGATGGAGAACGGCATTGTCGTGTTCTGGCATGAGAAGGATGAGAAAAAATTCGATTCGTTTAATTTCTCAGAACTCATCGACATGAAAATCAACGCGCTCGACCTGCTGGACAAGCCGAAGTCGTACAGCATTGATGTTGAAAAGCACAAGCTCATCGTGAAAAAATGATGTTACTGGTCTGAAAAATCAGAACCATTAGTCCCGCAACCCTTGTCCCGGCATCCTGACCTTTTTTATCTTTTCGTTCATGAAAGCAGGATTTGAATAAGGGTATCATGATGAAAAGAAACCCGGGAAAAATTATTCCTGATTTTAATTCCTAGTTAATTTCCCTACGGGTTTTGATTCCCCTGTCCACTTACTGTGCCTGAGCCGGCTCTTTCCGAATCCAAGTCTTTCGATGGAAATTTCTCTGCAGATAACCTTTAAAACCCTGCGGGGGCGATGATTTTATCAAAAACACGGATTTGACGGCTGATTTATATCAGATCATGGGCAACGTGGATGGGGGACGCCATGATCAACGATACATTTGCGATCCTGATGGTTATCTCACTTGGCGCAATGGCGGGAACTGCGATCGGTCTTTTTTTAGGGTTTGTATTCAAAACCCAGAAAAGCGAGTGGTCGGCAATGACCGGATCACAAAAAGCAATAAATATCTCCCTTGTATTTGTATGCTCGGCGATCTGTATTGCCGGGCTTGCATGGTATTCTCTGCAGATACCACTGGTGTAATCTGTTCAGGTCAGAATCGAATCATCAAATCGGATCATTAAAAAGAGGGGGGGGGCAGCCGGGCCGGTTACACCGTCGTTGTTGGCACCGCAGACGGTATTTTGTATACGAGGACATTGTTTGATTTGTCCATCAGGGTCAATTGGTCAACGTTTACCGAGTATGCGATAGTACCCCGTCCCCGGAGCCGGGTCAATAGGCAAGCAACTGAAAATTGTTTCAGATCGTTTTTTTCTTAAGCTTCCGCCTGACACGCTCTGCTCTATCATAGAGCCAGAGCACGCCCTTGACTAGCATTATTTTAAGACATAAGGCCCGTCCCTCCATCTCGCGGGACACCTGCCTCATGAGCAAAGGGACAGGCAGGTGCTGGGGGCAGATCTTCTCGCATTTCCCGCACTGCCGGCATAGCCCTGCATAGGACCTGTCCCCGAGAACCCCTCCATGCCTCCCTATGTACAGGAATTTTGCGGTACGGTCATGGGGAAACAGGTAATGGGTATTGTAAAGTGCAAAACAGCCAGGGATATCGACTCCGGACGGGCAGGGCATGCAATAACCACAGCCGGTGCAGCCGACCTTCATCAGCTGCCGGTAGGTGTCCCTCACCCGGGCGATCAGCGCTGATTCTTCAGGGGAGAGAGAGTCCGGAAATGCTGATGCTGCAGCTTTAAGGTTTTCTTCGATATGAGCTTCGTTGTTCATACCTGAAAGGACGACTGTGACTTCGGGATGATTCCACACCCATCGCAGCCCCCATTCCGCAGGTGAACGCTTCACAGGTGCCCGGCCCCAGATCTTTTGTATCTCGTCCGGCACTGGCCCGGCCAGGTTCCCTCCCCGCAGCGGCTCCATGATTATGACCGCAAGGCGTTTTTGTGCCGCGTACTTCAGCCCCTCGGTTCCAGCCTGGTTGTGCTCGTCAAGGTAGTTATACTGGATCTGGCAGAATTCCCAGTCATACGCGTCCACGATCTCTTTTAATGTTGCTGTATCACCATGGAAGGAAAAGCCCGTGTTCTTTATCCTCCCGTCTTTTTTTGCAGTATCGAGGAATTCCATTACCCCGAGACTTTTAAGTCTCTCCCAAGCCTCTTTTGAGAGGCTGTGGAGCAGGTAATAATCGATATGATCTGTATTGAGAGTCCGGAGTTGCGAGTTAAGGATCCGGTCCATATCCGCTCTCGTCTGAACCGACCATGGGGGGAGTTTTGTCGCAATCCGGACTTTTTCCCGGTACCCGTCGGCAAGGGCTTTGCCCAGCACCTGCTCGCTTTTTCCGAGGTGATACACTGGTGCAGTGTCCATATAGTTGACCCCGTTGTCTATCGCAGAGCGGATCTGCCGTATCGCACGCTGCTCATCCACGCCGCCGGTCTTTGTTGAGGGCAGGCGCATGCAGCCAAAGCCAAGAACCGAAAGGCTGTCGCCGGTTTTGGGGACGGTACGGTATAACATGATCACCACACAAGGGAAAGACGATATATCCCGTCATAATGTTGGAGGACAAGGTATTCAATTCTTGGAGAGCTGCAGTTCCCCACACCCGCAGATTTTTCATTTCCTGATACAAACTGACGGGTATGACCATTGAATCAGATGCAGTCAGATCGGTCGCGGGCCTGATGGCCCTTGCGGCACGGACAGCACCAAAAGCTGTCGGCCGCGACTCAATTAAGATCGAAGTCCTGACCGGAAAGGAGCAGGCAAAACTTGGGGATGAGATTATCAGGATAGGAAAGGCAATTGGCCTTGACTTCTTCCGGATCAACGGGGAGAAAATAAAAGAAAGCGATGCCACTATCCTGATCGGGGTCGAAGGAAAAAAAGGGCTCGGCATCAACTGCGGCGGGTGCGGGTATCCCACCTGCGTTGAAATGGCAAAGGTTGCAAAAGCAAAAAAGGCAAAGACGCTCTACCAAGGGCTCAACTGCGTCATGAAGATCTCGGACCTTGGCATCGCGGTCGGTTCTGCGGTCAAAACTGCATCCATCCACAACGTGGACAACCGGGTCATGTTCACCGCCGGTGTTGCAGCGCTTGCGCAGGGGCGGCTTGCAGGGTGCAGCGTCGCATACGGGATACCCCTCAAGGCTTCAGGAAAAAACATATTCTTTGATCTGCTTTTAAGGCACTGAGGTGTCTTAAAAGCACTGAGGTGCGTAAGCACCGGTGTACCGATAAGGCATTGAGGTACATAAGTACCGAGGGGTTCCGGCAGGAGATGGAAACCCACCATGATATTCCTGAACAAAACGAGATTAAAAAAGTGCTGCGGGACAGGCTAGGCGCAACCAGAAGAAAACTCGAAGGATAGCGGTGTTGACCTTCTCATACTCGTGGTTCAAAAGGAACCGCTTCGGAATCGGAGAGGTTTATCAAAACCTTGACGAGGAAAATCGGAGAGGTTTATCAAAACCTTGACGAGGAAAATCGGAGAGGTTTATCAAAACCTTGACGAGGAAAATCGGAGAGGTTTGTCTAAACCTCAATAATGGGAAGGGAGGCGTAAGCCGAACCTTCGATCAAAAACAAAACAAAGAGGAAAGAACAACTGGCAAGATACTTATTTTTTGAATTACTATGTTGAGTTAAAAGGGGACGGGACCGCAATGGTATTTATCGACCTCGGAAGAACGGAGCAGGAAAAAGACCGGCTCATGGTCCTCGCGATGCTCTGCCTGTGCGCCGGCATCCTCGCGGCCGATGTCCTTGTACCTGCCGGTTTTGTCATCTGGGGACTGTACCTTATCCCGCTCCTCATGTCAATCTGGCTCACCAACCGGTACTCCCCTTTTTTTACGGCCTGGCTGATATCCGGTGCACTCCTTGTCGGGAGCATAATAACAGCCCGCACCAACCAGTCCGATCTCCTGAACCGTGCGGTCTTCATCCTGATGATGGCAGTCGTCGCACTCCTTATATGGGAGATCCGGAGCAACCAGGCAAACCTCGAGCAGGAGGTAGCAGAGCGCCGCATCACGCAGAAACAACTGGAGGATCTGGCCCGTACGCTCGAGAGCCGGGTTGCCGACAGGACCCGCGAACTCTCCGAGGTCAACGAGATACTCAAAAACGATGTCATCGAACGCGGGAAGATCGGCAAGGCGCTGCAGCAGGCAAACCAGAAACTCAACATTCTCTCGTCTGTGACACGGCACGACATCCTGAATAAGCTCATGGCGCTGCTCGCGTTCCTTGAAATCTCAAAAGAGGAGGCAGGAAAGAACCCGGTGATCCTAGAGTATATTGAAAAGGAACTGGAGATTTCCGAAGCTATCCAGCGACAGATCGAGTTCACGAGGTTTTACCAGGACATTGGCGTGAAAGCACCGGAGTGGGAGGATGTTCGTGCCGTAATTAGGAGGGCGGCAGACTCGCTGAAGGCAGGCGGGATCTCCCCTGAAGTTGCATTCTCCGGCCTTGTGATCTATGCCGATCCTCTTATCGAGAAAGTGTTCTACAATCTTATGGAAAACTCTATCCGGCATGGCAAGCATGTCACGACCATGGCATTCTCATGCCGCGAAACACCGGAAGGACTGGTGATCGTGTATACGGACAATGGCGTCGGCATTGCCATGGAAGACAAGGAACGCATCTTTCTTCGGGGATTTGGGAAAAACACCGGGCTTGGGATGTTTTTATCCCGCGAAATCCTCGGGATTACCGGTATCGTGATCCGGGAGACCGGAGAACCGGGGACGGGCGTGCGGTTCGAGATCTCTGTACCATTGGAAAATTACAGGATCACCCCGCAAGCGGCAGGATCGCCGTAAGGGCAGCCTGCCGGACGCGCAGGAGAACTGAACAGGAGCAAAAGAGATCATCCGTTCTTTTTCCCCAGACTTTTTCCCCCAAATCTGCTCATATTTTTTCATCAGATCATCCCCCGCATCCCCATCTCACTCGCGTGGTGTGCCTGTCAATGCAACACTTTCGCCCCGCGCAAGCCTGATGCTTATCCCTCTCAGAACAGCAGGGATCCGGTGCGATGAGGATCGAGATCTCAAACGGGATTGCACTACAGTCCGGCACATTCAATGCGGTGATCGCCCCGGAACATGTCATCATCAAAGCCCTCAACAGCAACGCGGATCTCCAGCGGTTCCTATTCCTCTTTGTGTGTGGCAACTACTCGCGCATCCTCTCCTCCATCAACCGCACCTCGACAAACTTTGAGGTGAGAAGGGCGTTTACCGCCCACCAGCTCTTCACCATTTTAAAAGAAGCGGGGCACACCATCGTATTTGTCGAACATGACCCGACAATGTTTGACGGGGCGGAGGCGATGATCCTCCCGGTTGCCGGCGCACTCAGGGACGTGGGGCGCGAAGCACTCCTGATCCTGTACACGCCCGCCATCGACCGCCCGTTCTCCGCACTGGTGCGCTCGGCAGACCGCATCTTCCATAGTGCGCCATCCGTTGATCCCGCCTGCCACCGGCACCGCAGCGCCCGGTCGTTGCGCTCCGGCTGCCCGCTCCCCCCTGCGCAGAGGACACTGGAGGTGTCGTGACGGGCAGGAGTTTTGCAAGCATCCGGCAGGGGGTGAAGAGCACCGCTGACCGATGGGCACGGTCGTCACGGGCGCTCAAAGAAAAAGACCGGACGTACGGCGAGAAACTCGCCCGGCTCGCACAGAAACATGCAAGCGAGGCATTCTACGGCTGCGACGATCCGCTCGAAGCCGCGGTCTTCTCCGTGCTTGTCGAGCTGATCAAGGAGATGGAGCAGGCAAAGCAGGAACAGACAGAGCAGGAGCAGGCAGGGCGCGATGTGGATCCTTGATTCGGTATACCGGGGCAGCGTTGACCTGTGGTACAAGGACGGTACAATAAAAAAGATACGGCATGAATACGACCCGCCGTTCTACCTGTACCTGCCCGACCCGCACCCGCACCACGGGATGATCGCGGCGCTGGAGAGCGAATACCGTGCAGAGGAGTGCACGTTCAGGACGATTTTTGGCGATCTTGAGGGATACAAAGTCTTTGCCGGGCGTCCTGTAGCAGAAGCGATCGAGCAACAGACGCAATATGATGCGCAGCTATTCAACGTGGACGTGCGTATCGACCAGCGCTTCATGGCAGAACGCGGGATAGTCCCCTGCTGCAAGGAGAACGGGTCGCGCTTCTCCCCGGACATTTCCTGCGACCTGTGCAAAATGGAAATCCGGATCCGCGATGACCCGGTGCGTTCATCCGCATGTTCCGATGCGGATGTTGTCTGCGACGGGCGCACCGGGCACCTGCACGGGACACAGCGCGATCTGCTCGCCGACCTCTTCCTGCTTGTCACCGCGTGCGACCCTGACGTGATCCTCATGCCGGATGCCGACATATGGATGCCGAAACTGCAGCGGCAGGCCCGGGTGCACGGGTTCGATATGCCTTTTTCCCGGAGCGGTAAGTACCGGGCGATGAGCGCACGGTCGTACTGGAGTTACGGCCGGATGGAGCACAAGGAATCGGCGCTCATACCGGATGGCAGGATCCTGATCGACACGGAACAGAGCTTCGTGTACCGGGAGGGAGGGATTGAGGGGGTGCTCATGGCAGCGAGGCTCTCCGGGCTCTCCCCAAACCTTGCATCGCGGTTCACACCGGGCACGCTCATCTCCGGGTACGAGGTGTACGAAGCGGTCAGGCAGGGTATTGCCGTCCCGTTCCGCAAAAGCGATGTGGAGAAAGTGCGGAGGTTCTCCAAACTTAAGGAAGCAGATCGAGGGGGGATGATGTTCCAGCCGGTGCCGGGGGCCTACGGGAACGCAGACGAGATCGACTTCACTTCGCTGTACCCTTCCATCATTGTCCAGTCGAACCTCTCCCCCGAGACCATCGGACACCCGGAACGGCAGGGGTTCCTGCCGGCAGTACTTGCCCCGCTCCTCGCGCTGCGGGTTTCAACAAAACAGTTAAAAAAGCAGGACCCCCGGTATGCCGGCATCGATTCGATCCTCAAATGGATGCTTGTCACATGCTTCGGGTACACCGGCTACAAGAACGCAAAGTTCGGCAGGATCGAGGTGCACGAGGGGATCACCGGCCGGTCCCGCGACATCCTGATGCGCACCAAGGATATCGCGGAGTCCATGGGGTTTTGTGTGCTGCACGGGATTGTTGACTGCCTCTGGGTGCAGGGGTCGCCGGTCGGTGCGCTGAAAGCCCGTGTCGGGCAGGAGACCGGGCTGCTCACGGAGGTCGAACATTTCAACTGGATCGTATTCCTGCCGCAGAATGACGGGTCCGGCTCGTACAACCGGTATTACGGCCGGCTTTCGGACGGGAGCATGAAAGTCCGGGGGATCGCAGCCCGCAGGCACGACACCCCGGAATATATACGGAACATGCAGCGCAGGATGCTTTCCGTGATGTCGGGAGCTGTAACGATCGAAGATCTCAGGGGGATCCATGATCAGGTCAGGGAGATCTACCGGCATGCTGTGCAGGAACTCCCCGGTGCACAGGCACCGGATCTGGCAATCCACCGGCGGATCAGCAGGCTTACGTACGCGCACCGCTGCATCGAAGGTGCTGCGGTGAATGCATACCGGAAGGAGGGCGTTGCAGTCGCACCGGGCTCAAAAGTCAGCTATGTCGTGCGGGATGCGCGGAAGTACCAGGTCGATCCGGCGTGGATCGCCGGATCGTTCGATGTACCGTACTACTGGGATCTGCTGGAGAAAGCCTGGGATGAGATCGTGTATGCGTTTGCCCGAAAAAAGCCTGAAGGAAAACAGGGTGAAGTGGTCATGGAACTGCCTGTAAAAGCGGGATGATCAGCCTGTCTGAAATACTACTTTGTTATTAGAAACCTGTAATCATTACCCGGTCACCGTACACACGACCTCCCTCTCCCGCCCCGCGTTCACGTCCAGTTCAAGGAGCACAACCTGCTGCCATGTCCCGCAGAGTGGTTCTCCGTTCTCTACCGGCACTGTCAGAGATGGGCCGACCAGTGCCGCTTTCACATGGGACCGGCCGTTGCCGTCGCCCCAGCGGGTGTTATGGGCATACTCTGCATCATCTGGAGCGAGCACCGACAGGGCACGGGAGAGATCGGCAAGTACACCTGGCTCAAACTCGATCGTGGTGAGTGCGGCTGTCGAGTGCCTGACAAAGAGGTGGACGAGTCCTTCCTTTACATTGCTCTCCTTTACAACCCGTTTAATATCCGGCGTGAGGTTGATGATCTCCCCTTCGCGCTGTGATGTCACATGGAATGTTTTACGGAACATGAGAAAATATTCACCTTACCGGTATCTCGTCTCCACAATAACAAAACCATTACTGTTTAAAAACCGGCTTTTTAAAAGATCCCTGGTATTACATCAGGAACAGAGATCCATGTTGCACATGTTTTTTTATTTAATATAGTGAACAGATGCTGTAAAATTAAAAAAAATTGTGTTTTAAAAACCCAGTCAGGAATCCTTTTGTTTATCGGCTGTTGGTGCATTTGAACCCACACCCCCGTTGATCTCATCGGCCGGGACGAGCGCAACGCCGACAACACGGTCGCCCTTATCAAGGCGCATGATCCTGACACCCCGGGTGCCGCGCCCTATGATCCGTATCTCATCGACCCGGGTACGGATGACAACCCCTGATGCAGTCATCACGACAATCTCATCGCCCGATGAGACTGCCCGCGACTCGATGACCACAGCATTGTCATCGCGTTCCAGCAGCATGTTTTTCACGCCGAGGGTCCCGCGACCATGCCCGCGGAACTCATCAAACTCCGTCCGCTTGCCAAACCCGACATCAGAGATCGTGAGGAGGTGGTCTTTTTCAAGGAGTGTCACTGCGACAATGGTGTCCTCGCCCCGCAGCTTCATGCCCCTTACGCCCAATGCGGTCCGTGCCACAGTCCGAACCGTCTCTTCATGGAACCTGAGGCTTCGCCCGAACCGCGTCGTCATCACAATCTCCTTGGTCCCGTCAGTCTGGATGACACTTACCAGCTGGTCGTTTTCACGGAGTCTTATCGCATTGGTCCCCACGGACCTCGGGTTACTGAATTCATCCTGTGGGATCTTGATTACCTGCCCGAATTTTGTTGCGAAGAGCAGGTAGTGGTCGTGCCGGAATTCGCGGATCGGGATGACCGTCGTCACCACCTCGTCTTTTAAGTTTAGCAGGTTGACAATAGGTTTGCCTTTTGCAACCCGTGAGCTCTCGGGGATCTGGTAGACCTTGAGCCAGTATACGCGCCCGATATTAGTGAAGCAGAGCAGGTAGTCCTTCATGCCCGCAACAAAGACCGAATCGACAAGGTCCTCTTCCTTGGTTGCCATGCCGGTGATGCCGTGCCCGCCGCGCCTCTGGTTGCGGTAGATGTCAAGGTCAGTACGCTTGATGTAATTTGCCGTCGTAAGCGAGACAAGCACTGTTTTGTCCTCAATCAGGTCCTCGCTGGAGAGGTCGCTTGTGTCAACCTCGATCCGGGTCCTGCGTGCATCTCCGAACTTCGCGGAGATCTCAACAGTTTCGCGCCGGATCTCGTCTTTTATATTGGCTTCGCTGGATAGGATGGTGGTCAGCCGGGTGATCTCTGCCTCAAGCCCCTTCTTCTCGTCCGTGATCTTCTGCTGCTCAAGCGCCGCGAGCCGGCGGAGCTGCATCTGGAGGATCGCGTTTGCCTGCGGCTCGTCAAGCCCGAATTTCACAATAAGGGCATTGCGCGCATTATCGACTGTGTCCGATGCGCGGATCGCGGCGATGACCAAATCGATCTTGGAGAGCGCGACTAAGAGACCATTAAGGATGTGCACCTTTTCCTGTGCCTTTTTCAAATCGAACCCGGATCTTCGCCGGATCACCTCGATACGGTGATGGACGAAGTGGCCGAGCAGGGCATGCAGGTTGAGGATCTTCGGCTGGCCGTCAACAATCGCAAGGTTTGATGCCCAGAAACTGGATTCAAGTGCGGTGTTCTTGTACAGGTTGTTTAAGATGACCGGTGACATCGTGCCCTTGCGAAGCTCGAAGACGACACGTATGCCCTCCTTGTCGGACTCATCACGGATGTCGGAGATGCCGTCGATCTTCTTGTCTTTTACCATCTCGGCGATGGTGGTGATCCACTGCGCCTTGTTCACCTGGTACGGGAGTTCGGTGACAATGATCCGGTCGCCCCGGTTTCCTCCCTCAGCCTCTTCGATATTCGCGACACCACGGACGACCAGTTTGCCCTGCCCGGTGGAGTATATGTTCCGGGCGCCTTCTGTGCCCATCAGGAGACCTCCGGTCGGGAAATCGGGGGCCGGCATGACCTGCATCAGGTCTTCGACGGTGACCTGCGGGTTGTCAAGATACCGGGTCACCGCGGCGCAGACCTCGCGGAGGTTATGGGGCGGCATCTTTGTGGCCATACCGACCGCGATACCGTCCGTCCCGTTGACGAGCAGGTTCGGGATCTTTGCCGGGAGAACCGTGGGTTCCTTCAGCGACTCGTCATAGTTAGGGATGAACTTCACGGTCTCCTTGTCGAGATCCTCAAGAAGCGCTTCGGCATACGGGAAGAGCCTGACCTCGGTGTACCTGCTCGCAGCCGCAGCGTCGCCGTCCACGGAACCGAAGTTGCCCTGCCCCTGCACGAGCATGTGCCGGTACGAGAATGGCTGGGCCATCTTGACGATCGTATCGTAGATGGAGGCATCCCCGTGGGGGTGGTACTTACCCATCACTTCACCAACCACCCTCGCGCTCTTCTTGGTGGGCTTGTCGCTGGTGTTGCCCATCTCCCACATCGCAAAGAGCGACTTGCGGTGAACCGGCTTGAGGCCGTCCCGGACGTCCGGGATTGCCCGGCCGATGATGACACTCATCGCATAGTTGATGTACGAGGTCTTCATCTCGTGCTCGATACTGATCGGCTCGACCCGGTGTGTCAGGGGGCCACTTGCCGGGGGAGTCTTATCAGATGTCAAGGTTGGTCACCTCCTTTGCATGGCGCATGATGAAATTCTTCCGCATCTCCACATCTTTTCCCATCAGGGTCTTGAAGATCTCGTTTGCCTCCATTGCGTCCTCAATGTTGACCTGTTTGAAGACCCGGTGCTCCGGGCTCATTGTCGTATCCCAGAGCTGCTGGGCGTTCATCTCACCAAGACCCTTGTAGCGCTGGATGGAAACGCCTTTGTCACCCATGGCAGCCGAGACCGTCTGCATTTCGTCTTCTGTGTACACGTACTTCTCTTCCTTCCCCTTCGAGATGCGGAACAGGGGGGGCTGGGCGATGTAGATATATCCTGCCTCGATCAGTTTGAGCATGTAACGGTAGAAGAAGGTCAGGAGCAGCGTGCGGATGTGCGCACCGTCCACGTCGGCATCGGTCATGATCACGATGTGGTGGTACCGGGCCCGCTCTGCATCGAATTTCTCGCCGGCGCCGGTGCCGATTGCCGAGATGAGCGTCTGAATCTCGGCGTTCTTGAGGATCTGGTGTTCGCCGGCTTTCTCCACATTGAGGATCTTGCCCCGCAGCGGGAGAATCGCCTGGAACCGGCGGTCACGTCCCTGTTTTGCACTGCCCCCGGCTGAGTCCCCTTCCACGATATAGATCTCGCTCTTTGCCGGGTCGCGCTCCGAGCAATCGGCGAGTTTGCCGGGAAGCCCGCTGCTCTCAAGGGAACTTTTCCGGCGGGCGAGCTCGCGGGCGTTCCGCGCAGCTTCCCGGGCTTTTGCCGCTGACATCGCTTTTTCCACGATGATCTGGAGCACCTTGGGATTTTCGTCAAAGTATTCGGTGAGCGCCGCATACACAAGCGAGTCCACGATCCCTTTTACGTTGCTGTTGCCAAGGCGCATCTTGGTCTGGCCCTCGAACTGGGGGCTTGCCATTTTTACGGAGATAACCGACGTGAGCCCTTCCCGCGTATCCTCGCCACGGATGGTGAGCGCGGAGTTCTCCTTGATGATGCCGTTGCGCTTTGCCATCGCATTGATGGACTTGGTGATCGCGCTGCGGAACCCTTCGAGATGCGTCCCGCCCTCGCGGGTATTGACAGAATTCACGTACGAGTAGATCTTCTCGTCATAGCCCGTGGTGTACTGCATCGCAACCTCGATCTCGATCTTGTTTGCTTCGTCTTTCTTCGTGATATCGATCGGGTCCGGGTGGAGGCAGTCAGCACCCTCGTTTAAGTATTTAACGAATTCGGATAGCCCTCCCGCGTAGCAGTAGGTGGTCCGGTCACCGGAACGGTCATCGTTTATCCTGATAGTGACACCTGCGTTTAAAAACGCCAGCTCCCTGAGCCGGTGTGCAAGCGTATCGTAATCGAACCGTATCGTCTCGAAGATGGTGCTGTCGGGAAGGAACGTGATCCTCGTCCCGGTCATCCGGTACCCGAATTCGGCGAGGAACCGGCGCCGGTTCAGCCGTTCGATCTCATCGGATGTTGAAGGGATCTTCGTGACTTCCTGCTGACCGGGAATATTTTCCTTTGGGGCAGTACGCGTGAACGGGGCAGGGCTGCCGTACCAGTGCTGGTACCGTGAAAGGAGTTCTTCAAGCGTCTCCTCGCGCTGCGAGATTGGCGAGACCGGCTTCCCCTGTGCAAACCGCATGTCATAGATGTTGCCGTCGCGGAAGACACGCGCAGCAAGCGATGCCGAGAGCGCGTTGACTACCGACACGCCGACGCCATGCAGGCCCCCGGAAACCTGGTAGGTCGCCTTGTCGAACTTGCCACCGGCATGAAGGACGGTGAGCACTACTTCGAGGGCTGACTTCCCGTTCTTTTCCATCCGGTCGACAGGTATACCCCGCCCGTTGTCATCCACCGTGATCGAACCGTCGCTGTTGATCACGACCGAGATCAGGGTACAGAACCCTGCGAGCGCTTCATCAATGGAGTTGTCCACTACTTCATAGACAATATGGTGGAGCCCGCGGGTGTCGGTGCTCCCGATGTACATCGCGGGCCGCTCCCGCACCGGTGCAAGCCCCTCGAGTACAGTGATATGGGACGCATCGTACGTATCGTTCAAAGAAAACCTCCTTTAAGAAAATTCTGGCTTTGTTTCAAAAAAGCCGCGCAAATACCTGTGCGTTTCACAATAAATATAGGTTTTAATAGAATAAAACCTTGTTGCACCGACGTAAAATACAGTGTGAAATCAGGGATAATCCGGCATTTTTTCAAAAGCTGCGTTCTTTACGGCGCCGGATTTATTATCTGACCTGCCGGGTGCGGTAAAAATTCTGATTTTTTCGTTTTAATGATATGTCCCGATATCCGGGTCCCTGATGCCCAGTTCCCGATCTATCGCGAGGACAAGGCGGTTGAGGACTGCAATCACGTCGCGTGCGTCTTCCTTGTCCATCGTACCAGGCTGGTGCCAGACCACTTTTTTCCGCAGCAGTGTCACTATCTCCTCAATCTCGGTCCCCCTGAACCGGTCGGGCATGACAAGCCCATCAAGGTGATCCGCCACCCCGAACCATGCCTGCTCCGGCGGCATTGCGAAATGTTTTGCGATCAGCACGATGGTCGTGATAAAACCCCGCCCGAATTTGTTCTCCATGAGTGATGATATTAGCTGGATTTAAAAAAAAGCTTGGGTCAGATAAGACGGGTTGCGGTGATCCAGATCGAGACAGGGATTGACACGACAAGGAACAGGCTGATGGATAGAAAAACCCATTCGCTCCGTTTTAATGGCTTTTTTGTGATAAAAAGATGGCTGTCCCTCCCGTACCCCCGGCAGAGCATACTGGTGTATACCCGTTCGCCCTGTTCATAGGACCGGATAAACATTGTCCCGATCGTGTATCCCAGCTGCCGTAGCCGGTACCGGTAAGGAAGCGCCGGGTCGAATGGATCGAAACACCGGGTTTCCAGCGTGTGGTTGATCTTACGGAAAATGTACCCGAAAACAAAGAGGTAGCGGATCATCATGCCAAGCGCGAGAGCGATCTCTGCAGGAAGTCCGAGACGGCTTGCTCCCTGCAGGAGGTCCTGCAGTTTTGTTGTGGATGAGAGAAGGATGATAAAAGATATACAGACAAGAAATTTTACTGCGAGAATGGACGCGAACTCAATGGATTCGGTATAGATGTTGATACCCAGCGGCAAGGAGAAAAGGACATGGTAATCTGTATAATACTTGTTTTTGAAAAAAATCTGGAAAAAGATAATAATCCCCCAAATCGGGACAATCGCAAGCAGCCGTTTTGCATAAACGAACGGGGATAATTTTGACGCTGCCCATAAAAGTATAAAAAATAAAAAAAAGATGGCACCAACCGTATAGACCATCGGGGAATAAGGGACAGCCACAATAGCGATGATAACGGCAAACGCAAGTATGATCTTAACACGTGCATCAAGCCGGTGTATGAAGCTGTCGCGGTATGCCTGTTTTTCAATTAGGAAAAGCTCTTCGATCATATCTTTCCTTTGAATGCCTGTATCAGGACCTTTTCGGCATCATCGTAGGTATATGCCATGGTAACGGGAACGCCATTTTTCTTCAGCGACTGGATCAGCTTTGGCAGGACAGGGACATCAAGACGCATGGATTTGAGCATGTCCGGCTGGATGAAAATTTCCTCCACTGAACCTTCCGCGACAAACCGTCCCTTGTTCATGACGTAGATATAGTCTGCAACCTCGGCGACAAGAGCGACATCATGGGTTGAGAAGATGACCGTCATCCCGTATTTCCTTGAGAGAGAGTTGACAAAACCGATGAGGTCGTGGACGCCCTGAGGGTCAAGGCCGGCGGTCGGTTCATCGAGCACCAGCACTTCCGGTTCCATGGCGATGACTCCGGCAATGGCGACACGCTTTTTCTCCCCGCCGCTCAGGTGGTGGGGGACACGCCCGGCAAGGTCCTCTATCCCGACAATTTTTAAGGCTTCATGCACCCTGTGGTGGATCGTCTCTTCATCCAGGCCAAGGTTGGTCGGGCCAAAGGCGACATCCTGCTCGACCGTGGGGGAAAAGATCTGGTCGTCAGCATTCTGGAACACGATCCCGACGAACTTCCGCACCTCACGGATATTATGTTTTGTGATAGGTTCTCCCCTGATAAGGACCGAGCCTGAAGTAGGTTTAAAGATACCATTGAAGTGCTTGAAAAGCGTGCTCTTGCCGGCACCGTTTGAACCGATAACCGCAATCCTCGCATTCCGCGGGGCGATAAAATTGATCCCTTCCAGTGCCCGGACGCTATGGGGGTAAGAATAACAGAGATCCCGTGTTTCAATGAGGTGCATGTGTCAGGTACATTGGGTGAAAAAAATTATAGTCCTATTGGTTTACCTGCGCTTCTTTCTGTTTTTTCTTAAGAACAAGCAGTTTTGAGATGCCCAGCACAAGTGCAAAGGCAAGCAGTGTTCCGGCAACTATCGCAACGATGCCGCCCAATGGCCCAAGTCCTTCACCGAGTGAATAATCCGGCATGGGCGACTCGTATGAGAATTTCCCGGTCGTATCTTCGTGGATTTCAGCATCAGGAGGTGTATCGCCGGTAAGGCTTTTTTGCCCCTGCACGATGAGCGCAGTGCTCTCAAGGCCATCGGGATCTCCCGACGCAAGGAACACGGCAACCACGCCGATAAGCAGTGCAACAATAATACCAATTACGAGGAAGGTCTTGTTATCCATTACACGTTCACTCCTTGTGCATCTTTTGCTGCGATCTTAAAATCAACAATATCCGGGCGGGCTGCAACAATAAGGTGGATAGCAACGACAGTGACGAACCCTTCGATTACCCCGATCAGCGCATGGTATAACCCCATTGCAACCAATCCCTCCCTGAGCGGGAAGGTGCCGGCTAAATACATCTCAACAGCACAGGCAAGCGCCGGGATAAGGCAGGCAAGCCATGCTGCCACGAATGCAGCGATGCTCACATTTTTTGTCGCTGCCATCAGTCCCTTAAAAGTGTAGAAACCGACAAAGCCCCCGATCACTCCCATATTCAGGATATTCGCACCCATGGTCGTGATCCCGCCGTCTCCAAACAAGACCCCCTGCACGATAAGGACGAGTGTCAGGATAAAGACCGCGGCAAAGGGTGATCCAAGCACGATTGCTGCAAGTGCGCCTCCGACAAGATGCCCGCTCGTCCCCATGGAGACGGGAAGGTTGAAAGACTGGAGGGCAAAGATACCGGCTGCAAGAACTGCAATCAGCGGGATCTTTTCTTCGCTCATTTCATTCTTTGCCCACCGTAATGCAAGTGCAACAAAGACCAGGGCAACGATCCAGTATACAATGCCCTGCGGGATCGGTATAAATGCGTCAGGTATGTGCATGTAGTCACCATTGATTAGTAATACGATTGTATACTTTTGTAAGATTTGGTATTTAAAAAATGTTTGGATTTGTTATCAGGTCTGGTCTTTTATTATTGTTTGACATTAACCGGATTTTGGCAACAAGTATCGGATCGGCTATCGTTCCTTGAAATTGTACACGGTCCCGATCACCAGACAGGGACCGGATACCCTTTTGCTGTGAATGCTGAAAAAATTTCACGTTGTATCTGTTCAAGACGGTCTTCACTGTATCTCGTATTGATAATCATATGTTCGATAATCCTGTACTCTTCACCGTCTTTCAAATCGTTTATGCTCTGCATGCCGTAGGCCTGCTGAAGGAGACCAATCAGTTTTTTATTCACATCAACATGCCTTGAGAGTTTTGCATATTCACAGAACGTCTCCTGCGCAACCCCTGCCTTTTTGGCAATAGAAACATTCTCACTGATATTTTTTTTCCGGATCAGGACATGTTCGATCGCTGAATAAAGTTGAACTTTTTCAAATGGTTTCATGATATAATCCTCAATACAGACGTGGTATTGTTTCGCCTCTGCGGCAGTGAGCTGTTTCCCGGTGAGCATCAGGACAGGAATATCCTTTGTTTCAGGATTGGTTTTTATCTGTTCAAGGGTTTCCCAGCCATCCATGGGCTTCATCATGATGTCAAGGAGAATGACATCAGGAATATTTTTCTTTTGCCTGATTAGATCCAGGCATTCTTTCCCGCCGGGGGCAGACATACTTTGATATCCCTGCTTTTCGAGAAGCAGTCTGACCAGTTCAACGAGATCCGGCTCATCATCAACAATAAGGACTCTCTTTTTCCTTAAAATTTCTGACACGGTTTTTCTTCGCTTAAAAATGAATGCTGTTGTCGCTGCGATTACGATGAGAACGACAAAAATCGAAAAATAAAACGCGGGGATATTCGTGTCCGGTGCAGGTCTGCGGGATTGCAGATTGAGCTGGATGCAATCGGGATCTGCAGGATAATCTGCGCAGAATACTGAGGGTGAAACGGTGAGGTCGACGGAGATGATGGGGGTGTTACCCTGTGCATCATAGAGCCTTAACACCTGCATATCCGGCTTGTAGGGGATGGTTAAGACAATTTCATCGGAACCGGACAGTTCCAAATATTCTTTAAGGTTGGGAATGCCCCCTTCGGTGGTACCGATTGAGTCCCCTGTCGCAATTCCGGGCTCCATGACAAAAAATGATTTGATTTCTTTATCATTAACATCCGAGATAACTGCTCTGAGATTACCCGACATGATGTTGAGATTTGGGCCCTGTCCGTACCGGATATACTGCGACTCCTCATGATAGACTCCATTGTCGTAATCGAGCTGAATCACGAGTATTTTTTCATATCCGTGGAGAGGCTGTGTATGAACAGGCACTGCAAATGACAGCACTGCAAGGCATGCGACAACAAAAAGAATCGTGTTCCATCTCATGGCGATCCACTCCATGCATTGTCTAGTATATAGCTAATGCGCTGAGTAGATGCTGCGCCGAAGGTTCCGGAAAATACATTTTGCATAATATCGGGGTCAGGATCCCAGCGCCAGAACTGCTTTGAGCAGGTAATGGGAGATTTTTGTTCGATCTGCCTGCAGTTTGTAGAATTTCGCTTATCAGCCATCGCATCTTCCCTGCATTTGTCATATGACGACCAGACATTCGGGTGCGGGAAGTTCTCGAAATAATAGGTGGTGCCGCAGTAAGTATCAACGAGCCCGAATACTGCATGGCCGGTTTCATGGGTGAACAATAATTCTTTGTCGGCCGGTGTTTTCATGAGTCTTCTTCCCGGGCCTGATGCCTTATAACACCCGGCAGGCAGGCAGGCAGTATTGGAATACGTCCCGTAGTATGCAGGGTAGAGAATGACCGTGATATCCCCAAAAGTCACATCATTCCAGTAAGCATCCGGGACAGTTCCGGCACAACCTGAAAACGCATCGGCAAAAAATTTCGGATTGTAATAATAATAAAAATTAAACCTGTCCTGGTACTGTGCCGGGAGAGGAACCAAGGGGGATGTGATCCGATCAAGGTTCAGGAAGGTGCGGTTTATGATTTGCAGGACATCTTCTCTGAACCTGCTTTCATTTTTTGTATAGGTTGAGACAGGAACTTTTTTATTTTCCGTGCAGTTGAAGGTAGTCGATGAGGGAATAAAGATAATATTTATTCCTTTAGCATAATGGTCATCCCGGTTCAGGGAATACAGAAATCCTTTATTCATCATCACTTCAACCTTTTTTTCATCCGGGATGAGAAGTTTTATATATTCGTCCCTGTATCCCATCAGGGTAATCCTCATCGTGTGTGTCCCGTTCTTAATATCATGTAATTGCAGGGTTCCGCCAGCTTCCTGCGGGGAGGTTGTCCCTTTAAACGCCCCATCCAGATAGATCACAGCTCCTCCCAAAGGTTCTCCGGTCTTTATATCTTGTACAACAATGGCAAGGGAATTGTCACTGTGTGCCATAGCACCGGATCCGGGTGTTAAAAAAAATATTAAAATAACGATTGTTATGCAGGTTTTTCCTGAAAATAACGATTGTATCATACACACAAATCTCTATTAAGCATAACCCTTTACAAAGATGCCCAACACAACATGTATGGTCAGATTAATAAAAGATTGCAGGGCTGGTTGCTCTCTATTTCCCTTAATGAAGTCCCAATCTTTCCCATTCACTCGATGCTGCCTTAAAAGTTGGCATCACTCCAAACCTTCATGATTTGGCAGGTTCAACTGAAGTCTGTATGGCTGATGAGAACGGGCATGACCTCCCGGCACGGAAGGTCGAATATCTCAAGTATATCTACGAGCGCGGAGGATCAGCAAAGACTATAGATCTCGCCACCCACTTTTCGGTTGATGCTTCCACGATCTCAAAAACGATCAGTGACCTGACTGAACGTGGGTTTCTTACTCATGCCCCGTACCAGAGGATCGTGCTCTCCAGCCGGGGAAAACAGTATGCCGGATTTTTTGTAAAACGGCACCGGATCCTCAGCCTCATGCTGACGCATTACGGGTTTTCACAGGAAGCGGCATGCAAAGAGGCATCGCGATTCGAGAGCTATGTCACAAAGAACGCAGTTGACCGGATCTGCCGGACGATGGGGCACCCGCAGGAAGGCACCTGCGGTTCAATCACCCATGATACCGGGTGCATGGGGGAGGAAAACCGGACGAAAAAAAGAACCGGGAACACGTCCATTCCTGATGTTCCATGAGGTTTTTGTATGAGTTCCACGATGATCTCGCAGCATATTCCGGATCTTGACCTGATCACCGCGTATGCCGAACGCGGGGACTCGTTCTTTTCAAAGGTGAGCCCATGGACGAAGTTCGCTGCACTCGTATGTGTGATCCTGCTTGTAACGCTCACCCGTAACCTCGTTGTCTGTGCAGGACTCTACCTCATGGTCCTTCTGGTATACTGGAGTGCCGGGCTCCCGTTAAAAAAACTGTTCGCATGGTATCTCCTGCCGCTCGTGTTTGTACTTTCACTGGTGGGGATCATGGCATGGGGCGAACCAGGAACCGCACTCGTCTCTTTTTCGATTGCAGGGGTTGCCATTTCACTATCGGACAACGGCGCCATCCTTGTGATCACCCTCCTTCTCAAAGCCATGATATCGGTTACCTTCTCATTGTTCTTCTTAATGACAACGCGGTACCGGCACTTCTCAGGTATGATCTCCCGCCTTTTTCCCTCTCCCCTTGACCAGATCTTCTTACTTGCATACCGGTTTCTGTTCCTGACCCTTGCCATGGCCGGCACTATGATCAAGGCAGTACGGTCCCGGGGCGGCGGGATCATCCGTTCCGTGTGGGTGCAGGGAAGGCTGTTTGCCGAAATCTTTGCGCTCGTGTTCATCCGTTCCTTCGAAAGGGCGGAACGGGTTAACAAGGCAATGAATGCACGCGGATATCAGGGGTCGTACGTTGCAGGGACTGGAATCCCGCGACCCGGCTGGTGCGGTTACGGGGTCATTTGCGCGTTTGCGATCACGATTGCCATTGTCACGTGGATGGTTCCAGGCACAGGTGGGTAGTAACATGACGGTAATACGCAGGGATCCCCTTGCCCCCCACTGCCCGCCCGTTGACCGGGAACGGGAACTGATCCATGTGGACTGTGCCAGCCATACCTACCCTGACGGGAGTGTTGGGATCCACGACATGTGCTTCTCCGTGTTAAAAAACGAGATTGTCGCGCTCTGCGGTCCCAACGGATCGGGCAAGTCCACGTTGATCGAACACTTAAACGGGCTCCTCACCCCTTCGCAGGGAGATATCTGGGTCAATGGCAGGTCGATTGTCGGCGGAGAACGCAAAGATCTCTGGAAGGAGGTGGGCATCGTGTTCCAGCGGTCTGAAGACCAGCTCTTTGCCCCGACCGTCATCGATGATGTGATGTTCGGGCCCCTTAACATGGGCATGTCCGTTGCTGAAGCAAAAACGGCTGCGATGGGCGCGCTTGAAGCGGTGGGTGCTGCGGATCTCATCCACAAATTGCCCAACTATCTGAGCGGGGGACAGAAACGGCTGGTCTCGATCGCCGGTATCCTTGCCATGAAGCCCCGGATTATCGCACTCGACGAACCGACCTCGGATCTTGACCCTGTTCACTGTGAGATGATCGAGAGGCTCATCCTCGATTTCAAGAACCGGCATGGCATCAGTGTTGTGATCGCAACCCATGACCTCGACCTTGCCGCACGGATCGCTGACCGGGTGTGCCTGGTAAAAAACGGTTCGGTTTTTGCCGAAGGTGCTCCTGCGGAGATCTTCTATGACCCGGACCTTATCGCAGAGGCAGGTTTGAAAATTCCGGTGCTGGTCCGGGTATATCTCGAATACTGCGCCCGGCATGAAATCAGCCCACGCGGGCAGCCGGTCCGGCTGGACGAAGTCATTGCCAAGCTTCGTGAATGAAAGGGGGGAGACCTGCGCGATATAAAAAAATTGGAGTAAGCCCAACTTTTCAATAACCTTGATATTTTCCTGCGATAATGGTGAGTGATGAGAATACAACAACCCCCAAAGTTACAGCATCCGGTGAACGATCATGGCACATATACATCTTGAAGACGGGACACTGGCACTGTTCTGGGTCGCGGTCTGGTGGATCGCCGCAATCCTGATTATCGGGGGTTCGGTTCTCTGGCTGCGGTCAGTAAAAAAGATCGACGGCCGCCTTGTCACGCTCGCCGGGTTCTGCACCGCAGCGTTGTTCGTGGTCTTTTTATTCGAGATACCGGTTGCCGGCGGGGTCCACCTCAGCATGACCCCGCTGGTTGGCATCCTCACCGGCCCGGCCGTCGGCTGCCTCATTGTATTCATTATCAATATCCTCGCCGCCGCAATCGGGCATGGCGGCTGGAGCATGATCGGGGCAAACGTGCTTGTCAACGTGACCGAAGTGGTGGTGGCAGGAGCCCTCTATTACCTGTTTTCAAAAGCAGTAAAAAGCCCGTTTGTCTGTGCCGCCACTGCGACATTTTCCGGGCTTGTTTGCGGCAATGGGGTCATGGTTGCCATTATCCTCATCTCCGGGATCCAGGGGGTTACCCAGAGCGCGGATCAGGTCCTTGCCGGGCTCTCACTTCTCGTCGCAATTAACCTTGCTGTTGCCGTGATCGAGTCGGTGATCACCGGGTTCATGGTGGCATATCTGGTGCATATCCGGCCGGATCTGCTGAAAAGAAGGGATGCATAGGCACCCGCGTCCAGGCCCGTCAGGGAGCTACCGGATTTTTCCCGGTCATCCAACGAGCGAGCGGATACCGGATTTCAGCAGCGGTCCGGCCAAGGCAAGAATCGCGGGTTTTTTTAGCAGTTTTCTAACCAGAGTTCCGGGGCGGTCCATATCGCCGTACTGCACGATGGTGGCAACGACCTCCGGGTCATTGAGCGCCCTCAGGATCCGGTCAATATCTTCCGGAGACATCTCCTGACGCATGGCATAGAGCCGGAACCCCAGCTCGAGTTCACGCCCGATATCTGCCTTCCACCGCTGCTCGTAACCGGCGAGCACCGCATCATCAAACCTCCCCTGTTCGCAGGCATCCGCTGCCACTGCAGCCGCGTGCCGCGCAGAGCGGATACCGGTATATATCCCTCCGCCCGACGTTGGCTTCGGAAACCCGGCAGCATCACCCACAAATAACGTCCGGTGCCCGTATGTCCGTGGCATCAGGCCGAGCGGCAGCGTTCCGGTGACAATATGCGTGAAGGTTGTCCCGAACCGTTTCACAAATGCGGCAAACCGTTCCGGTGCCTGTGTTTTTGTGCAGAGACCGATACGGACCCTGCCCTTGCCTGCAGGGATCAGCCAGCCGAAAAAATCAGGCGATGCATCCGGATAGATCTCCACAACCGATGGATTGCATTCGTACGGCATATCCGCCTGTATCCCCGCAAGGTAGACCTTCTGGCGTTCCATTCCCAGAAGGCGGGCGATGGTGCTGCGGGGGCCGTCTGCTGCGACCAGAAGATTTCCTGAAAATTCCTCGTGGCCGTTGATCCCCCGGGTGAGGACGGTAGTCCCGTTCACGCCATACACGCCGGTCTTCAGCCGGAACTCAGCACCGCAGTCTGCTGCCCGCTCTGCCATTTCCCGGTCCAGCATACAACGGTCGACAACAACGGCTTTTGTTGTCTTTGCGTCAAAGAGCAGTTCGCTGCCATAACCGGACACGATACGTGCCCCGCTGACAGTATTGAGCACGGGGCGCTGCGATACCCCGCATTCGTCAAAGGCGGCATTCGAGAGCAGCCCGGCGCACTGCACCGGGTACCCCACCGTGCCGTGCTCCTCGATGCAGAGAGTATCAAGGCCGCTTTTTGCACAAATCCGCGCTGCGGCACTGCCCGCAGGGCCTGCACCAATAACAATCACATCATACATGAAACACGGAACCCGCAGGAATAATCCTGATAAAATGCCTTTGCCGGGGTTGTGGTGCGGGGCAGCATCCGCCTTGCATAAAGAAGGATGTACCGCACCTCACTCCTGACCGGAGGGAACCCGGATGGCATCCTGCATCTTTCCTTTGATGATCATCATGCCGATCACCAGTGAAAAGATGCCGAACACAAAGACAAACACGCCAAACGTCGTCATCAGGTAATCAGCCCGCAATGCCGGGACAAAATACAGGAGAGCTACAAGGAGAGCGATAAATGTGCCGGACATGCCCCCGAAAAGATAATAAAAGTACCGTCGCCCTGTGATGCAGTGTTCGAGATCAAATATACCGGTGATGAGCGCCCAGCCTGCGATGATGATGGCAAATGATAACGCGATCATCTCTGGAAATAACACGGACAACAGGCCAAGCGCAAGGATGCCCAGTGAGAGCCAGAACCACAGCGAGGAGTCTTTTGGGTGGGACGTGACCGCGAAAAGAAACGCGATGATGCCCGCTGCAATGATGAACAGCCCGAAGATTGTAAATAACGTCCCAAGGGTAAAACCCGGTATTGCCACCGCAATGATCCCGAATATTATTCCAATGATCCCTTTAAGGATAAACATCTGCCCGCGGTACATACGAACACATCGATCAATTGTTGGCAGGAATAACAATATAATGATCGGTAAGTTGCCTTTTATTGTATAGTGCTGGACACAACAATTATGACCAATCGGAATCTCAAAAGAGGTGGATATTGGTCTATTTTGGGATTGGATGCGTTAACACTGCTTCGAAGAACTCTGATGAGTTCTTCTCCAGTCTCACCACTTCGTGGTTCGACAATTCGAAGATTCTTTCTGAATATTCTCGTTTCTCACCACTTCGTGGTTTGATAATTCGAAGAACTCTGACGAATTCTTCTCATCTTCGTGGTACTGACAGACCACTCAGTCTTCGCCCCTGCCGCAGTGGCATTCCCCATTTACGATACACCTAAGTGCAAAACGCCTCGCCGGGTTTTACGCTATAAGGCATGTTTTGAGAGGTTTTTTAAAATCAAGTGAAAAATACCAGATTATCATTTTTGAGATAAACCGACCGGCCTGCCGCGCGATAAGGGAGTATAGACCGTTGCATCAGCAAGGGCTGATTTGAGAAGAACTCTGATGAGTTCTTCGAGGCGCCGCGCTGGGCGGGGCAATCACTGGATTATAGAAATCAATAGAGTAATTCACAAACCGGTTGAAATTTTTCTGCACTTTTTATTGCGAAATCTGGAAATAAAATTCTACTGGAATGATCGACGAGAACAAAGCATAGAATCAGGTGTATTAATGGTATATTACCCATCAATTATAACTGACCCATATGAACAAAACCGGAGCCATCATATGAACCCGCGACGCGTTGCACCCCTCTGCATCTGCCTGATCCTCCTTGCAGGGTTCGTGGCCGCAGCTGAGGTGGCAGCCTGCAATGAAAAACCCGCCGCCCTTGATGGAACCTGCTGCTGGAACCGGTTCAACCTGCAGGAAGAGAACCGGGTGCAGCTTGCCGCCCCCACGGTCGTGGATATCTCGGAGTCGAACGGGAATATTCTCGTGCGGGGCCCGACGCCCCTGATCATACGGAACGGGAAGGGAAACGATCCGAAAGCAAGCCCGTGCATGAACCATTCTGACTGGCGCTTTGCCTATGACGAGCTCAACGCGATGATCCAGAACCAGAAGACCTTTGCCCCGGTCTATTTTACTCCCGGGAAAAAAGCTGCACTTGCATCGGGACTCCAGAATTTCAATCTTGATGAGTATCACGTGATTGTCATAAGTCTTCTCGACCACGGTGATATCAATCCCGCTTACTTTGCAATAGAGCAGCGGGACTTCGGGGGCAGCTACAGCAGTTGTTCTGAACCGCTCACCGACGGCACCCTTCCCGGTGGGCAGAAGGGCAGCCTTGTATGGTCAACGGTAGGGTTCTGTGATGGCGGCAATGACGACCAGTGCCAGGAGATCCTCAACACCGACACCGGCGCCACCTGCAGTTATGCGCACCTCATCGATGAGATCGGCACGCTCATGGCCACAGGCGATCCTTCCGGGAAAAAACGCCTGATCTATTACCACTGCGTGCTGGGGACGGACCGGACCGGTGGAGTCACCATCGGGTATCTCCAGAAGACGATGCCCCCAATGAGCTTTGCGGATGCAGTTACCTATGCCACACACCTTGGAACGGAAAACAGCATGCCTCCCTGGCCGCCGAATTCGGCATCGCAGGCACTTGCAAACGCGTACTGCCTGAAGATCAACGGCACATGCGAAACTGTCGATGACACCCGCATCTATCTGCCGGGCAGGGACCGGCACACCCATATCCCCGACGTTCAGCCGGGCCCTGCGGTAACTCCTTCCGTTTTACCGGTCAACACCCCTGCACCCGCCCAGACCCCGGTTCCGGCCGGGCGGTACGACCCGACGAAGGCCGGTGAAGCGAATTTTTAAAATTTTCACACTCCTTTTCTCCGGGCATCGCCCGTATGGTATCCGGTTTGTGCTCTCATACGATATGGTGGCCTAATGCGCATGCCCCGTTCTATTCTGGGAGAAACACATCATCTGCAATAACAACGCGATCCCCCTCGCAGGTTTAACTGCGGACAGGCAACCAGCACCAGAACGGCGGGATGTAATGCGGGGAAGATGAAAAAAGGGCATAGTTCCCATGTTCGGGTGGACACAGGCGCCAGAGCGAAAAAAGGGGCTCTGTAGAAATCCCTGATCTCACCTCATTACCAGAGACCCATGATATACCGGTTTTCGACGGATATCGCAAGGGGGGATGTCTGCTATCCTTAAAGGATGGTGGACTCGTAAAAATGGTCGTCAGACCTTTTTTTTAGTGCCGCAGTGGCGGGGGCAATGTAACTCGAAGACATCCCAACAGATGTCTTCTCGTGCTCCTTTACAGTCGCATATCGAAGATGTCCATCAGGACATCTTCTCCAGTTTGCCCTTCCCTGCGGGGAATGGCAAACGCCCCCAAGAACGTTATGAAAAACGATGATTTCTACAGAGCGAAAAAAGATTTTTGTGAAAAACACATTTATCCCGAAACGTGCAGGTAATTCCTGTGGTACCATGCCGGATTTAAACGAACGTATCTGGAATAATTATGCAGTAATAATACTGGTCATCGCCCTTCTCTTTGCCGCAGGCGAAATTGTGTTAAAAAAGACAGGTGTGCCCGAAACGGTTCTTGTGTATATCGTATTATTCAGTGTCGGAATCCAGGGCATTTTGGCCGGCTTCATGCACTGGTACAGGCCTGCTGCCGATAAAATCGCCCGGAAGATCGGCTGGCAGCCCGGCAGCCCGTTCCAGAAGGAGGTTGCCGCTGCGGACGCTGCATTTGGCATCCTTGGAGTAATCTCATTTTTCCTGCGGGATAATTTTCTGGTCGCAACCGTCATTGGATCATCTTTTATGCTCTTTTTCATGGGTATAGGGCACATCCTTGACATAAGGAAAAACAAGAACATCTCGCCCTATAATGCCGGTGTTGTCGTGTATTTTGACATCCTGCTTCCGGTTGCCATGCTCGTCCTGCTGGCAGTATGGAAATCGGGCTCCTGATATTGAAGATTTTTTTATTCTCCCGGATCATTCAGCCGGCATATTAAAGGTCGGGAAAAACCGGCTGAAAAAATTTTTAATTGCAAAAATTCCCGGTACAAAAAATTTTAAAAGCAAAAAAATCCAGTCCCGAAAGTTTTCATCCAGAAATTTCATCCGCAAAAAATTGGGGTGCTTAAAAATTATAATAGTCCTTTAGCCCCGTCAATCAGTTCGATGGAAAACCGGTGGGGATAATCGCCCTTTTTTTTGCCCTGCGTTCCAAGGATATAAAATCCCAAGCCCGGTTTCCTGATGTGGCTGGTATATAGAAAATTCAGCAGTGCACTGATCGACCGGCAGGATGTTTGTGGCAGGTGATGAAATGTGGCAATATCCCGTGCTGTTACATCAGCATGCGTGATATTTTTCTTCAGAAGATAATCACAGATAAGAAAAGCAAGATGGTATCGTGTTTTGGAATCTGTCCGGATATGTCCCATTTTGGTACTCCCAATTTCTGTCAAAAAATTCCCGGTTAAATATACCGGTTTTTCCGCAGCCAGTCCGTCTGGGGCTTAAGATAACGGTAGATGATATCACATTTCGCGTCCTGAAAGCTCCAGGGGGTGACGATGATTGTATCGCCTTCCCGTATCCATGCCCGTTTCTTGATCTTGCCCTTGATCCGGCCCATTCGGGTAACCCCGTCGATACACCGGACGCGGATGTGATTTGCCCCGAGCATTGTTTCGGCAAGGGCGAACTGTTCGTTATTCCATTTTTTTGGTAACCGGACGCGGACGGTGGGAGTGCCGTCAGGACTTACTGCATTAAGGTCCGGTTCTTCGTTATTTTTTTTATGAAAACCACTCATTCAACCAACTGCGTGTGTGCTGCTATCAACGGCATCTGACATGTTGAAGGTATGTATGCCGGTTGCCGGGGATGCCAGGGCTGCGGGACTGGTTTGCGGGTAACGGGCGTTGGGCGAACGGGGTGGCACAGGCAGACGTATGAGCTCACGAGCCAATTCTAGCCCATCAGAGTAGAGCGAGGGAGTCACTTGAGCGTAACGGTGAAATTCAGGGTTCAAAGTGGGATCATTTCCCTTGACCTGGATAAAATTTCCGTATTCCAGATCACCCGCCAGCGCAATACCTGTGAACTCCTTGCCATCACTCCCGAAAACCCCCGCCCGCAGACGCCTTATTCCATAGCGAGGAGGGACCAGGAGTCGAAGCTACGGGAGATTTTAGACAGCCTGCAGCAGCTCAAAAAGGAGAAGAAGACGGGCATCATACTCGAGATAACCGATACGGAACTTCACCTTATAAAGGAACCATGACTTGTTTATATGGATCCGGTGGGTGTTCCACGTTGCAGGAATAGAATGAGTCAGTTTCAAATAACGGGTTCCTCAATAACGATAATATGAAAAATATCTATAACTGTAAAAAAACCGAAACTGGTGTGGCACTGGTCTGGCGGGAGGGTAAACGGGAAAACGAGGAAATCTTTTCGTTTTCAGAATTGGAAACCATGAGAATTCCTGTTCAGGATCTACTGGACCATCCCGAGTTATACAGGATTGACCTGCAGGAGCACAAAATATACGTAAGCCAGGTGGGTCGCAGCATCTGATGACGTGACAGGAATGATCGGGCGAAGCGGGATTTAAGGAAGAGAAGAGTTCATCAGAACCCCGAAGGTCGGCTTACGCCCCCCGTCTCCTTGGCGATGTTTTAATAAACATCTCCGGCTTTTACGCGACAGATCCGTTTTATTCTTTTTTCCGGATATTGTCCTTGCGTACCTGGTTCAGATCATCATCCGATATTTACACAAGCGTGCTGCCAGAGACGGCACACCGTCCGGTCTGGTAATCGCTCATCTGCTGATGCGTATATTCCCGTTTGCAGTTCGGGCAGAAATTCATAATATCCCCCTGTTATTTTTAAAAAATCAATCGGCCGCCGTTCCCTTCGGGGTTCTCTTTCTCTGGTTAGTACATAATTCTTTTGCGATGCTCACTATCGCACAATCGTTATCAAAAAACCATGCACATTCTTTCCCGCAACAGGAGATTTCGATCAGCAATCCCTCAGTATTAACGGCAGTCCCGAATTTCATCGGACAACTTTTCTGTGATGGCATAATAAAAAGTAGGCTGTACCGTAATGAACCTTTCCTGCAGGAAAAACGGGGATTTCTTACGATCATGCTATACGCAATAACCGCCTATATAAATACACATTAAACGGTTTTAACAACAGATCTGCCAACCTCAGGACCGTCGCGAAAGAGCGGCCCCCTCATATCATTGTGAAACCTTTTTTGGTACAGATGCCCTGATTACCAGGCCGGTTTTTTAGTGGTTGTGCCGGTTATGAAAAACCACGAGAAAAAATACAGCTATGACAAAAAATGCCTTAAGACCAGAGATTAAAGGAACGAGAGCCGGGTACGTGATCCGTTTCACCTGCCCGGATTGTGTTGCTGAAAATATCATTATAACAAGAACCCCAAAGGACCATTTCAAAGAGACCCGTGTCGCAACCTGTAAACAATGCAGGAAGTGTTTTACGATACGGACTCCTCTCTTAAACCGCAACCGGAGATACTTGCCCATATACCCGTGTGCCAGAAACACGACCGGACAATAAATCTTTGGCTATTCCTGAAACAAAACCTGCGAGCTGGTCATACAGGCCCGGGTTTGCCAGGACCCGCGATTCCCATACATATCCTAAAGCGCCTCCCGCGCTCATCGCCCGGATTCCGGTGATCCAAATTATGGCAGGGTATATCTGTTTTGCCATATACCCCAAAAGCAACGGTAAAGGAGGAACGATTGGTTTTTATCGCAGGCCGGGTTGTACACATTATATCATGTCCCGCCCAATATCCTTACAATAGTGAAATGTAAAAAAATAAAAGGGAGATGAGGTATGTTTGAAAAGGTGCTGCTGCCAACAGATTTTTCCGGGGATGCCCAAAAACTTCTTGCATGCCTGGGGGATATCCCGGGCTTAAAAGAGGTGATCCTTTTGCATGTCGTCGATGCAACGCATCCTCCAAAAGGAGGCCTTACTCACGACCAGCAGATTGAGAATGCCAGGATACTCATGGCAGAGAATAAGGCATTTCTTGAGAATCTCGGCCTGACCGTGCAGACAAAAATTGATGTTATTGTCAGCGTGATAACCCAGGGCGACGTCCCGCTTGCGATACTGGAAACTGCCCAAAATGAAAACGTCTCGCTGATTATGATGGGTGCACGGGGAAAAAACCCGATCCGGAGTATCCTGCTTGGCAGTGTTTCTGCAAGCGTTATACACCGGGCAACGACAAACGTCCTTCTTATGCGGTACCCCCCCGGCAAAGGTACCGGCGAAAAATCATGTGCGAGGATCTTTTCCAGGGTGCTTGTACCCACGGACTTTTCAAAACCTGCGGGGGATGCAGTCGCACTGTTACAGGAGCTGCCTGCTTCCGGCGAGGTTGTCCTGTTCCATGTGGTCGATAAAGGCGAATCAGAAAAGGAGATTGAGGGACACGTGAAAGCGGCACAAGAAAAACTGGAAAGACTCAGAGGGGAATTTGTGCGGGCGGGTTTCAATGCAATCTCACGCGTCCACGTGGGATACGCTCCCGACGAGATCATCGCCACGGCCGACATTGAGGATGTCTCCGTCATTGTCATGAGCCCGTACGGGGAAGGATGGGTACGGGATCTCAAGGCATTGTTCATGGGCAGCACCACCGGCGCGGTTGTGCGGAGGGCACAACGCCCCGTCCTCATTGTCAAAGACAAAAAAACGGCGTGAGGGGATGGCCATGATAACCCCTGTATGGGGTACATCCTCCGCTGTTTTATGAAAAATCGGCTCTGTAGAAAACCTTGTTTCTATTATCCATATTGCCCCAACTTGTTCCAGTGATATCGCATTTTGGGGGATGCGGCAGCGGCGGGGGCAATGTAACTCGAAGACATCCCAACAGATGTCTTCTCGTGCTCCTTTAGAGTCGCATATCGAAGATATCCTGATGGATATCTTCTCCAGTTTGCCCTTCCCTGCGTGAACGGCAGAAAGGTCGAAACCATTGATATGGTTTCTCCAATCAATCCTCGCTTTCCAGCGACGATTAATTCCCCCAAGAGCGTTAGGAGCCGAAATTTCTAAGCATTTCTACAGAGCCGAAAAATCCGTTTTTAATTGGATTTGTGAATACCGGTATTTTTATCCGCCCCGTGGTACGAATCCTGCCAGAAGCGACGGATGGGTCATGTAAACCATACCGCTTCTCACCATAAGCCGGCAGCCTCCGGAAATATGCCGGGTATAAAATACCGGTCACCCCCACGGGCATGGTGAGCTAACCTCAACCGGGCTGCCGGGCCGGTTAAAAATATCATCAGGATCCTGCGGCCGTCGCCCCTCCTGTCCTATATCCAGTTGCAGACCATTGCGCTTATCTCTGCAGGCAAAAGGCTGTTCGAGCAGAGGTGGCCAAGAATTGCTTCTGACCCGAGAGCGATCCCAAAACAGCCGATCAGTGCTCCCACAAGAATCCCCAAAAACACCAGAAAAGTATCCATGCCAAGGAGTTTCCCCGCAATTGTGCCCCTTATGCCGCCGCTCCCGAATACCGGCACCATCACCATCAGCACGATGCTAAAGAAATACAGGCCGCTGATCCAGCGGTGATGTTCAATGACCTGTTTTGTCTTGTCTGTGAGACCGACGAGTATGGGTCCAAGGAACGGAATTTTAAATGCAAGGTCGAAGTTGAGCCCCATAAAAAGACCGGCCTCAACGTCGACCATCGTAATGGATAGTGCCATGTACCACCACGGGATGCCCAGTGCGATCCCCACGGGGATGGCGGTCTCCTTTCCGGCAGGAGGCAGCATGTAAGCGGCCATGAGCCCGATCATGGTCAGGAACTGGTTGTAAGGGAGCGTAGCGGCCATAACAGCGATATGAATTGACAGGACACAGAACGGGATGAGGAGTGCAACCGCCCGGTAAGGCAACCTCCGGACTACCTGCAGCCTGTTCATGGTACCCATGGTTGCACACCCGCCCGGTTCAGGAGAACTGCTCCCGCAGGGTGCGGCGGAGCAGCTTCCACCCGTGCACCCGGGGCAATGCATCGACGATCATCAGCCTCCGCGGAATTTTATACCCGGCAAGGTGCTCGCGGCAGTAGGATTCGAGATCCGTCTCGTTCAGTTTCTGGCCGTGTTTTTGTACGACAGCGGCAACCGGCACCTCGCCTTTCCGTTCGTCCGGGACGCCAAAGACAGCCACATCCGCAACCCCCGGGTGCTGGATGATCACGTTCTCGACCTCGGTCGGGTAGATCTTCCACCCGGACATGATGATCATGTCTTTTTTCCGGTCGGTGATGTAGAGGATCCCGTCGGCATCAAGGTGCCCGATATCGCCGGTCAGGAACCAGCCGTCGGGCAGGAACACCTCGGCAGTGGCCTCCGGCATGTTCCAGTATCCCTGCGCGACGGAGGGGCCACGGAGCGCAACCTCGCCGTTCTCGCCATGCAGAAGTTCCCGCCCGGGATCGTTTGTGTCCACGATCTTTACTTCCGTGTAACCGACCGGAACCCCGACGCTCTGGTAACCTCTTGTCAGGTGCGGGAATTCCGGGAGCGTGGTCGTGCCGGATCCGATTACGATCGTCTCCGAGAGCCCGTACGAGTTCGCCACCGGGATACGGTAGCGCCGGTCAAACGCCTCCCAGACCGCGGGCAGCAGCTGCCCGCCGCCGGAGATGATCACCCGGGCCGTCGCCAGCTGCCGTTCCGTACCGGGCTGGCTGTGGACAAGCGAGTGGATGACCGGCGGCATCCCCGCAAGCACGGTCACCCGCTCCTGCTCCGCAAGCGCAAGGTACTGCCCGAGGTCAAAGCGCTCCATCATGACGTACGTCCCCCCTGCCCGGAGGACCGAGAGCCCCCAGGAAATTCCCACGTGTCCCATCGGGTAGATGCCAAGGTAGACATCGTCCATCCTGATCCGGAGCGCCTCGCGCTCGGCATCCAGTGCGGTCATCCAGTTTCCGTGGGTCAGCATCGCGCCCTTGGGCGTCCCGGTCGTGCCGGCCGTGTACTGGATTTGACAGAGATCGGTGGTGGCGCAGTTTGCCGCCCGCATGCTCTCCGGTGCTTCCGGGAACGACTCCCATGCGACCGAATCCCGGCATCCCCCCCCAGCACTGATGATGGTGGAGAGCGTCGGGGCGTCGGTACGGATACTCCCGACCACGCCGGCACCTTCCCCGGAGGTGATAATCGTGGATGCACCTGCATCGTTGACCGTGTGCAGCAGTTCCTTGCTGCGGTACACGATATTGGCCGGCACCGCCACCGCACCGATGCGCCAGATCGCAAAGTAACTGACCAGGTATTCGGGCGAACTGTCAAGGTAGATGCAGACCCGGTCGCCTTTCTTTGTGCCACAGTTTAAAAGCCCCAGCCCGATCCTGTTCATCTCTGATCGGAGCCTGCCATAGCTGTAGGTCTCGTTGCGGCTTGGGCAGACCAGTGCTGCCTTGGCAGACGGGACGCTCTTTGCATCAAGGAGGGTGCTGACATTGGACAAGGGGACACCGCCGGTGCTGGGGCACAATCGCCTGCAACAGACTTGGACGTTGTGCTATATAGGCATGCATTATCCGGTGCAAATGTTGTAGGTTGCTCTCACAAACGGGATAGAAAAAAAATCCTGCCCGGGTTTTTCCGGTATTTTTTTACCTGAACATGGATTATCAGGGTAAATAGTACTGGGACCAAAGGTGCTCACGCCCTATGCTTTGGGCCCGGAGATTCCAGGACCATACTTCAGGCCAACGATTTTGGGATTAACGAGGCCGGGGGAAAAGGGAATGTTTAATACATTAATGAACACATTTATACATCAAGGTATAAGTTAGTCAACTGTTGTTGCACTTTCCTTGCACCCCTGAAACACCCCATACCAGAAAACCCATACCAGAAAAAAAGCATTTGTGTGATTGAAATGAAGTCAAAAGATATTGCTATTGTCGGCATCCTCCTCGCCATCGGTGCGATCCTTCGGTATTTCCTTGCGATGTTGCATACACCGCTGACCCCGAACATGATCATTGCATTTTACTGCCTTGCAATCATCCTCATCAGGCCGAAAGTTTACGAGGCGCTGGGCATCGGCCTTGTGGCAGGCATCCTCTCGATGCTGATCTCCAGCTCGATGTTTCCCCCGGCAAACCTCATCAGCGAGCCGGTAGGAGCGCTCGTGTGCTTCGGGCTGTATGCGGCGCTTAAGGAAAAAATAAAACTTGCGCCCACAGCCACGACATTTTTGAGTACGCTTGCAAGCGGCTTTACGTTCGCCGCGATCGCGATCATCTTTGTCGGGAGCACCATCCTTACCAAGTATAACGGGAACATGATGAGTTTTGTTGCCGTGTTCGTGCCAATCGTCGTGGTGACGGCGATATTCAATGCCGTAATCGTCCAGATCCTCTACTTCCCCTCGGTCAGGGTGCTGTCGAGGGGACAGGAATGATCGGGCTCCAAGAGATCAGCTACACCTATCCCCACACGGTGCAGGAAGCCCTGCACCGCATCTCGCTTTTCGTGCCAAAGGGCCGGTGCGTCATGGTTACCGGCCCGTCAGGTGCAGGCAAGACCACGCTCTGCCTTGCCGCAGCAGGTATCCTCCAGCATGAATACGGCGGTAAAAAAGAGGGCCGTGTCTTTGTGGAGGAAAAGGACGTCGCCGGCTATGTCGGCCTTTCCGAACTGGCAAAGAAGATCGGGATCGTCTTTGACGACCCCGAGGCGCAGATGATCTTCACAACCGTCGAAGAGGAGATCCTGTCTGCCCTTGAGCACCGGGGGCTGGATGCCGCAGTGATCGAGGAGCGCCTCGCCGCGATTATGAACGCGACGTACCTTGACGAGCTCAGGAACCGCTCCCCGCACAACCTCTCCGGAGGCCAGAAGCAGCGCGTTGCGCTTGCCGCAACCTTAGCGCTGGGAAACGAGATCCTGATCCTCGATGAGCCGACTTCGGAGCTTGATGAACACGCGACCCGGCGGATTACCGGAATCCTCAAAACCCTGAAAGCGCAGGGCAAGACCATCCTCCTTGTCGAACACAAGTACCGGCATTTCCGGGACATGATCGACATGCTTGTGGTGCTGGAGAACGGTCGCATCAGCGCGGCGGGTGACCCGGACATTGTCTTACAAGAAGAGCGGATACGCCGGATGATAATCCCGGATTTCTCCGGCATCCGGGATACGGTACAGGCAGGCGGTGCCGGTGCGGGAGAGCAGTCGCCCCCCGTTGTCAGTGTGCAGAACCTTTCCTACCTCTACGGTGACATTCCGGCGTTAAACGGCATCAGCCTGCAGATCCGTGCCGGCGAATTTGTCGCCATTGTCGGGGAGAATGGGTCAGGAAAGACGACGCTGGTCAAGCATTTCAATAACCTCCTGTTGCCCACGGGCGGTGATGTCGTGATAAGGGGGATGAATACGAAGCAGTGCTCAGTGGGAGAGCTCGCACGCCATGTCGGGCTGGTCTTCCAAAACCCCGACCATATGTTCTTTGCCGATACTGTCAAAGACGAGGTCGAATTCGGGCTCAAAAACCTCGGCCGGGCTGATGGAGAGAATCTCATCGATGCAGCGCTGGAGAACGTCGGACTCCTTCACACAAAACGCCTCTACCCCCGCTGGCTCTCGCGCGGTGAACGCCAGCGGCTTGCGATCGCGTGCGTGATCGCCATGCAGCCGGAGATCATTGTCCTTGACGAGCCGACGACCGGGCTTGACGGGAATGAGGCGCGTCTTGTGATGGAGATCTTAAAAGACCTGCAGAGAAAAAAGCATACCCTCATCATCATCACCCACAACCGGGAGATGGCCCGTTCCTGTGCGGACCGGATTATCACGATGGAGAAGGGGACGATCATCTCTGATACCATGGCAGGGGTGCCGTAAATGACAGAGATTCTCGCGTATGTCCACAAGGACGGCTTCTTCCACCGGCTCCATCCAATGACAAAGATCGTCTTTGTCGTTGTCCTAAGCCTGATGTGCGTCATCTCGACGAACCTTGTATTCCTGGTTGCCCTCGTGCTTGCCATCCTCCTCCTCGCGTACCTGGGAAAACTCTATGCGGAGGTGATCCAGCAGTCCCGGCTGATCGTCATGATGAGCATCGTATTCATCATCATCACCGTGATCACGATGCCCAACGGGGGTATCATCGGCTACCTCGTCCCACCGGGGTTCCCGCTCGCCGGGGGGAGCGTGCCGGTCACGTGGGGTGCAATCGAGATCGGCGTTATCCTTTCCCTGCGTTTTATGATCCTCATCTACGGGTTCCAGATCTTCATCATCTCTACCCAGCCCCGCGACCTTGTCCACTCACTGGAGAAGATGAGGATGCCGATCGATTACGTCCTCATGTTCATCATCGCGCTCCGTTTCATCCCGACCCTCCAGATCGAGGGCAAACGAATCCACGAAGCCCAGCTCGCCCGCGGGTACAATCCGGGTACGGGATTTATGGGCAAGATCCGCAGTGTCGCTCCCATTGTTGTTCCGCTCGTCTCCAACGCTCTGCTGCGGTCCAACGTGCTGGGGCTTACCATCGACATGCGGGGCTACCGCACCAGCGCACGGACCCACGTGCGGGAGATGGCACTGGTCTCACGCGATTACGCGGTGATGGGCACGCTTCTCTGCCTTGCGGGCGGTTTCTTAGCGCTGCTGCTCCTGCAGGCAATGTAAATATTTTTGCCCGGGCAAAGGCGCCTCAAACCCTGCTTTGGGATCCGGAACCAATAAATAAATTTTTTATACATGTGGCAGGCTCATTACCACTATGGCACCGGAGGATGCCGGCCCCGCGGGTCATCCCGCTGCAGACCGTCCTTTGAAAGGGAAAAAACGTGCCGGCCGGCAACAAAAGAAGGGGCCTGCCCGCAAAAAATCCGCACCGGACGCACCGGTCATTGGGCCCGAATGCCTCATTATCGGGGGGCGGGGTTCCTGTACAGAATGGCATGAAGTGCTCGGGCACTACCCGATGATCGATTCGATACAGCGGGAGGATTTCCCTGATCACGGCGCCAGTTTTGTCTATCTTGCGCATTTTTACCGTACAAAAAACACGGCAAAAGAAAGTTCCAAGGCGCAGAAAGAGTTTGAGGGTTTTTTCAAAGAGATCGGGTACGAGTACGATTACGCGGGGAATTTTGCATCCCGCTGGTTTGAAGGCATCGGCGTAAGGATCAGTTGATTGCAGGACCGGGCGGATTCCGGACGGTCCGCATTACAATTTTTTATGTAAAATTCAGGCTCATGTTATCGCATATCCTTTCATTGCCCTTGTTGCCAGAACCTTGTTGCCCAAAGGGAGTCCATGCCGTGCGGGAGTACTGTTCACAATCCGTAACAAAGGTACTGTTTGTTCTCCCGCATTCACAGGATCAAAAGAACAAGGTCTCCTGTAACCTGTATCCGTAAGAGAAGAGAAATCCAGTACATAACGCTGAACCCGGTACACTAATTTATATATAATTTACACAAAACACAGTTCTCTGGTAGCGCAATGAACCTGACGCCTGCGGCCAGAACCCTGCTGGAAAACCGGTACCTTCTCCCGCAGGAAACTCCCGGTTCCCTTTTCTGCAGGGTGGCAGATGCCGTAGGTACCCCGCTGAAAAATGATTTCCTCCATGTAATGAAGGAATTATTGTTCATCCCCAATTCGCCGACCCTGATGAATGCCGGGACACCCGCCGGCCAGCTCTCTGCCTGTTTTGTGTTACCGGTAGAAGATTCAATCCAGGGGATCTTTTCCACGCTTGCCACCATGGCGCTGATCCACCAGAGCGGCGGCGGTACCGGGTTCTCGTTCAGCAGGATCCGTCCTGCCGGTGATCCCGTATCCTCGACCTCCGGTGCGGCAAGCGGCCCGCTGCCGTTCATCCGCGTCTTTGATGAGGCGACGAGTGCCGTGAAACAGGGAGGGAAACGGCGGGGGGCAAACATGGCGGTGCTTGCCAGTTCCCATCCCGATATCATCGAGTTCATCAACGCAAAAAACCGGGGCGGGCTATCCAATTTCAACCTTTCCGTCGGGTTCGATGCGCATTTTTTCCACTGCCTGCAGCATGGCACGCAGTATGATCTGGTGAACCCCCGTGACAATTCGGTAAAAACCGGTATCGACGCCCTCGAACTCTGGCGCACGCTCGGCTCGGCAGCATGGCAGTCCGGTGATCCCGGTGTTCTTTTTCTTGATATCATCAACGGGAAAAATACGGTGCCCGGCCTCGGGAGCATTGAGGCAACAAATCCCTGCGGGGAGCAGCCGCTCCTGCCTTTTGAGAGCTGCAACCTGGGAAGCATCAACCTCTCCCGGTGCATCGCAAAGGACGAACTGGATGAAGAACAGGTGCAGACCGTTACCGACCGGGGGATCCGGTTCCTTGATGCGGTCATTGATGTAAACCGGTTCCCGCTACCTGAAGTGAGGGAAAAGACGCTGTTGACCCGGAAGATCGGGCTTGGCGTCATGGGACTTGCCGATGCCCTTATCCGCATGGAGATCCCCTACGAATCAGAAGAAGCACTCCATTTTGCTGATCGCACGATGGCCCTCATCTCCCGCAGGGCACATGAGACTTCCCGGGAACTGGGGGAGGAGCAGGGCTCGTTTCCTGCAATCAAAAAGAGCATCTACTCAGGCGAAATGCGCAATGCCACCGTCCTGACCATTGCTCCCACAGGCTCCCTCCATCTCATTGCAGGCACCAGCAGCGGGATCGAACCGGTCTTTTCCCTTGCCGGCACCCGGCGGATCGGAAACCGGCCGGTCACTATCATTCACCCGCTCCTGAAAAAGTACCTCAGAACCCTCCGATCAGGGAAGGATATCCTTGCTGCGGTGAAGCGGACAGGGACGCTCGGTTCCGCGCCGGTCCCGGATAAAATCAAAGAGATCTATAAGACCGCGACCGAGATCTCCCCGCAGCACCATATCCGCATGCAGGCAATGGTCCAGAAACATGTCGACAACGCCGTCTCAAAAACCGTGAATTTGCCGGAACATGCGGACGTGGATGAGATCTGCCGGCTGTTCCTGCTTGCACGGTCCCTTGAATGCAAGGGGGTTACAATCTACAGGTATAACAGTAAAAAAGACCAGGTACTTTCGCGGGGTTGCGGGATGTGCCGGGTTGACGTGTGACCGGCAAGCATGAAATCTGCCTGCATACTTTAAAAAAAAAATTCACCCGGTTTTTTTTAGTCTCTGCTCACCTGCCGCATCCTGAAACTTCATATCCCGCACGCCCTCTTTTATCCCTCAAAAAAATGAGGGGAAAATTTCATCATTTACAGCGACAGATAGTGCTTTACGCCGGCCAGGGATTTTTATGTCATGCAGGGCACTCACGGATGTTCTTGATGAAGCCCCGTTCACGCTGAAGCATGGCCATATCTGGTTCCTTTCATCGATGGGGATCTTCCTTGACGGTTTTGACCTCTTCGTGATGTCAATCGCCCTGCCGCTTATTATCGTCCAGTTCTCCGCCAGCCCCCTCGCACAGGGTGCAGTCGGTGCTGCATCGGTTGTCGGGGCGATCTTCGGGGCACTTATCGGCGGCAGGCTCTGCGACCGTTTCGGGAGAAAGACGGTCTTTTTGGCCGATCTCTTCATCTTCATTGTCTTTGCAGTCCTGTCGTTCTTTGCCTGGAACTTAGAGTCCCTTATCCTCTTCCGTTTCCTCCTTGGCATCGGAATCGGTGCGGACTACCCGATCTGTGCATCCTATGTCTGCGAGTTCATGCCAAAGCGGATCCGGGGCAGGATGATGATCGCTGCGTTCAGCTTCCAGGCTGTCGGCATCTTTGCCGCAGCTGCCGTCGGGCTCCTCATCCTTGCCATGCACCCGGTTGAACAGGCATGGCGGTGGATGCTTGTTGCCGGCGCCGCCCCGGCGCTCCTGATCCTTGTGCTGCGCCGGACCGTCCCGGAGAGCGCCCGGTGGCACATCCAGCGGGGGGAATGGAAGCTTGCCATGGGGGTCATCCGCCACCTGATACCGGATTTCAAGTTAAAAGGAGTGGTTAAGCCCCCGGTGAAAGATGCAGTGGAAGATGAGCCGGAAAAAAGGGCATGGCATTCCCACCTTTCCGATTACACCGAACTTTTCTCCCGGCAGAACCTGCGCCGGACCATCCTTGTCACCGTCCCATGGTTTTTGATGGACTTTGCCTTTTACGGGGTCGGGATATTCACGCCAATCCTCATTGCAGCCCTCATGGGCAGTCCCGCGGCCGGGCTCAATTTCATTGCACAGGACTTCTTCTCGACTGAGTATACGGTAGTGCTCGACATCTTCCTTGTCATCGGCTTCATCCTCAATATCCTCTTTATTGAAAAGATCGGCAGGATCCGGCTCCAGCTCGCGGGATTTATCGGCATGGCGGCCGGGATGTTTGTCCTTGCCGCATCCCAGTCCGGTTCTTCCACCATCATCGCGCTTGCATTTGTCGGGTTCGGCCTCTTCAACCTCCTCATGAACTGGGGGCCCAATGCCACGACGTTCCTCCTCCCCGCCGAGCTCTTCCCTACCCGGCTCCGCGCCACAGCCCATGGGTTTGCGGCATCTCTTGCCAAGGTTGGTGCAGCCTGCGGGATTATCTTTGTCCCGTTGATGAAGGCCTCCTTTGGTGTCCGGGCTACGGTCATCATCATGGGCGTCATCTGCGTGATCGCCTTTGCGGTAACATGGCTGACCCGGATTGATATGACCGGGCGCTCCCTTGAAGATCTCGAGGATGCAGGGTGATACCTTTATGCCCGCCCCAAGGCATCTCCGGCATCCGGCCGGGGCTCCATCCTTCAGGCACCGGTGGGATTTTGGTCTTTTCCTCCGGAGGAAGGGTATTATAATACCCCGCTATATTATTTCGTCATGAAGACCAGCGTGGAAACCGTGGATGATACCATAGGGAACCAGGAGATATGCAAAAAGTATTGTGGGGCGTGTCCGACGTTTAAGGGCAACAGGCTTTCAGACACCCTGCCAAATGCGCTGTTCTGTGCACGTGGAAAATCATCAGCCCCATCAAATGTAAAAACGATCAGCTGCTATTGTCCGGCATGCGAGGTATTTACAAAATACAAGTTAAATGTCGGGTATTTCTGCGTTAACAAGTGAAGGTTTAATTTTTTTTTTGGGTAAGATACCATTCCTGCCCCTGACTTTTTACGAAATCAACGACGGATTTTGTGTTAAAATACCGTTCCTGAAATTGGAAAGAAAAAAGTGATGCAGATTAAAATGATTATTCTACAGATTCAAGTAAACCTCCTATCCTACTATCGCATCATGGGGGATGCCATAGCGGCGGGAGCAATGTAACTCGAAGACATCCCAACAGATGTCTTCTCGTGCTCCTTTACAGTCGCATATCGAAGATATCCTGATGGACATCTTCTTCAGTTTGCCCTTCCCTGCGTGAACGGCAGAAAGGTCGAAACCATTGATATGGTTTCTCCAATCAATCCTCGCTTTCCAGCGACGATTAATTCCCCCAAAGAGCGTTAAGAGCTGGGATTTCTAAGCATTTCTACAGAGCCCTTAGTCTGCACGTTTTAAAATGCACACACTGATTACAATTGCCAGTACAAGCACGGGGATTTCGACCGGTGTTTGAGTCGGGGCCGGAGGCGCGGATGCCGGGACATTCCCCAAAGAGCCGGTATTTGCTTCTGATGGTGCTGTCACCGACACCACCGTAGTTACTGGTTGCACTGTTTCTTTCACCGGTGTGGTCTGCTGCGTGGTGGTCGTTGCGACAGGCTCCTTGTACAGGACCCGGATCATCCAGTCCACTTCTGTCGGGGGATAACTCTCTCCTCTCATGTTCAGGGCCAGTTCGTCAATCCTGTTGGGATTGGATTTTACCGTGTGAGACGTTGATGAGGTCGAAGGTTTCGTGTAACCGATGGAGATCCCGTGCTTGTTTTCTGTTGGGGCGTAAGAATCGGTAAAAATCACAAGGTAAAAGTTGCCTGTGACAAGATGGTCCGGGACCGGGATGTTCTGCCAGGATATGACCTGCCGTGCATCACTGGCATCACTCATTGCCCGGTGCAACGGTAATTTTTCATAGGGAATTTGGTCCTTGTATAACGTCTTTAAATTCTCGTCCCAGATCTCGATCCTGACATTTCCATCAAGATCACCGTACCGGTACGCGTACAGCCGGACACCATTGACAACGATCGGTTCATTATTCTGGAAAAATACTGCATGGCCCCATGGCCTCAGGCTATATGACGTGGTTGTAGAACCCAGAATGCTGTATTTTAACTGGCCATCGTCGCGGATTGGAGTTGCAGTATCGGCCCAAACAGGCAAAACACAGGAAATCAGGAGTATGATGGCGAGCAAAATGATCTTTTTGTACATATCGTGATATTTATTTCGGGCTCAATAAATTTTCTGAATTGATTTTAGAGATTACATCCTGCAGGAATATTTTCCTGCACTCTTTCTCCCCCTCCCTCCTCCCTGTCGGGGACTCACCCTGCAATGATACCCTTAATCACCTCCCCCTTCAACATATATTTTGGAGAGAGAAAGGATGGAAAAGATTACGCTTGGCCCGATGCCGTACATGAGTGTCATGCCCACCCTGCTTGTGGGCGCAAACGTGAAGGGCAAGCCGAATTACATGACCGCCGCGTGGGCAACAGTCGCCTGCATGGCGCCGCCGATGGTCTGCGTCGCGATCAACAAGGCGCGGTATACTGCAAAGGGGATCGGGGAGAACAGGACCTTCAGCCTGAACGTGCCGTCATCAGAACAGGTCATCGAGACCGACCACTGCGGCCTCGTCTCCGGTGGGCAGGAGGACAAATCCGGAATCTTCCGGTCGTTTTACGGGAAACTGAAGACCGCTCCAATGGCACAGGAGTGTCCGGTCAACATCGAGTGCAGGCTGTCTGAGTCCGTAGACTGCGGGAGCCACATGCTTCATATCGGCGAGGTGGTGGAGATCCATGCCGACCCATCATGTGTCACGGACGGGAAACCGGATATCGCAAAGATCAACCCGATCGTGTACGCCCAGGCCGCCTACTTTGGCGTGGGGAAACAGGTCGAAAAGGCATTTTCGGCAGGGAAGAAGTACAGGAAAAAGTAATACCGGGTATTTTCCGGAAAATTGTTTTTTTAAACAACACACTGTTGACAGTGTATTTTAAAATCAGTGGCTTTTAGATCCCATCAGAAAAAAGTAAGAATAAGCCCGTATCATTGACAAATTTTAAATTTATAAAAATAGGGTTACGATTAGTATCGGTCAGTATCTACATCCTGATTCTAAAGGGGGGAAACCTTTTTTGCATCTCATAGAAAAGGATTCCCCATGCAGTGGCGAGTCTATACTTGTCATATCCCGATAGTCCTTTTTTCATCAGTGATACTTATCATACTGGTAATTATTTGTGGTTGTGTAGCACTTCCGATAGAATCCAAACCGGGAGTATCCCCCACACCTACTCTTCGTCAAGGATCATCAACCGAAACAACTGGATCACCCGGTGGTTATAGGAGTTACGTTCAGGAAGCTGCGCCAATCCCTGAGGGCTCACCGCGCGAGGTTCGTGACCTATCAGGGAAATCCGGGGAGGTGTCGTCACCAGTAATGCGAAAAGCTATCGAAGATGCACCACCAGTCTTTACAGATCATTACACACCCAAATACAGTTCTTCTGCATTTCAAATTCATGTTATCAAAGGGCCACTCATTATAAAATACCAGACGATTCCCCTTCAATATGACCCCCGAAACTCGTTTTTAAAGATTACCGTGAGGAATCCTAAGACTGGCCAGATTGTTGCAGAGGACGGTTATGGAAATCCCTACCCATCAAATACTGTGAATACGATCATCATTAACGGAGAAGGGGATTACCACGTTACGGTTTACGGTAATCAGGTTGATGTCAGAGTTTCAGTGTATACTGGGGATTTTATTTAAGAGAATTTCTGTTTTTTAAAATTAGAAACATTTTCCTAATTTGAGCCATGCATCGCTGCCATGTGATGCTGACAAAGGATGACAAACAGCATTGGCAGGTAATAGGATGGAAATATTGTACAATCTGTGGGATGATACAAAGTGATAAATTGTTCTCATAGGTAATTGTCTGTCATGTATAAACCACGATTCTTGGTTAATACATATATCAATACAGAAATTTTAGATATCTTCGAACAGGATTCAAAAATTGCACGCGTTTGTTTTCATGAAGCAGGACATGCGATTATTCTTACAGCTTTTGATGGTGATGTTGTCTCTATTATAGTATACCCGAATGGTGAGGGCACTACATTTGGAGATATTCGACAATATCTTTCAGACACGGAAAAACATGATATGATTTGTATGGCTGGTTTTTTCTTTGAATCTTTGATCTGTGGGCGCTATAATCTACCATTTCCTGAAAATTTCCCTGATTGTCATTTGGATGTCGTCAATACCTTTACTGGCAATGTGGATAATGTAATTTGGAATCTTGAGAAGTTGATTATACTAAACGATTATATCGTCAAAGTAGTGGAAGACACTGCTATTAAACTTTTTAAATCCGGATTGACACTAGATGGAGACACAATTAGAGAACTTTGGCATAATGCAGATAAAATCAAGTGATTTTTGTCAGGTAGTATTATTATATAAATCAACAATTCTTCTATTTGACTATTATGAGTCTTTGGAAAGATCTAATTAGATTTTTCAAAAAGAAAGAATTAGTTTGTGAAGAATGTGGGAAAAAATTTGATACCAAACTCGAATTATTGAATCACATCCATGTTCCACAATTCGAGCATTTGAGACGAGACTTTCTCCCTCAACGCGATCAAGAACGAAAAATCATAGAGAAAGAGTGGCTTAACCAAATTTATGAACTTAATCGTAATGAGACATACAGAGAATACTTAATTCAGGCTGAGAAATTTAGGAAAGAATTTGGTAAGGATATTAAGTGTGGCATTTGTGGGGAGTGGAAAGTTGATTTATTCGATCATCGTGGTCAAACTTATTGCAAAAAACACATCCCAATCGAACTGGATATAGTGAAGGAATACAAAGTAATTGCCGGTAAACACGGAGCATCACGAGATTTCATTAAGAAGTAACATATCGACTCAAAATTAACCAGTTTAGGTTATAGTAGGCAATTAGTTGGCAGTTTTGAACGGTTTGTGTGTTGATGCAAAGAGAATAAAATAATTTTTATTGATTTTTATTAGCACTTATATCTGACATCATTTTTTTATAGGAATCTTTATCGAATCTCTCTGTATTATTCTGACATATGAAGGGATGGGCAGTAATTATTGGGATTCTAATTTTAGGAGTGATAATTTCGAGTGGATGTACGCAACAAAACCACACTGCATCTCAGGTTACAACAACAGAAATAATGTCTCCATATCCGCCACCGGAAATAATTACCACTACTTTACCGATACAGATATCCCAACAGACCGTTACACAAACACCAACACTTGAGAGAACTCCAATATACCCCGGTGCCTCTTCCAATCCCTATGAGCCTTGTGGGGATGCTGCTCTCAATGTAATGAAGTGTAATCAGGGTATTGTTACAGATCTGGAATACTGTGCATATTGGGGAAGGCGATATAATGCTACTTGTCTAACGAGTATCACAACTGTGGAGACCACCCCAGAAATTACCCCTACACCTAAACCATGTTCATGCCCACAAGGTTCGTCTTGCTACGAAAATAATGGTTTGCAGACATGCAAAAGTGACATGACACAATATAACAATCCTACTGCAACAAAAACCCCAAATTACACATTTTATTCTGTAAAACCTCCAAATTGTGAGAAAATAGATACACAACTGATAAGCTCATTGATATCTAAAAATCAGGATCTGTATCTTCAAAGTTTAGCAATAATGCATTCAAATTGGATGAGTAGTACGGGAATTTTTCAACCTTTAGACTCCTATCAATATGATAATGTTGTTTTTAAGGCACCCGACGCTTTTTGCACTAATGAGGAGGCAGCAGAAGCAATAATCTCAACATGGGCTAGCGGGACGGGTTATTCCACCAAAGATAAGGATCTTATACCCCCAGGTGGGAGTGGGATATACCATCCTGAATTAGATACAAGTGGAATTAAGGGATTTAGAATCGGAGTAGGAGTTGCCTATATAGAGGGAACAGGCATATGGGCTACTAAAATTGTAGATTAATATGTTTGCACCAAATCTATGAACCGGACTGCTCGCATATGATTCATCGTGGCACTACTGCCCGGTCTGTGGGATGATGCTGCTGGATTGATGGATTCAAAATGTGATCGATGATCATTAAAATTAATTATAGATACTCCTCATTGATTCACAATGGAAGAATTTTCAGAAAGTAAAAATTTGTTAAATTTATATCAAAAGAGTTTATCTGATTTATCAGAATTTTTATTAATGCTGGAGGATCAAAAAAATAGTCTTGAAAACGAAGTGAAAAATGAAGTAATTAAAAAAAATAAAGTACTAGGGAATATTCAATTAAAGGAAAGCGACACCACTAATCAATCAAATACCAAAAGTAACCCCCTGAAATTTTTTTCGAACGCTATCGATCATACAAAAAATACAATTGAAACAACAATACTACAAAATAATCTAAAAACAATCGATAATGAAATCACTAAATTATCTGAACGTCTTAATAAAAAAAATCTTGAAATTCAAGAATGCAACTTAAAGATCGCAGATGCAAAAAATAATATATCGTTAATTCTCTCGCAAAGACAGAAAGGATTTGAAATTTATGAAAAACAATGGATTAACCTTGAAGAAATCCAAAAATTAAAACAAATCAAAATCGGTTTGGCTAATAATTTTTCAGAAATGTCACCTTTCGATTTTGAACATTTTACTGCATTATTGCTTCAAGAGATGGGATATCAAACTGAAGTAACTAAAAAAACAGGAGATTATGGTGTGGACATTATCGCAATAAAAAACAATCAAAGGATAGCTGTTCAATGTAAAAGGTTTCAAGAAGGTCACCCCGTTGGAAATAGAGATATTCAAAATTTATTGGGTAGTATGGGGTATTATCGAGTCCATTCTTGCATTCTTGTTACGACTTCTGACTTCACAAAAAATGCTAGAGAACAATCAAAAAATTCCCCTATTGAATTGTGGAATAAAGAAAAGTTACATGAACTAGTGAAAAAACATCTCCTTAAATTTAATATAAATGAAGTATTTGATTCAATTGAGAGCCAAAAGAGAAATGCGGAAAAAAAAACTGGGGGCGTGAACAAAAAATCGCAAAATGGTACCATATCTAAAGAAGATAAAGGAATCTGCCCTCGTTGTGGTGGAGGAAAGATGAAGACAAGAAAATATTGTTCAAAATGTAAAACAGAACTTCGAAAAGGAGGAACCTTTTCGCACGTATTAAAATCTTTTGGCGCTATTGTAAAAGAATTTGAAAAAGATTCAAGAAGGTAAATAGTTTTTGAGGATGTCCTATTATCCTGAAATCATTCGATATCATACACATAACGACACCAGCCCGGCATCTTGAACACTACACTCTAACAGGTTGCCACGCTCTATTTTCCCACTTTATGGATATGGATGCACTGTCCACCTCTCCAATCCCCACACTCCGATCCTTTGCAGGGTACCAAAGCAGAAGTGAAATTTTCTGTATCTTTTAAGAGTCCGGCTATTGAATTTTTCCTGCTGCACCAGAGAGATATCATATCTGAATGTAACCGGAATCGCTGGGTATTAAGGCGATGCAAACAGAGTGCGAAAGTGACAATCATGCCATACGAACCCCGGGCCAATGCAACCGAAAAAGAAATATTGTGACCCGAATTCAAAGGTAATACCCCCATCATATCGGGACAGGGCGCGTCTATTATGAGTTGCCCCCCGGCATCCCCTGTTTTTCGGATGATGACCTGAAATCTGCAATAATAAGGTCAACGCGACGGTGGGAAAATTTCAGCCGTTGAAGTTGTGGAAGTCGTAACAGTTCCTGATGAACTCCTGTTTCCGGTGCCCGCTCGCGTTGACTGGTGGCCTGAGATACCCGATCTCCGGTGTCTGGAGGGCCGGGCAGAACGGGCAGAGGGCTGCATCGACATCGTTTGCCTTGGTCCGGACCGGGCAGTAACAGACCCCGTCGATCACATCCACCTTGTCCCCGCCGGGGAATTCCATGCCGACAGGATGCCCGGGGAGCCCCTGCACGAACATGCAGAACCCGGCAAGCAAAAATTTCAAAAACCGGAGCCGGTCCTCCTCCTCCTCTCCCGTCGTGCAATTCTCTGCAGCCATTTTCCAGTACTCCGGGACACCATCCACAACAGGCTCTCGCATTGTCAGGAATACCCCCTGCTGGTCCATGAGCCGGACGTTCTGATATGTCCCGTGCAGGTGCCCGGTGATGGTCTCTTCGAGGTGTTTGCGGTACACGGGATCGATATTACGGATCTTTTCTGAGAAGTTCCATCTCATCTGGTGCAGGTCACGGGGGGAGTACGCGAGGACGACAGCGGCGATGGCTGCGCCGAGATCTCCCCGGCTCTTTTTTGACCCGAGCAGACCGCATTTCCCTGCGATCTCTGATAATGCGCTCTCTGTCTCCCCTGTGTCGTGTGACCGGATGCCGGGCATGGTCGTTTCCTAAAGACTCCTCGATCCTTTCCGGGCTGGGGATCACTCCCGGACCCTACAAAATTTTCGTCTCTTCGGCGGGCTTTGGCACTTTGACCACGAGCACCCGGAAGACTGCGTTGCTCTCGTTTGTCCAGCGGTGCGGGATCCGGGCGGGACTCTCAATGAGCATATCCTTTGTGCAGCTCGCCCGCTCATTCCCGATCTCGATAATGCCGGTGCCTTCAAGCACGTAGAAAAATACATCGACCGGCGTGATGTGTTTTTTGAGCGACTCGCCGGGTTGCAGGGTGATGACAACAGCCATCGCATGGGGTGACTCATAGATCTTCCGGGCGTCCACGTGGTGGGGGTTAGGGCCAGAAATAACGTCTGCAACTTTTATAATTTTCATGTTCATTTCACCTCATCAACCGGTATATACGGAAGTAATGTCAGCAGATCGGATTTGAGCGTATCGATCCCGATGCGCTCCATGAACCGGGCCGTCCGTTCGTGGGGTTTTGCGCGGCTCCGGTAATATTCGGCAAGGCGCTGTGCACAGTCAAGCGCTTCTGCCTCCGGGAGGTTCCGGGCGATAAGGTCTGCAAACCTCGGCCGGGTGCCCCCGTTGCCGCCAAAAAAAACCGTCCAGCCCTTGTTTGTCCCCATGATCCCGATGTCCCGGGTGTGGCTCTCACCGCAGGAGCGCGGGCAGCCGGAGACACCGATCTTGATCTTTGCCGGGAAGGTCTGGTCCCTGAACTGTCCATCCATGGCACGGGCAAGGCCGATCGAGTTCTGGTTCCCGTACCGGCACATATCGGTGCCAAGACATGCCTGCACGAACTTGACGCAGGGGGCGGTCTCGGGTTTTGCAAGAGGGCCCAGCTCATGAATCACATGCTGCACATTGTCTGGTTCGATGCCGATGAGCGCGATCCGCTGGCCTGAGGTGATCTTCAGCATCGGTACCTGGTACTTCCGCCCGACCCTGGCAATCTTCTCAAGGTCATCCGGTGTGACCATGCCCGCCGGGATGCGGGTAACAACTGCATACGTCCTCCCATCCCGCTGGAGGATTGCACCTTCCGGAGAGTTTGTCATCGTTCTTCATATCTCCGTTGCATGAACGTTTAATTATCTTTTTTTGCGGCGTCCAGCAAAATTTTTACAACCTCGGCCGGCATGTCAGCCATTGGCACGTGGGATGACGGCAGCTCGAGATAGGTCCATCCTTTTGTGTCGGCGTCAATTTTTTCCTTTGCGATCCGGGTCACGCCTTTGAATTCGCTTTTTGTGCAGAGGATATAGGTTTTTTTGAGGGGTTTTATTTTCGCTGCATCAAACTGCAGCTTTTCCACGTACGGCGGGGCTGGTTCCAGGCCGGCAAATGACAAGGGGTCGCAGCCACCGGAGACAATGAGATCAAAGAGTGACTGCCCCGGATCCGGAAATGCGGCATCGACATACACCAGACGGCGGATCCTGTCAGGCATCTTTGCTGCAACACCGGTTATTACCATCCCGCCATAACTGTGCCCGACCGGAATAATATCCCGTAAATCATTTCCGGTGATCAGTTCGCATACCTGCACGATATGCCCGGTGAGGCTGCTGCTGTGTTCATCCAGAAGCGTCGGCGCAAAGACGCGGTGGTTATGTGCCGTAAGAGAAGGAACAACGGGGTCCCAGATCATGCCACCCATCGTGCCGTCAGGAGTATGAACAGGTTTTCCTCTTGTAAGTTTATTCCACGTATCGGTCGTCATGTTGCCGCCATGGACCAGAACGTACGTTACCATATTGAACCGCCTCACAACCTGATAATCCTGATATGGCATTGCTTTTTGATCCTATAAGTGTCTGTTACCTGGTGAAAAGTATAAAAAAAATTCCCTGTATGGTGTTCAGGATTGTGCTGATGGCTGTAACGCTTCTATTGGCCGAAAACATAGGGGTTCGCTACGACAGTCACCGGCGTGAATTTTTCATTCGTACCATGAAGAAGCGTATTATCCTCCATCAGACTATTCCTTCATAGTGAGTGCCGGCATGGAACCCGTCAAAGATACGTTAGGGAACCAGGAGATCTGCAAAAAATACTGCGGGGCATGCCCGACATACAAGCGCAATATTCTCGCACGGTACCAGCCCGACACGCTATTTTGCGCACGGGGAATATCATCGGCCCCGTCAAAAGCAAAAACGATGGGGTGCTTCTGTCCCGCATGCGAGCTCTTTACCGGGCACGGGCTTGTTGTCGGGTACTTCTGCGCCAAACGGTGAAGATTTCTTTTTCAATTTTTTTTGCGGAAAGCCGGGAGCGCAAGAGCTGCCCTGCAATCGCCACGACAGCGGGACGCTTAAACGTAGACAAAAAGGAACCAGGCCGCACGAAGGGGCTGGCCTGTGACCTCAAGCCGCGATGTGTCAAGGCGGACACGATAGAAAAGCTGACGGTGTATTGTCTGCGTCAACACCATTTTTCAAAATCTGCCGGACTTTCCGGCCAGCGGGCATTCCAGATGAGCCGGTTTACCCAGCTCCGTAACGGGAAAATAATCTGGTCATCGACCATCCGCGAATGGCTCCGCGAGCACGAGAAGCCTGACGAGTGCATCTACTGCGGAGTACAAGGCCCACTCACGACCGATCACATTCTCCCGCGATCCTGCGGAGGCCCGGACATTCCCGACAATGCGATCCGCGTCTATCAGTCGTGCAACTCCGGCAGGGGTGGCCGGCGGCTCTTTACGTCTCCGGCATTGCGGGAACGAGCCAGTCCTGTGAGAAGACCGACTCGAGACGGTCCAGGATCGGTTTTTCCGTAACCAGGATCCCAAGCTCGCGGTTCTGGTCGAGCGAGACTTTGCTGAAATTCTCCGATCCGAGATACGCGACCTGTTCCGGTGTCCCGTAATCGGCGAGTACCATCTTCGCGTGGATGTACAGCGATGTGATGGTCTTTGCCCGTGCACTGCCGGCATTCAGGGTCGCGAGGGCGGGAACGTTATCGTTTTTCCCGTTGCTCCTGAGATCGGCTGCGATCACCCGGACGGCAACCCCCCGTTTCGCCGCCGCCGCGAGCGCATCGATGCATTCCTTGTCCGTGATCTCTTCGTTGTAGACATCGAGTGTTTTTGTTGCATGGCCGATTACCCGGAGGATCTTTGCACGGGAATTAACCGGGCTCCAGACAAGCGTTGGCCCGGCGGGAGTGACGGGCAGGTAATTCCAGTCTGCATCAAACACGTCCGCGATCTCCCGGACTTCGGGCAGGCTGGTCGTGACGATCCCGAAGTCCCTTGTCGTGGTAAAGTAGTCCGGCTGCAGGTTGAACGTCATGATGACCGAGCGGGATCCGTCAGCGGTGAGCGTCTTCTGGTGGGTGACGGTAAAGGCCGGCGAAGCCGGCTTCATTGCAACCCCGGCCCGGGAGAGGTTCACGATGACGCCGCTGTCCGGGTTCGTCCTGTACATGGACGTAAACGATGCATTGTTGTAGAGCACACGGACCACAACGCCCCTCCCCTGCGCTGCAGCAAGGGCGGCGGCGATGTCGGGATCGATGATCTCGTAGATAGTGAGCGTGAGGTTGTCGTGAGCCCCGGCAATCGTGGAGAGGACCATTGCCTTTCCGTCATCGGGTTCTACGATGAGGGTGTGAATGGCAGGGGAGGCGGACTCCGTAACGCTGGCCTGCCCGGGGATTGCGGGTGCCGTATTCCCGTGCAGGCCAAGACACCCGGCTGCAATAAGGGCGAGGAACAGGAAGACGAACGTGACGGGAAGACTCCGCATACTGATATGATGCGCAATGAAGGTATAAAGTGCCACCGGAAAAGGGCGGGGCAACTGCAGGAAAAAAGCCACTGGCCGTCTTCAAACCCATTGCACTGGTGAACACATTCGAGCTGCTTGATTATGCTCTTTGCGATGAAGAACTGCTCACAACCATTGAAACGACAATCCGTAACGCTGGGGGCCAAGTGACCCGGGGGTCGCGGTAACCTGGGATTCAACGATCTTTTTGGAAGGTTAAACGATCGCGTCTTTCGCCAATATTGTTAATACTGTATAATGTATACATTAAACACGGATATGGCAAAAACAATTCATACCGGTAACTCCGGACCGGTGACCACGCTCCCTTTGCGGGGGAAGGCACGGAAATTCATGCATGGCGTTCCGGCCAAGGATCTGCGTGCTCCCGTGCAGGTCCTTAAATCAACGAAACAATGGCTCGACCAGATCATCGAGGAAAAACAGTTCAGGACCTACGATGAGGCGATCATGTTCCTGATTATGGAACGGCAGAAACATCTCCCTTCGGATTTTGGGGTATTTTCCGATCTGGCGGAATACCGGTGCAGCGGAGAGGATTGATATCGCGGTCGTTCTCGATACATGGGCATGGGTCGAGTACTGGAGGGGCAATGACCGCGTCCGTGAAATTATTGAGGGGCCTGACCACAAAATCACGTCGATGATGACGGTTGTGGAACTTGAACGGCCCTATGGCGGCGATAAGGAGCGTATGGACCTTATGGTGGCCAAGATCAGGCTCAGGAGCCGCCTGGTCCCCGTCGACCTCGATATTGCACGGGCAGGAGGGGCCGTGCGGAGGAGCATGAAAGAGGGGGGCATTGCCGATGCGATCATCTATGCAACGGCACACCTGAATCATGCGAAGGTCCTGACCGGGGACCCGCATTTTAAGAAGCTTCCCGATGTTATTTTTGTAGGTCCGGCCTGAGACTGTTTTTTTTTAATTTTGGATCGCAGAAAATAAAAAAAAACTTGGGGCTTTACTGGATTAGAGTTTTATATATCCCCCCACAGCCTCAACGTTCCCTGGTTGTTGCATGGGTGTTTTTGTAATTAAACATGAACTCACACGTTGACGAGCCGTTGGGTGCAGCTCAGCCGCCCCGGCCGTTGACAATCCGCCGGATATCACAGCTGCCTCACATCACCGCGCCATCAGCGCGAACACACCCCATCCAAGGTATTCACGCGTGTACGCGGCGTAGCGTTTTGGTTCCACAGTCAGTTTAGCCCTGACCTCTTTTACGAAGTCGTCATCGGGATTTGCTTCGAGCCATCGGCGCATCGTGAGCCACTTGGCCGCTTCGTACCTGTCCCAGCCACCGTGGTCAGCCAGAACCATTTCCACAACATCGTAGCCGAGGTCGCCAAAAGACCCGAGAAGTTCCGGGAGCATGAGAAAGTCAAAGACAGAACTGGCTTCGCATCCCCTGGCAACGTCTTCTGTCCGGGGTAACTGCCGCCAGTAGGGCTCGCCGATGAGGATGATTCCTCCGGGGCAAAGACTCTTTGCCAGAAGCCCGATGGTGCCGGCGACTCCCCCGCCGATCCACGTGGCACCGAGACAGGCTGCCACACCGGCCTTTTCGTCGGCGACGTAGCCGACAGCGTCGCCGTGGATGAACCCGACCCGGTCGGCGACTCCGAGTTCTTCAGCGCGGAGTTTCGCCTGCCCGGTGAACAACCGGCTCATGTCGATACCGACGCCGATGATTCCGTAATCGCGTGCCCAGGTGCACAGCATCTCGCCCGAACCGCTGCCGAGGTCGAGCACACGAGTCCCCGGTTCCAGGCGCAACGCTGCGCCGAGAGTGGCGAGATTTTCCGGTGTGAACGGGTTATGGATGCGGTGAGCACTTTCGGCGATGTTGAAGATACGTGGGATGTCCAATGCACAACCTCCTTTTACTAAGTTGTGTAATAACCGGAATATACCCTTGCCTGATCTGGATTGGTATACGAATGTTTTCCCAAAGCGAACTGATCGCGAGGATCTAAAGTACACTTTTTTATTTTTTTTTTTAGAGATGGGATAATTCTCCTCATCGCATCTTTGGCCGGTTGTTACTCAACAACCCGTCAGCCCCCATCGCTGCATGTTTATGGAGCCCGTCATGTTTCCGGCAGTTGCCTGACGGCATGCGATCACCGGCCCCGGCTGTCTCCTTTGCGTCACTCCCGGTGTGCGATCCGTTCCACGCTCACGATTGCCCGGCTGACCCCGGCAAGCGGCGGCAGGAGGTGCGAGAGCGTCTGCTCGGCCGTGCACCGCCGCACAATGCCCTTCGAACTGGTCTGGAACCAGCCGTCTTTGTCCCTCTGGAAGGTCTGGAGCACCTTGCCCTCCCTGTTTAAGAACCTGATGATGCATTCGTCGTTTCTCATGGACTCACCATCTCGTGTATCGGTCGTTTCCGGAAGACAAAATACCGCAGGATGGAACCACAATACCCTACAACCCGCGATACGCGACGCTCCGGTGCCGGATATATATCACTGTAACTTCGCGGCTTCCGTGCAGCACCTGATAGATCACGCGATAATCACCGATGCGGATGCGGTAAAGGTTTTCTGCACTGGCAAGTTTGTATGCATCGTGAGGAACCGGGTCACTCACAAGATTCTCAATATGCTCAAAAATGTGCGGGATAATTTCTTTGGGAATTTTCCGGAGATCTTTTTCAGCGCTCTTTTTACAGCGAAGAATTCTTCCGAATTCTTCTCGTCTTTCAGGTTCTTACGAACCTTTCAGAAATGCAATCGAATACGCTTCCATTGCGCCGGCTCACATCACGCGTTTCTTCAGCTCGGCAAGACTTATCGTGCCTTCGTCCCGCCTCTCGGCAACCATGGCGAGATCATGGAGATCTTCCTTGAGGTGCTGATATTCTGTGAGCGGGAGGATGACGGCGACCTTGTTCCCGTTCTCATCGACAACATACTGTTCGGCGGTGGCCATACAGGATTCCTGATCATCCATTATATTCGCCTGATGATATAACCGCTTTTTCGTGCAAGGGTCGGGGGAATACTATATTTTTGCCAAAACCCAATGTGTTGATGAGAGATACGGTGTTCCGGTCTGCCGGAGGATCTCCCTGCCCCGGAACATTCACAAAACCACCCGGAGGACCGGCACATGAAATTTGATCGAAAAAGCCCCTATAATAATCTCCCGCCGCTTCCGCCTGCCATCGATCTTGAATCAAAGGGCGTGCTGAAGAGATGTGTCGGGGCCCACCGTGCCCTCGCATCACTGAAAGGGGCCGGTAACCTGATCCCGAACCAGGCGATCCTGATCAATGCCATCCCGCTCCAGGAAGCAAAGGCAAGTTCCGAGATTGAGAACGTCGTTACAACGGGCGACAAGCTCTACCAGGCATCGATCCTTCCCGGGGCAGCAACCGATCCCCAGACCAAGGAGGTCCTGCGGTACCGGACAGCTCTGCGGCGGGGATATGACCAGCTCACCGGGCAATCCATCTCGGTGGGGCTGCTCCGCGAGGTGTGCGAAGTCCTGCTCGACCACGAGGTGCAGCTCCGCCAGAGCCCGGGCACGCAGATTGAGAACAAGACGACCGGGGAGGTGATCTACACGCCACCGGACGGCGGGGAGATCCTGCGGGAGAAGCTGGATCATCTTGAGCATTTCATCCGCACCCAAAACGAGAGCCCGCTCGATCCCCTCATCCGGCTTGCGCTGATCCATTACCAGTTCGAGGCCATCCACCCGTTCGAGGACGGGAACGGGAGGACCGGGCGCATCCTGAACATTCTCTATCTTGTGGAGCAGGGCCTTCTGGATATCCCCGTCCTGTACCTCAGCCGCTACATCATCGAGCACAAGAGCGATTACTACCGGCTGCTGCGGGCGGTGACCGAAGAACAGGCGTGGGAGGAGTGGGTGCTCTTCATGCTCGCTGCCGTGGAGAACACATCGGCCCGGACGTTCGAGCGCGTTCGTGCGATCCGCCGCCTGCTTGACGACACGACCACACTGTGCCGGAAAAATCTCCCCCGCCAGATCTACTCCCGGGAGCTCATCGAGCTGATCTTTGTCCAGCCCTACTCCAAGATCTCGTTTGTGGTCGATGCCGGGATTGCACGGCGGCAGACCGCTGCGGGATACCTGCAGAAACTCGAAGAGATCGGCGTCCTTGAATCACGGAAGGCCGGGCGGGAGAAGATATTCCTCCATCCCGCTCTCCTGAAACTGCTTGCAGAGCCGTAGGGATGTGTCGATTTTTTCTGGTTTTTTCGACACGTCCGGGCAACGTGTCGATTTGATCGACAGGTCCGGAAAAACAGACCCTCAAAACAGGGCCTGGAATCGATTTTCTCCCGTCAGATGGGTAAAAGTATGGGGTAAAAATCACCTCGATTCAATGGGCTTTGGCTGCCATCAGGTGAGGTGCAAATCTGCCGTATTTTGGCAAACAGGGCGCTATAACCCCTTCGTTTCCACAGGAACAGAAAAGGGCGGTTTTACGGGGTTTTCCGGTATAGCCCGGCACATCAGGAAAGGAAAAGGAGCCCGGTTTGAGATTTTTTTCCCGAAAGGGATGTACCGTTTTACGGGCAGAAAGTGACAGAACAGTAAATATGCCCTTTGTTCCGGGTTTTTTAAGATCTCGGTAAATCCTGTTTTTATCAGGCAAACCTTCATTTACCTGAATGATATATGGTCACTCGGACAGGTAACGGAAAGTGGGAACCGATGACTGGTAAGAATGCGAATCATCCGGCATGCATTGAAGCGGAAATCATCGATAATGCCAATGACCTCATTGCCGTTCTCGATCCCCGGGGCAAGGTCCAGGTCTGGAACAGGGCCGCAGAAACGCTAACCGGGTATCCACGGAACGAAGTCATGGGCAGAAGCGACGTGTGGAAGCGACTGTATCCGGATGCGGAATACCGGCGCAGCATAACGAAACGGATCACAGACATCATCACCTCACTCCGGTTCTTCGAGAACCTCGAAACAAAGATTACCACAAAAACCGGCGAACAGCGGATCATATTGTGGAATATCCGGCAGATCGAATCCGAAGGCAATTATTGGGCAATTGCCATCGGACGGGACATCACCGAACGCAAACGGGCAGAAGAGGCGTTGCAGGAGAGCGAACAGAAATATCATGATATTATCGATAATGCAAACGATTTAATACAGAGCATCACGCCTGAAGGTAAAATTATTTATGTTAACCAGGCATGGATGAAAACGCTTGGTTATTCCGAAACAGACATCCCTCATTTATCGTTAAATGATATTATCCATCCGGATTCCCTGTTGCATTGCATGGTCGCCTTCAAACGCCTGTTATCCGGAGAAAATATCGGTACTATTGAGGCTGTTTTCATCAGTAAGGATGGCAAAAAGATCTCTGTTGAGGGAAATGTCAATTGTCGGTTCATTAATGGAAAACCAGCATACACTCGCGGTATTTTTCGTGATGTCACCGAACGCAAACGGGCAGAACTGGATCTGGTATCTGCACAGCAGAGACTGAAAGAAGCGCACCGGCTTGCACATATCGGGACGTGGGACTGGATTATCGAAAACGATACAGTGTTCTGGTCCGAGGAATTGTACAATATTGCCGGCTTGGACTCTTCATTACCGGCGCCCACGTATGCAGAACATCCACGTATCTATGCCCCGTCCAGCTGGGATCGTCTCAGCGGTGCGGTCACGACAGCACTCGCTACCGGTGAACCGTACAACCTTGAACTGGAACTCATTCGTCCGGATGGCAGCAAACGATGGGTAAATGCCTTTGGTGGCGTAAAACGTGGTTCAGATGGAAAAATCAGCGGGTTTCATGGTACGGTTCAGGACATCACCGAACGCAAACTGGCGGAAGAGGCCTTGCGCACCAGCGAGGAACGGTTCCGTAGCATCTTTGACATGGTTAACGACGGGATCCACATCCATAATATTTTACCGGACGGGAAGCCCGGAAGATTTATTGAAGTAAACGAAGTTGCCTGCCGGATGCTGCAGTATACCCGGGAAGAGATGCTGAAATGCGGGCCCCTTGATATAATCACCGGCTACCACAGCCGGCCTTTCGATGAGATCATGAGGGAATTATCCACGACCGGCCGTTCATTCTTCGAGGCTGAGCACCTGCGAAAGGACGGGATCATCGTTCCGGTCGAGATCAATACCCACGTGGTAACTCTCCAAGGAAAACGGGTAATGGTTTCGGTGGTCCGGGACATCACTGAACGCAGGCAAGCTGAGACAGCAGTCCATGAATCAGAGCAGAAATTTCATATTATTGTTGATGCTGCACGAGACGGGTTGCTCGTTGCGGACCAGGAGACACGCAGGCTCGTGATGGCAAACGCAGCAATCCTGAAACAGACGGGCTATTCTGAAACGGAACTGCTCAGCCTTTCGGTAGCCGATATAATCCGTCCGGCAGATCTGCCATATGCAATCGAAGAGTTCGAAAAACAGATCCGCGGGGAAATAACCCTGTCTTCTAACATACCGATACTACGGAAAGACGGCACCGTCTTTTTTGTCGAAATCAGTTCCGCCCCGATTATCCTGCAGGGCAGAAAGTGCCTGCTCGGCATCTTCCGGGACATAACGGAACGCAAACAGATGGCGGATGTGATTTCAAAATCGCTCAAAGAGAAAGAGATGCTCTTAAAAGAGATCCACCACCGGGTCAAAAACAACATGCAGGTGATCTCAAGTCTCCTCTACATGCAAGCAAAAACGCTGAAGGATGAGACAGTAAAAGGCATATTACGGGAAAGCCAGAACAGGGTCAAATCCATAGCACTCGTGCACGAGAAACTCTATCAATCCACGGATCTCGATCGGATTGATTATTCAGAATATCTACGGGAAATCACTGGTCATTTGTTTGAATCCTATCAGGTTGATCCAAATATTATCAGTCTGCAGTTGAATCTGGAAAATGTATTTTTGCATATTAACAAAGCCGTGCCCTGCAGTCTGATCCTCAATGAGATGATCTCAAATTCCTTAAAACATGCATTCCCCAATCGAAGAAAAGGGCTGATCACGATTGATATGAGGATGAAAGCGGATAGGTATATCGTTATATATAGCGATGATGGTATTGGAATTCCTGAAGGAATCACGTTTGAACGTACCGAATCGCTGGGAATGCAGCTTATTTACGGTCTGGTTGAACAGATCAGTGGATCGATTGAACTGGAGCGGGAAGGCGGAACCAGATATACGATTACGTTCCCGGTATGAAAAGAAGGGGGATTTATGGGTAAAGTGAAAATACTTGTTGTCGAGGACGAATTTGTAACAGGTTCAGAAATCCGGTCACGATTGACTGAAATGGGATATGATGTACCAAAAGTGGTGGCCACAGGAGAGGATGCCATCAGGATGGCTGGTGAATTTAATCCGGACATTGTCGTGATGGATATCACTCTGAAAGGCGAGATGAACGGGATTTTGGCTGCAGACCAGATCCGTACGCGCTACGGAATACCGATAGTCTACCTCACAGCCCATTCGGATGATGCCACTATTAAAAAGGCAATTATCACCGAGCCGTTTGGATATCTCATCAAACCGCTCGAAGAAAGGGCATTGAAAACCACGATCCAGATGGCACTTTATAAGCACTCGATGGACGAGAAAGTAAAAGAACGTGATCGTACGATACGGGCTCTGTTAAACACTACTACCGATGCGATGCTTCTTCTTGATAATGACGGGAACGTTCTCGGTGCGAACGAGACAATGGCAAAAAAACTCAAAAAGAAGGCTGACGATCTCGTTCACATGACTGTCAATGATCTCCTTACAGCAGGAGCAATCACTGCCCGTATGGCTGAAGAGGAGAGAACGGTCCGATCCGGAAAACCAGCTCATTTTATTGAACAGATCAAAAACAGGTGGCTTGAAAACAGCTTGTATCCGATTTTTAATTCACGGGGAATGGTGACAAAGATTGCGCTCTACTGTCACGATATCACCGCCATAAAGGAGACAGAAGGTAAATTGGAGCAATTGAATTTACAACTGTTGAATAAAAACAAAGATCTCCTCAAGTATACCGCAACCCTCGATGGTATGGATGACATTGTTATCATTACCGATCATATCGGATTTATCAGTTATTTGAATCATGCTGCGGAAAAAATGCTGGGATATTCTCTTGAAGAGGTGATAGGGAAGCACATTAATGAGTTCAAATCTCCGGAATCAAAATTTGCACTCGGAAAAGAGGACTTTTTAACGGATACAAAGAGTGTCTGGACGGGGAACCTAATGCTTCGGAACAAGCACGGGCTTAAAATCCATATGTCCCTCAAGAGTTCTCCTATTATGAAAGACAACCAACTGATTAATCGCACATTTGTGTTAAGGGAGCAGCTGGTGCATCGAATCTGAAAAATAGGGGACAACCTCCGGTGATATTCCGGCAGGCTCTTTTTTATGTTTCCCCTATTCCCCTATTTTTTCAAATCTTCATCAGAAAAACCGACCTTCAAAACAGGGCCTTAAATCGCGTTTCTCCCTCGCGATCGGGTAAAACTACGTGGCCGGATTGGCCTCGATTCTATGCCCTTTAATACCCCTTCGCTGAAGGGCAATCCTGTCGCATTTCGGCAATCAGGGCGCTATAACCCCTCCGTTTCCACAGGAACAGAAAAGGGCGGTTTTACGGGGTTTTCCGGTATCTGGCCCCTCTTTTCGGGGTGAAAAACGGAGCCTAATTTGGGGTTATTTCCCTCAGGGTTTAGACCCTCAAATTTCAGGTACCTCCGGCGAGGGTTAAATAAGGTGGGGGATCGTCTCGCACCCTAATCCCCAAAATAATCCCCACCACCTGCTGAGCCTTCACCGGATCGAGGACTTGTGCGATCACAAGTCCGGCAACCCGGCCCACTTGGATCACATCCGGCATATTTTCATCCCATTCAGATCACCGTTCCGCCGATCTGTGAGCTGCAAATCTCTAAATATACCTTTAATAGATATCCAGATGCTCTGCCCTGATATGACAGTTTAAATCCGCACAAATTACAAAGAGAACTTCCATACAATTTCTCGATATCCGTCATATCAGGGAAGTTCCAGCAAGAGGTTGACATATCATGGTCTCAAAAAGGAAAAAGAAGTCAAAAATACCGGTTCACAATAAAGTTGAACCTGCCCGAGTTGATACTGCCGTACCGTTAGATATTCCTGCAGAAAAATCCGTTGAACAACTAATTCAGGAACTTAACGATCCTGACGAGATTGTCCGTTCAACCGCCGCCGGCGCACTTGGACACCGCAAAGCGGAAAAGGCTGTCGAACCGCTTATCCAAGCCCTGCATGACAAACATGTCTGGGTCCGGCATGGGGCTGCATGGGCGCTCGGTGAGATAAAACCAGAAACCGCAATCGACGCACTCAGGCTGGCATTGAATGACGAGGATGAAATAACGCGGGGGAAAGCAGCCGAAGCATTGGGAAAAATTCAGGGGAACTAAACGAGTATAATTAACGAATTCTGATGCGTTGACGATTATTGAATGATCTTGCACTTCATAATACTTCATAACTAATGATTGAACCAGCCGCTGACGAATCACAACCTTTACTGAAAGCGATTACGTGATGTGGGGTAACAAAAAGGTAGTTTCGTACCGGTTCGCCGGCAAACAATTAATCAGAATTGAAAAGGGACCGGGGTCTGCTACTTCCGACCCCAACCAGCCTCAAATTCCCGTAATCATCCCACCCACCTGCTGAGCGGTCACCGGGTCCACAACCCGGGCCAGCACCAGCCCGGCCATCGCAACGAACAAGGTCCAGGTCATTTCGGGAAATGGTAGCTCTGCGGCGATACCGGTTCCTTCCATATCTCGAACAGGGGATAATTTATATCGTTTTGAAAGAGAGTGGACAGTTAATATCTTATGGGGCGAAAGAGGTGAAAATAAAGAAAAAATACCCGTTCTGGAGAACCACCCCCTCACTTGGCATGCGACTGGTCACTTCACTTGTCGACCAGATGGACGGGACGATTGAACTCGACCGGAGTTCCAGGACGGTTTTTACGATTGTCGTGAAGAAGAAGGAATAAGGATAGATCAGGCAACAAACAATCTGAAGGTTGAAAATGAACGGCAGGAAAACAGAGACAGACAATGCAGAAAATAAATTCCAAAAGAAACGACCTGATGTACTCAAACGTGTAAGAATCCAATACATCCTTGTTTTTCTGATGTTTATCATTTTCGTCGGGCTTGGGATCTTTTATATCATCAACCTGAACCAGGTTGCAACTGATACAGCGATATCTTCCTACCAGCAGACTGAACTGGAGGTTGTCCGTGAAGCAGCCCGCGGTGTTCAGGAATACGTATACGTACAGACAGTGGTGCTTGGCCGAAAGGACATACCGGCTATTGAACAGGAGATTTATACAAAATTAATCGATCCCATCCGCCTGTTGAAAAACGGTGATGCCTGGATTTATGCGCCGGATCATATCGTATTTGACCAGAGTGCGGATCTGCCCGAGGAATACTGGGGCAAGAGCATGGCGCAGATCTTTGCCCTCCAGCAAAAAAGCGGGGCGAGCCACTATGAGGAGATGACTGCGGATGTCAGCAATGCCCGGGAAGGGGTCGGGTATTATGTCTGGCTACCGGAAAAAGGCCCTGAGATCGCTGCATGGACACCGGTCAGGGTCGGCAATAACACATGGACAATCGGCCTGTCTACCCCGCTGCCGGAGATTCTTGAAGCAAGCGGTGCCTCGTCCCAGATAGCCATGGCCACAGCGGTTATCCTGTTCAGCATCATCCTTGCCCTCATCCTGCTTTCCCTGTGGTTATATTCCGATCTGAAGCGAAGGCAGGTCCATGAGGAACTGCGCGAGAGCGAGGAGAAGTACCGCACTGTCTTTGAGAATACCGGCACCGCGATGGTTGTCGTGGAAGAGAGCAACATTATCAGCCTCGCCAATGCGGAGTTCGCAAAACTGAGTGGTTTTTCCAAAGACGATATAGAGGGAAAAAAGAGCTGGACCGAATTTGTGGTCAAGGGGGATCTGGATCGGATGCTCGCCCAGCACCGGTTGCGCAGGCAGAACCGGGAGAAGGCACTCACCCACTACGAGTTTCGGTTTGTCACAAAATCCGGGGATATCCGCACTGTCTACCTCTCTATCGATGTCATCCCAGGAACGAAAAAGAGCGCAGCCTCCCTCCTGGATATCACCAGGCGCAAGCGGGCGGAGGAAACATTGCGGGTTGTTCAGGAAAAATATACAAAAGCATTCCACTCGGCACCCGATGCAATCACGATCAGCGAACTGGATTCCGGGCGATTCGTTGAAGTAAACGAAGCCGCAACCACAATCTTCGGGTACTCCCGTGAAGAGTTGATCGGGAAAAGTGCACTTGAACTGGGTATCTGGCCGAAAAAAGAAGACCGTGCTGCCTTCATTGATCAGATAAAGCAGCATGGGCGGATAATCCAGTATGAGGTAATAGAGCAACGGAAATCCGGTGAACTGTTCAATGCACTGGTTAATGCCGATATTATGTCTATAGGGATGCAGAACTTCCTCATCGCGATTATCCGGGATATCACCAAGCAGAAACAGGTAGAAGGTGCACTGAAAAAAAGCCAGATTCAGCTCTCAGAAGCGATGGACCTGGCACACTTAGCGAACTGGGAATTTGATGTTCCGACAGGCATCTTTACCTTCAACGATCGGTTTTATGCTCTGTATGGCACAACGGCAGAACGGGAGGGCGGGTACCAGATGCCGGCAGAAGTGTATGCCCGCGAATTTGTTCACCCGGACGAAATAAACGTAGTTGCCGATGAAGTGAATAAGGCCATACAGGCAACCGATCCTGATTATGTATCTGAATTGGAACACCGGATTGTCCGCAGGAATGGTGAGATCCGGCACATCATCGTGCGTTTTGGAATTACGAAAGACGAAAACGGCAGGACTATCAAGACCCACGGTGCGAATCAGGACATCACTAACCGGAAACTGGCTGAGGAATGGCTGAAAAAGTTCAGCGAGGAACTGGAATCGAAGGTTACCGAACGTACCGAGGCGCTGAATAATTCCCTGCACGAGAAAGACATTCTCTTTAAGGAAGTCCACCACCGGGTCAAGAATAACATGCAGATCATCATCAGCCTGTTAAACCTCCAAAGCCGCACCATCGACGACCCGGTTGTCCTGAAGGTGATCAAGGAGAGCCAGAACCGGATCAGGGCGATGGCGCTTGTCCACGAACGCCTCTACCGGTCCGGCGACATCTCAAGAATTGATCTCAAGGACTACATCCAGTTCCTCGCCAGGGAACTCTTTTCGTTTTACGGTGTCAAACCGCAGCTCATACGCTTTACCATCAATGCACCTGCAATCATGGTGAACATCGACACGGCGATCCCTCTGGGTCTCATGATCAATGAACTCATCTCCAATGCGATCAAGTACGCTTTTCCCGGGGACAGGAAGGGGGAGATTGTCATTGATATCAAAAAAGACAAAAATGATATCTTTCTTATCGTGCGGGACAACGGTGTCGGTATCCCACAGGACTTTGACTGGCGCAACGCCAAGTCGCTGGGGCTCCGGCTCGTGATCTCGCTCGTGGAACAGTTGCAGGGTACGATTGAACTCGACCAGACGACCGGCACGACGTTTACGATTGTCATAAAAGAAAAACAGTGAACAGGAAAGGAGATACAGGGAGTATAAGTATGGAAGATGACAGGGATGGTCAGGGCACCGGATGGGGTTTAGTTGAGAAGTACTTCCTCTCAGAGAACGTCTGGCGGGCACTCATCCTCACCAGCTCAGCAGCAGTCCTCCTCTTTTCCATCTACTGCCTCTCGCACGGTATCACGATCATCTTCATGCATTTGTATTATTTCCCGATCGTGCTGCTTGCCTACCGGTACCGGTACCGGGGATTTGTGCCTGCCACGCTCCTTTCTCTTGCCTATGTCGGGCTTGTCGTTTTTTTCCAGCCCGTTGTGGTTGCCGTCAAGGATCCGACGAGCTGCCGCGATATCGATGCCCGGTGCCGCTTCTGTCTCCCACGGGAGCTCGAGCAGCAGGTCGAGGTAGTTCCTTATGACCGGGCTCTCGTGGTTCTGGCTGCCCCCCGTCTCCAGTTTCCGCACTTCGGCAAGGGCTTTTTTCTTAATGTCACCGGGCATCTTTGACTGTTCGATCTTCTCCCGGTATCCCCCGTCATCTGGTCCGGAACCGTCGATCTCACCGAGTTCCTGCTGGATGACCTTTAACTGTTCCCGGAGCATCGCTTCCCGGTTGGACCTGTTGACCTTATCAGAGACTTTCTGTGCGATCCCGATCCGGAAGTTGATGTCCTCCTTCATCTTTGCAAGGAGTCCGATGAACGCAGCCGTGCGTTCCCGGACGGAATCGATCTCAAGGAGCGCCTGCTTCGTTGATACGGGGACCGGCAGGAACGGTACGATAAATCCCATGATCGGACCGGCCGAGTCCATCCGGTCAAGGGCCCCGGTAAACTGTTCGGACCCGTGGAACCGGCTGCCGATCTCATGGGCGACCGTCTTGATCTCTGCCACCAGCGCTGCTTCCTGTGCGGCATCGAGGTCAAGAAGATCCGGGGCGGGCCGGTGCGTGGCGCAGAGCAGCCCGTCTTTTCCCTTGAACAGTCCGGCAGTGACCCGGTGCACAGCCAGCGCTCCGATCACAAAGCCGTCATCGGCAGGCTGCACGAACGCGATCTTCAGGAGGTTGCCGGTCCTGTACAGGGAATCTTCGGTCGGTCCGGCCTCTTCGTTCTCCTCTTGTACGGTCAGCCCGACCGCGTACGCGGTGCCGGTACGCTCTATCTCTGCCTCCAGGATCTTCCCGATCTTTTGGTCAACCTGGAGTTTCGTGCGGGTGCCGGGAAGGATGACCACCCCGGAGAGCGGCAGCACGATGTGCACGTCCGTTCTCCCGGCCTGATGCAGATCTGAATCTCTCTTTTCAAACATAATGCCTGGATATATCTGGGATTTTTCTTCAATGACAAACCGGTATTCCCGTCTTTTTGGGACACCACGATGTTTACCTCACGGTAGGGTTTATCCAATAATAAACATTCGTTTCGTACCACACCGGAAAAAATACCGGAAGAAACCTATTATCCCTGAGTGCACAGATCATCCCCTATGATACCCCGCCGTGAAAATGTTCCCGAGGACACCGAGGAGAACCGGGAGATCTGCAGGAAGTACTGCACGATCTGCCCGACCTACCGGGCGCACCACTTTGAGAACTGCGAGCCAAAAGAGCTCTTCTGCATACGCGGCCGGACCTCGTGCGAAGACAAAAAAGAAGTCCGGTGCTACTGCCTGGGCTGCGAGCTCTTCGCAAAATACCATCTCCAGCTCGCGTACTTCTGCACCAAGGCATAAGGCCGGTCTTCCGCACACTTTTTTCCTGCCCCCCCGTCTGATGAGCGTTTCGATAACCCCGAAGATCCTCCTGGAAAATCCGGGCCCGTAACGGGCCCCGTTGTACCTTTTTTCCCTCACCCCGCCAGGTATCAGAGGTCATAATTCTTAAAAAACGCGGAATAATCCACACAAAAGTGCCAGTTTTCACGCCGGAGAGCATGAGGCAATATATAGCAACGTTACGGCGGGCGATCGGGAGCATAAACGGGTTGCAGGACGTTGGAGGGCCGGAACGCCCTGTTCTGCCCCTTTATCCGAGGTTTGTTTCCGACGGACTCCGGCGTGAATTTCAGGTATGTGTCGGACGAATGTCTGACAACCCGGGCCGGACAGCTACAAAAAGCCTAAGAGACAGCAGTACTTTTATGGACGCCACTCTCCGACGGTGGGACGGATCTGGGGATTGCCCAAAAGCATGATTCGAGCCTGGATTCCGGGCATAATGGTCGAAGACTTCGGTCTTCTCCAGTCTCATGCCTTCGGCATTCAACTTCCCCAAAAAGCGGGAATAATTCGCACTTTTCATCCATTTCTCCGACGTAAAATGAAGGACGTAATTAGCGCTAATTGCGGGCACGATCGGGTGCCGGATCGGGTTGTAGTATGCCTGAATGAAAAGAACCCCTGTTTTTGCCCTTCATTCCGGATCTTTTTTCTGTAAAATTTTCTCGTAGGATTTATCGAGCAGCATTTTTTCGTCCGCCATATATCTATCTTCGAGCAATGACATTTTGTCAAAAAAATAAAAGATATATTTATTTATACCAAATTTTCATTTTAAGATTATACGCACATGGAATCTACTGAAATTAATTGCCCCTACTGTGGGGCAGTAAACGAAGTTGAAATGATTCAAAGTACTTGTATTTTTCCTCATCCTCTGATAGAAACAAAAAAAAATACGAATGATAAAATTCTTTATAACGAAAAAAAACACGATAAACAAAACCCGTGTATCATATGTGGTGAAACAATAGTAGTTACATATTTACCCAATTCTTCTAGATCAAGAATTTCAGATGAATTAAAATATTACACTAGAATTCTTAATGGTCGAAACTTAAATACAGATAATAGACTTTTTGTTGAAAAAATAATCGATTATGTTTTCAGTTTCAAAATTATTTGGTGTATTTTTTCAATCTTAACTCTTCTTAGCTTTATTCTCTATTTTTATCCACGATTGTTTCCATTTAATAACCCCCAATTATCGGAAGTAATCCCATTTTTTGCATATCTCCTTTTTTCCATCGTCTTAATTTATTTTTCAAAAAAGTTTTTATTAATGTTAAGGATGCAAGCATCACCAGAACATTTGTACCTAAAATTATCTGATAATTACAAAAAATCGAATTATTGCAAGGTGTATGAAGAATGGCAAATTAAATCTCAAATTTTTTCCCCACCATATTCAATTATTTCTCATGCGACAACGGTGGGTCTTCTTTGCGTAGGAATGTATTTGTTAATTAAATATGGAGTGTTTATTTCATTGTTCGGAAATATTTACGCTAGGACGAATTTTATTCCAATGCCATTTACCAATAATCCAGTAATTTTGTATTCGATGTCTGATTTTTTATTCTGGTCTGAAATTTTTTCACTACCGTATGGTATCTTGGTATGGTTTATTTTTGGAAATTTATTAAGTATAGCATTCGCGGCAATTGAAAATATTGGACTTTTAAGTCTTAAGAGTAAATTTAGTGAAAAGATACTATTCGATGATGAAACAAACAGCAGTATCCCAAAGATTTGGTTTTACTCTGTTTGGATCATTGCAATCATGTTTTTCTTGATCACAACCGTGATGTATTGGGCGGCGATTGCATCTGATGCTTTTGCTCATATGAGAACAGATCCATTTTCAAAAATAATGGGTTTCATTTCTGTAATTTCATTATTCGCAATTTTAACTTGGATTTTAGTATCTCCAATAATTCGATATCGGATAAAAATAATCGACATGATCAGGACGTGTCAAAAAAACCTAAAAGAACGTTTAATTTATATTGAAAATTTAACTTTTCATACAAACAGTGATGTCGTAAATTATAGTAAAATCTCAAACAAAATAACCCGTTTAAATTCGATAAGTGAGTGGCAAATTATCTTCGGAAAGTTTGGATATAAAAAATATTTAATCACCATCTCAATCCTTACAGCAACAGGACTAATTTCTGGACTCCTCCCGACTGTAGCATTAGGTCTTTTTCAATTTATTGCTAAGACCTTTTTCAATTGGTTATAATCTCTGAGAACAAACGATTAAATTATTTTGATAAATTAAACTATTTTTCTGGCTTATCAGTGTTAGATTCAATATTATTTTTTTTTGAATAAAGATAGCCATCGTAGGTAGATGGAGAAAGTATCGAAATAATGTTATTCTTGAACTTATTGTCAAGATTATCAATAGTAATATTATTCGATGAATCAAATCCTCCCGTAGACGCTGCAACAAAGTGCCTTAAATTCTGAAAATTTTGAATTATTTGATCAGCTTTAATTTGTCCTTTTTCTTTCTCGAATTCTTTTAATTCTAAAGATGGTCTCTCTTTTATTACATGAAGAGCTTCTGAGACTTCATCGTAGATATCCAATGATTTACCTTTTTTCAACGTTTGAAATTCTCTACGAAGAAATGTTTGATGATTTTTATATGTTGTGTCGCTTGAAATAATAATTAAATCATCATCTATCTTTGATAAAAGAGATTCCCAATTAATCTCATCTCCTATCGAATACTTATCTTTAGTTGTAGGAGGATTACCCCTCAATTTCCTTGAATGTGCTTTTTGTATAATATTTTCTGTTCTTTTTATTATTATGACATGAGAATCTTTCACTGTTAGTTCATTAAAAAATTGAAATATAATATCATCATTGGGATTATCATGAATTCTTTGAAATTCTTCGACTAAATCTTTCTTTAATTCTTTAATGTCTTCTTGCAATTTTCTGATTTTTGAAAATTTTGGGAATTTACGAATTAACGCGTTCTGACCCAAAGTCTCTTCAAATTTATATGATTTTATTTGGTGAATTAATCTCTCTAATTGAATGTCCCTATTCCGAATAAATTCATCAATTTGCTGTTCCGTAACAACTAAATATGGTCGTAATTTGTTAAAATCGTCAATTATTTTTGAAAGATCCTTTGATGTCCAATAAAGATCAATAAATTTTTCAGTATCCACAAATATTTTTTGCATTGTTCAATTATGCAATAACTCCATTAAAAGCAATAAAACTATTCTGCAGTTGAGTTAAAGGCTCTAAACAAATCGGCTATAAAGGTTTAAAATCAATGGATTGAGTTTGTCACTTCGGATAGAATCCAGCTAACGTTTTCATATCGTGCAATATCATCAACGATGTCGACGATATTTTCAACCGCAAAATCAACCTTATTGATCACACTCCCCTCCCCCCAACCATCCCCTTCAATACCGACCCGGCAAAAAACTAAGACGAGATGAACTTCGACCGGCGGTACTGGATCTTCATCGGGGCCGCGATCTCCTGTGCCACCATCTCGTCCGCATCCACGCTCCACCTTGCCTTGCTCCAGAAAGAACATTTCATGGAGTGCAACTCAACCTCCGCCGCCTGTTTTGCCGCAGCCGGCATGGTCCCGTGCATGGTGCTGGGAATACTCTCCCTGCTCCCGCTCATGGTTGCGGTCCCGTACCTCTTCGGGCAGGAAGAGAGGCCGGGCCTCGCGTCGGTGCTGGTGCTCTCGTGCATCGTTGCCTATACGGCGCTCGATGCCGCGAATAATGTTGCGGCCATCTTCGGGTATCACGACATCTACTTCTTCGCCCATTCGGCCATGAGTACCGTGAGCAATGTGACGGGAACGATCGCGGGGACTGGGGAGTCGCTCTGCTGAAGCGGCACGCTGCAGGTCCAGGATCGGCCGGGTATCCCCTGCCTGCCGGCCCTGTGCGTGCGTTCCGGACTTCAGCCTGGGCTAAAGAATAAATCAGTCCTTTTCTATTGTATTAATCATGGGTCAGAACATCCGGTTGCTTTTCCTCGGTTGTTGTATTGCCTGTCTCCTTATCTCCTCAGCCTGTGCCACCTCACCCGAGGCAGAGGCACAATGGAATATATCCTATCATCTGTTGCTTGAGGGGAAATACCACCTGGCACTTGATGCAAGTGAGAAAGCAATCGCACTTGACCCGCAGTTTGCCAAGGCATGGAATGCAAAAGGCACCGCATTACACAATCTTGGGAGGAACGATGAAGCGCTGGAGGCATTTACAAAGGCAGTCGAATTGGATCCCACGCTTGAAATTGCCAAACAAAATATCGCCCATGTTCAGCTTGACCTGCAGACCGGCGCCCCGTTAACGACCTTATCCGAGGCAGAGGTACAATGGAAAATATCCTATAATCTGATGCTTGAGGGGAACTGCTCCCCGGCACTTGATGCAAGCGAGAGAGCAATCGCACTTGACCCGCAGTTTGCCCGGGCATGGAATATCAAAGGCCTCGCATTGCACTGTCTTGGGAGGAACGATGAAGCGCTGGAGGCATTTACAAAGGCAGTCGAATTGGATCCCACGCTTGAAGTTGCCAGGGAAAATATCGCTCATGTCCAGCGTGAGATGCAAAACAGGACCCCGTTGACCACCCCTCCCGTAATCCTGCCTGTCTTCAGAAACAAATCCATCCGGTATGACGGCGAACTGGGATATGAACCGGCAGGAAAACTGACCGGGTGCTGGGCCTTTTTACATAAAGGGCATGCGGTATTGTATTCAAACAATAAGACGATCATCGTGACCGGTGTGCGGGTGGCCGGATGCCGGTACGGGGATAACGACGCGAAAGTCCGGATCGAGATCTGGGATAAAAACCTGACAACCTTATACCATGACGTGATCCCGTATGAAAAAATTCCTTTCAATACCACCATGCCCGGGCAGTCATGCGAACGCGATTCCTCTTGGATCGATATCGGTCTTCCGGATCACGAAGTGAGGGGTGATTTTTATATCGTCATCTTCACCGATTCCTATTCCATATCAGATAAAGAGCACGGGATATACATCCTCTATTACACGCCCTCGGAAACCGGGACATCCTCCATCGTGCTCCCCAATCCAAACCGTATCGATAATTCAACGATTGGAAAACAGAACTACAAAGCCGGCGAGTTCGACTGGATGGTCCATGTGCTCTATACAAATCCTCCTCATCCCGGAGAAGGGGTCTCTTCACCGGATATTTCCGGAACAGAAACCGCTGGATCCGGCCAAGCACCGGTTCCGACGAAATCGCCGGTAGAGGAAGGACTTGTAATAACCGGGCTGGTGTTTGGGGCACTCTATCGGAGAATGCGGCGCTGACCCGGTTCGCGGATATTGCGGAATAACCGGGTTTTCGTCAACACCCCGTTACATTTTTCCCCGGGTATGGGCCGGCACAATCCGGCACAAAGAGGTTAAGCAGGTTCTGACCTCTCAAACCCCTCTTCCCACCATCCCGCACAGATCCCCATAATCGCATATACGGCAGCCCACGCACAACGCCATTCCCTGTCAATTCCTCTATCAACCCAAGGCCCCCAACCATCCCCTTCAATACCGCCCCGGCAGAAAACTAAGACGAGATGAACTTCGACAAGCGGTACTGGATCTTAATCGGAGCCGCGATCTCCTGTGCCACGCTCGCGTCAGCATGCACGCTCTGCATGGCCTCGATACAGGAACATTTCATGGAGTGCAACTCAACGTCCGCCGCATGCTTTGCTGCAATCGGCATGGTCCCGGGGCGCAAAGACCAAAAAGAGTATCCATAAAAAAAATTCAATAGAGGATAACCATAGCAGTAAAACAAAAGTGTGAACACTGTGAGAAGGATGCAATCGGGTTCCAGTCATTCGGGTGCTGTTGTGCCTATGTCTGCCGTGAACACGCTGACAGCCTCCTTCTCGCACTCAAACCCGGTGAAAAGAAGTCGTCCGGTGAATGTTACTTCGAACGATACGATACCGCTGGATAATATGAACTGGAGAAGAACGCACAGGCATTCTTTGATTGCGATCGTCTGCCTGATAACCGGAAAAAATAATTTTGGATCGGTTCTTCCTCACACCTGTAATGAAAAGGCAAAGAGCGGTCCCGGTTATGACATGACCCACGGGGACACAACGTGAACTTCCACAAACGATACTGGATCTTCATTGCGGCCGCGATCTCCTGTGCCACGCTCGCGTCAGCGTGCACGCTCTACCTGGCCTCGGTGCAGAAGGAGCACTTCATGGAGTGCAGCTCCACGTCCGCCGCCTGCTTTGCTTCAATCGGCATGGTCCCGTGCATGGTGCTCGGGATCCTCGCCCTGCTGCCGTTAATGGTTGCGGTCCCGTACCTCTTCCGGCAGAACGAGAAGCCGGGCCTCGCGTCGGTGCTGGTGCTCTCGTGCATCGTTCTCTACACGGCGCTCGATGCCGCGAATAATGTATCGGCCATCCTCGGGTACTATCACGTCTACCTGTTCGCCCACGGCGTCCTCGATACCGCCAACAATGTCACGGGAAGGATCATGGGTACCGGGGAGTCGCTCTGCTGAACGGCACACCGCGGCTGTTGGGACATCAAAAAATATTCTGATTTTTTTAATTGTTCATGATATGGAGCCGGGGCCTGAACTCGTCGGGTTGCTGATACACGGCAACCGTCTGTAAACTCTCTCAAGGGAATATTACCGGTAATTTCTCCTGAAATCGTCGAGGGCAATTCCAGCCTGTTTCAGGATCGCGTTCCGGGTGCCTTTTTTAAGTTCGCGATGAAGAGGTACGGAAAAAACAAAGCCACGCGTTCTGTACAACAATATGACTTGATGTCTGGCGTCGTACGGTAAAACCCTGTTTTACGAGATACTTTACCATATCCTCGCCGGAGATGACCGGGAGTTTACGCGACATCAGCGACTTCGACCTTGGAAATCTCCCACCGGGCTGCAGGGATATTCCTGTGGAGTTCTTCCCGCTGGACTTCCAGGACAAGTTCTATTGCTTCTTTTATATTGGCAAGCGCTTCTTTCCGGGTCTCACCCTGGCTGATCGCGCCGGGGATCTCCACGCACTGGACGGTAAAACCTCCTTCCTCCTGGGGTTCAAGCACGACCGTATATTTCATGGATGTACCTTTATGCGGTAAAGATATTCATTTTTTCTCTGATACACCAGGAGCTGCAAAAAAATTTCACTCCTTCTCCCCCACCTCGCAAAAATCCGTATAATCACATGTCCGGCACCCTATGTGTGACGCCCTCTCCACAACCTCCCTCGTACATGGTCGCCCGGGAGCCAGGGCCTGAGCTAACGCTTACGCAGGTACACCACTGTCACTTTTTTTAGGGCAGCGCCCCGGCCGCATTTGTCCCTTTGCGGGATGAAAAGATCAGGCAACCCAGTGCAGCACGTTCCGCACCACGGACCAGCGGGGCCCGACCGCTCCCGGGATCTTGCCGAGCACCCAGTAATCGTACTTTTTCTGGAGCATCCCGTAGTCCTTTTCCATCGTGATCCAGTAATTCAGCGCGAGGAGGTAGGACTCGCTGCTGTCACGGGCTACCGGGTACCCGTACATCATCAGGTAAGAATCGTAGGGTTCGATGATGGCCACATCGAAGAACGGGTACTGCAGGGTCAGGGTATACCCTTCCTCGGCGGGAATCATCAGGGCATCCGCCCTGCCCTTTTCGAAGAACTCCTCGCGCGAGTCGATCGGGACGATGGTTGCACGGGGGAGCAGCTGCCCTGCCACCTTGACCATCGCCGTGTTGTTGAAGACGGCAACTCTCAGGCCGTCCATCTGCTTCACATCATCCAGCTTCACAAACTCCCCCTTCTTCCCGTCCGGTACAACGAACGCCAAGTGGACGGTGACGGTCGGGTCGGTGAATTTCATCGCATCGAGCCTCTCCCCGTTCACCATGACCGCAGACATGATGATGTCGCAGTAACCGCTATCGAGGGATTCGGCAAGGTTGGTCCCCGTGATCGGAACGAACTCGATCCGGGAGACATTCAGGGTCCGGGCCAGGTCGTAGGCCATCTCCACGTCGTATCCCACCAGTTCGCCCTTGTCGTTGAAGAACACGAACGGGACATTGTTGCTGTTGTACCCGACACGGAGTACTCCCCTCTCCCGGATCTGCCGGACCTCATCGCTTCTGCCGGAGGCCGCAGGAACGATGGCCGGGACATCCTCCTTATGCAGGTAGACCGTCGTGTTCACGACACTGTCCAGCCGTTTTCCCTCCGGATCAGGGGGCAGCTCGATCCGGGAGATCTGGTCGCCCCCGTGGTAGGTGCCTGCCAGCAGGTACGTGAAGCCCGTATGCAGCCCGGCGATGAGGAGGGCTGCCAGCAGGATGACGATGAAAAGCGACATGAGCGCCCTCCTCCACCGGAACCGGCACCGGTTCGTGGTGAGGGCAATGGTGATCGTGGAGAACGAGAAGATCGAGATGACGCTTAAGGGGGCCACGAAGGCCTGCCGGAGGATCCCCGAGCTGATGTACAGGTTGTACGCGTCGGCAGGGAGGTGCATCAGGTCCAGGAGCGAGATCACCGAGATCTTGGACGATCCAAAGAAGCTCGGGATCCCCACGACAATGAGTTTCACCTGTTCAACGAAGTTCAGCGGGTCATGGTACAGCCAGGCCACAAAGAGGATGAAAAGGAAGGGGACGAGGCCGCCCAGCAGCGGGAAAGTATAGGCAACAGGCACCAGGATCTCGCTGTACGACCGTATCTCGCCCCGGGCAGGGTCCACACCGGGGTCTCCGGCCGGGCCCGTCCCCCCTCCGTTGGCGGTATCAGGTTCCCGGGCCTTCCCGGAGAAGAGCTTCTCAACCCCATCGGTGATCAGCGGCAGGGTGATGAATTCCGTGCCGGTCGAGAAGGCGAGGAGCAGGGGCTTTGAGGCGGCGGCAAGGATGTCCCGGTAATGGAAGGTGGTAAAGCAGGTGACTAAAAGGGGCATGACCACAAGACCAAGCAGGATGGCGGCAGCGGCAAGGGTGATGATGAATACCTGGAGGTCCAGGAACCCCTCGAAGGTCAGGGTCCCTGCCATCACGGCGGTGATGACAAAGATGCCGACCGGGAAGGTCATGGCAATGATGTGCGTCATGCGGTCGAGCGCCCGCAGCAGGGCCCGGAGGATGGAAAGGACCGGCCCGCTCCCGTCGTCCAGCATCAGGGCAAACCCCAGGAACAGGCAGAAGAGCACGGTTGCCGGGATGATCCCATTTGACAGGGAGAGGAAGGGATTTGACGGGATGAACTGGTCGATGAGGTCGATACCGGTCTTCTGGGCCAGGTCCTGGGTGCTGAAGAAGGAGGCTTCTATCCGGGGGGGAAATGCCAGCTGGAACGAGAAAAACCCCACGACGCCGATGACCCAGATCAGCAGGATGACCAAAAACGCCTTGAGTGCGATGGCTTTTGCCGTGTCCCGCTTCAGGCTCCCGATACCGACGATCAGGGAGAGGGCGACGGAAGGCAGGATCGTGATCTGCCAGATCTTGATGAACGCCTCGGAAAGAGGTTTCATGAACGAGCAGAGGTCCCCAAAGACAAGGCCCGTGAAAATCCCGAGGATGAACCCCAGCAGTATCCAGCTCGTGAGGTTCAGGCGGGGCAGTTTCATGTTGTTTTTTCTCCGGGCCTTCGGGCCGCTGGTGCACGATCGGCCGGGACCGCCGGACACTCGCGCGACAGCAACCGCCGTGGAGAGAGCCGGTACGGCGCCATGCACCCGGGACCATATCCGGCGTCGGTTTCGGGCCAGGGTCCAAGCGTAAGCGAATATTATATTCATCATTATTTAACAGTTACCGGAGGAGATTGCTGTCCGCAAAGAACCGCCCCGGTTGTTCTGCCGGAAGTACATTTCACTCGCTATGATTGCCAGAGACCCCCCGGCCTGGAACAAATCGCATGGATAATGAGCATAGCCGGAAGAATCTTTGTAAATGTCTGTCGCGCAACCATCAGGAAAGAAATCCGGCCCGCGACTCCTTTTTATCGATAATATCCGGATTGTCCTGATCTGCCTTGTGATCATGACGCACTGTTCGATCACCTATGGCGGCCCCGGCAGCTGGTTCTTTGTGGACCCGGGCAATGCTCCCGGGACACCGCTTGTCCTTGCCATCATCGATTCGCTGAACCAGTCGTTCTTCATGGGCTTTTTCACCCTGGTCTCGGCGTATTTCGTCCCGTCCTCGCTCCTGAGAAAGGGCCGGGAAAAGTTCACGCGTGACCGGCTGGTGCGGCTCGGCATTCCGCTCCTTTTCTGGGTGCTTGTCCTCAGCCCCCTTCTCCTGCTTATCCTTACGGTAGCTGGCGCACCGCTTCCCCTGCCCGTGGCAACCATTCTGAACCCGGTAACCGGTCCCGGGTTCGGGCCCATGTGGTTTGTCTTTTTCTTAATCGTGGCAACGTTTGCGTACCTTGCATGGACCGGGCTGCACCGGCCGGACGAGCCCGGCTACAAAAAACCGCACCCGTTCCCGGGTTTTGCCGCCATCGCTGCCTTCGGGCTCCTGCTGGGGATCATCACGGCGCTCGTCCGTATCTTTGTTCCAATCGGGTCAACATGGCTGTTCAATTTCCAGATCCCGTTCTTCCCGCAGTATATCGCCCTCTTCATCGTCGGCTTGTATGCGGCGCACAACCGGTGGTTCGATACCATCCCCGACCGTCTGGGGAAGGCATGCACGCTCGCGGCCCTTGCACTCATAGCCATCCAGCCGTTCTTCGTCTCCGCGGTCCTCGGTTCGCCGGCAGGGATTTCGCTCATCACGGGCGGGCTCCAGTGGCAGTCCGTGCTCTATGCCCTCTGGGAGCAGATGGCGTGCATGATGATCATCACCTCACTGCTCTGGCTCTTCTCCCGATATCTCAACTCGCAGGGGCCGGTAACCGGCGCGATGGCCGGGGACTCCTACGCCGTGTACGTTTTCCACCCGGTCGTCCTCATATCCATCTCCCTTGTGTTCGCGGGTATTGCCCTCCCGCAGCTTGCAAAATTTGCCATCGTGCTCCCGCTGGCCATCTGCATCTCGTTTGCCCTTGCCCACCTGATCCGTGCGATGCCCGGGGTATCACGGGTGCTGTGAGTGGTACGGCTTTCCTCTTTCCGGTGTAATCTGACGGGGAGGCCGTTCCGGATGTCCGGCCATATGGATCTCAAATCGTCTCTCTTTATTTTCCGGAACACCAACGATCGATCGTTACCATCATGTCCGCGAAGCATTCTCTCCTCATCCTCATTATCGGCATCGCCTTGGTCCTTGCTGCAGGATGCATCCAGCCTGCAGCTGAGCAGCCTAAGGCACCGGAAACATCCTTTGTGAACATGACCGTTCCGTTTCCGCCCATCCCGGTCGCGAGTACGGACGGCGTCAACCTTGCCTACGAACTTGAACTCAAAGCGGCAAATGATATAACGCTTGCGCCGGAGAAGGTCGAGGTCATCGACCCGGTCACCGGAAAAGTCATCTACACCGCCGACGGCGAACTGTTATCTGCCCTGTACCACCCGGCAAGTGTCCCGCCGCCCACACCGGCCGAGCTCCAGAACGGCACGGGAAAAGTCCCCGTCCCCCGAATATCGATCTGGTTCGTGGTCAGCCCTGATGCCGTACCGGACCGGCTCTCCCACCGGCTCACCCTGAACCGGACCGCAGCCGGCCTTTCCCCCCTGACCATAACCGGCGGTGACGTTGCCGTACAAAAAGGTCTTGCACCGGTGGTCGTCGGTCCCCCGATGCAGGGCCCGGGCTGGCTTGCGATGGAGACGACTTCGCCGCTGACACACCACTTCCGCGCCCAGATCACCATGAACGGCGTTCCCAGAGTCCCCCAGCGGTATGCCCAGGACTGGATCCTCGTGGACCCGGCAACCGGGCAGGCTGCTCATGGTAATGCGACCCTTGCCCGGAACTATTACGGGTTTGGCAAAGAGATCCATGCGGTTGCGGGCGGGACGGTCGTGGATGCCTCAGACGTCCTGCCGGATATCGAAACGATCTACTCCGCCCCGCCGGCAACGGTCGCCACCGCGGCAGGAAACTACGTCATCGTAGATATCGGGAACAAAAAATACGCCTGCTATGCCCACATGGTCAACGGGTCGGTCCGGGTGAAGCCCGGTGAGAGCGTGAAAGAAGGCCAGGTGCTCGGCCTGATGGGCAATTCCGGCAACTCCGACATCCCGCACCTCCATTTCCAGGTCGTGACGGACAAAGCGTCCTTCCTCGGTGCCGAAGGCTATCCCCACGTGTACCGCTCGTTTAACGTGATTGGAAAAGTCAACCAGACGCTCGCCGAGGAGCGGCTCTCCAGGCCGGGTTATTCGATAAACCAGATGTGGTCTGAATTTTCAAAAATTGTCACCTTTGATAAAGAGCCGGTGCCCCAGCAGAGCCGGCTCATGGAGAACAATGTGATTGTCAGGTTCCCCTGATACCATTTTTTTTCATTTCTCCCTGCAGGAACGGGCGGGATCTTTTCGGGCAGCCGGCCCTCATTCTTTCTCCCCGGCTTCGCACAAATCCGTAAAATCGCAGGTCCGGCACCCCATGTATGACGGCCTCACAAGAAATTCCCTCACACACACCGCCGCGACTATCTCCTGCACTCGTGACAACATGGAAAGGGGATTGCCGCATGCCAATTATTATAATCTATAGCGCTATAAGTTATAGCAGGTATGCAGCAGAACGCAAGCAAGCACGGGAAGTCCCGGCGGATGCGGGTTAAAAAGCCTGGAACAAATCCATCGGCCGGGATGGGATCGGTACGGACAAACATGAAAAAACACGGTATCCGGCAGAAGACCTCGATCCAGGTATCGGGGAATACCAAACTGGACCTTGACCGGGTAAAAACCGAAGCAGACGCGGAAACTTACGAGGACGCGATCCGGTTCCTGATAAAGGAACGGAAGAAACACCGCCCCTCGACGTTCGGGCTTCTTGCGGGCGCTCCGTCATTTGTCCGGGACGAGGAGGAGGATTCCCATCGGATACGTCATTGACACGTGGGTCTGGGTGGAATACTGGCGGGGAAACGAAGCGGCAAAAAAGTGGATCGAGAACGATTCCCCGCTCTTCACCTCAACGATCACCCTTGCAGAAGTTGTCCGGTTCTTTGTTTCAGGGGGACAGGACGAGGCCACCATCCGGACCTGTCTTGACGATATCCGGGCACGAAGCTCCATCCTGCCGGTTGATGAGGATATCGCGGTTGCTGCAGGGCACTTGAAAAAACGGGAAGTTGCCGGGATCGCCGACTCGATCATCCTTGCCACGGCACGGAACGGCGACCATAAAGTCGTGACCGGCGATCCGCATTTTAAGGAAATTACGGACGCCATTTATCTCGGCCCCTGAATTGCAGGACCCGTAATTTTCATCAAAGAATCTTTTTATCAGATGAAAAATTCCGGTAATGTTCCGGAACCCGTCTTCGGTATGGGATATACAATCTCATGACCGGTCTCCCTTCTCCCCTGTCTCGCACAGATCCGTATAATCGCAGGTCCGGCACCCCATGTATGATGGCTTCGCCACAAACTCCTCCGCACACACGGCGGCGATCATGCCCAGCAGCCGCTCTTGGCAATATCCGGGAACCACAGCATGGTCAATCACTGGTACACTACCCCATCGCGCCACCAACTCCCCCAATCTCTTAACCCACTCATGAAACGACGATTATCAGGCATGTTCTTACTTTCCCGGTGCACGCGTAATCATATATTATCGTGATCTGTTCCACCGGAGTACCGGAGGAAATGATCTTATGCCAGTCCACCCCGATGTTCCAAATCCCCTGTATGATACGCTCCGGCAGATAATTCACGACGCACGGCAGAGGGCTTACCAAGCCGTCAACCATGCAATGGTCGAAGCGTACTGGAACATCGGGCGGTTGATCGTAGAAGAAGAGCAGGCTGGCAGGAGCCGGGCAGGATATGGGACTCACCTTCTCGAAGATCTGGCCGGGCGACTGACTGGTGAATTCGGGCGCGGTTTTTCTGTCGCGAACCTCAAGAACTTCCGGCAGTTTTTCCTTGTCTTCCCACGTGGATGCCGCGAGGACGATATCCCTCCTAATAAAATTGGCTACACAGTGTGTAGCGGATTGAGCTGGTCGCACTACCGGCTCCTGATGCGGGTGGAGGATCCTGCTGCCCGGGGATATTACATCGGGGAGGCAATCAGCCAGAACTGGAGTGTCCGGGCCCTTGAGCGGCAGATCGATTCACTTTATTTTGAACGTCTCTTAAAAAGCCGCAGCCGGGATGCTGTCATAGCTGAGGCAAAAGAAGCAACGCAGTCGCTTGCCACGCGCCCGGAGGATTTTATCAGGGACCCGTATGTCCTGGAATTCCTGCAAATCCCGGAATCTTTATCGTATCTCGAACGGGATCTTGAGAAGGCGCTGATCGACAAACTCCAGCAGTTCCTCCTGGAACTGGGAAAAGGATTCTCGTTTGTTGGCCGCCAGTTCAGGATCAGTACTGAGACATCGGAGTTTTATATCGATCTTGTTTTCTATCACTTTATCCTGAAATGTTTCGTCCTCATCGATCTCAAAACGGGAAGGCTGACACATCAGGATATCGGACAGATGGATATGTACGTGCGGCTGTTCGAGGACCGGGTAAAAACAAACGAAGATAATCCGACGATCGGCATCATTCTCTGCACGGAAAAAGACGAAACGGTCGTGCGGTACTCGGTACTCAATGACAGCAGCCAGCTCTTCGCATCGCGGTACAAACTCTACCTCCCCAGCGAACAGGAACTCGTTGCAGAAATTGAACGGGAAAAAGAGATCATGCGAAGGTTGGATCACGGGCGTTCCTGAAATTCCGGAAGTATGGATCAGATCAGGGAGTCCTCACAGGAGCATGAGAGTGCTGAAACTAATCCGGCCATATTTTGAGCCCGGATTGCCAAAAACACCGGATCCGGATCCAAACATGACCGGCCTGTTTTGGGGGTTTCTGGACATAGTTCCCCGGATTATTGCTATAATCGCTTCTTTTGCACTGAATATGGTGTTTGTGCGGTTTAAAAACGGCCTGTTTAAACCTGTTTGGACAGAGGATCTAACGACCGGTCGACCTAGGATACAGGTTTGGAAAAGAACCCCTGTTTTGAGAATGCCCGGATCAGGGCTTGGCAGTGATCGGGATATGAGGTGTCTGACAACCCGGGTCATACAGCTGCAAAAAGCATGGGAGACAGCAGTACTTTTCCGGACGGCAGTCTCCGACGGTAGAATGGATCCTGGCCTGTCCTTTTCACAGGGTCCGGACTACGGTACCGGCACAGTTTTGCCAAAAACCGACACGGTTATTTTTCGAAATGCCCAAAATGACCTCTGTTTGGCTTGAATCGGCACCCGGCGGGTTCCAAAAAATCATCAAATAGCACTAATTACGGGCACGATCTCAGGGGGGATCGGGGTGTGGTATGCCGGAAGAAAAAGAAGGCCTGTTTTGGGAACCAGACTGGTGAAATCTCACTTCGGATACCGATGTGAAAATGGGCGAGAAGCTGGGAATAAAAAGGGGGTGCAGGTCTCTGATAACTTATCAGACTATAATCAGATTTGGCTGAAGACAAAGTGAAAGAGGAAGATATTTCGTGGCAGTCCACAACTCAAACATATGGTGGAGTTAGACAACTTTTTCTTCAAAATAAATTCCTGGTCCTTCACAAAACACCGGGTCTGGAACCGGTGCCAGCGCCAGTACTATTTTGAATACATCGCCCCGTATGTCAAATCCGCACCAGTCGTAAATCCTGAAAAAATCCGGTGGCTCAAGAACTTCACTTCCAAATTTGTTGTCCAGGGCCAGCTCATTCACGATATCATCGACAAGCAGATCCAACTCCATTGCGAGAACAAGCCGATGGACCTGGCAGAAGCAATGAATGCGTTTTCGAAAAAAGTCTCGCTTTACAAAAATGTGGGTGGCGAGACATTTACTGAATACCATAACGGAGAGAAAATTACTGATTCATTTTTTGCTGCCATCGATGAGAACGGAAAAGTGTGCCTGAAAATTTTCTTTGAAAAATGGCCGGGCTACAATAGCCGGGAATGCCTGCGGCACGAGGAGTTCGATCATTTCAGCATCGGGGATATCGGGGTAACGGTCAAAGTGGATTTTGTCGGGAAACAGCCGGACGGCACTCTCGTCCTCACCGACTGGAAGACCGGCAGGGACGATGACGAATACGAGACGGAACTCCAGATGGCGGCGTATGTGCTGTGGGCAAAGGAGTATTACAAGATGAGTTCCGATGAGATCGGGACCGAACTCGTATTCCTGAAGACCGGCATAACGAAGCCCTATGCCTTCTTCGATGAACAGTTACGCGGGGTTCAGGAGATGATCCCCCGGGAATTTGCGGCGATGAACGCGAGTTATGAGTACGGGGATTTTCCGGCGAGGCCTTCGCAACGCGAGTGTTTGAGCTGCCGGTTTGCGGAGGTTTGTCCGGAGTCGGCGGTCGTAAGTATGTGAAAGAGCACTATTTACCTTGGCCTATATGGAGGATCCCCCTGTCGCCATCTGTGAAGAAGCCTTTCTGAGCCTAAGGAAACCGGGCCCGTTTCAGGCTCCGATTGCTCCTGACGGAGGACTAACCGACACTGTTTCACCCAAAATCGACACTATTCTTTCTCGAAATCCGCAGTTCAGCCCCCGATTGGCTGGAATCGGTATATAGCGTGCCCGGAAAAAGCAGTATTTAGCACAGTTACAAGCCACGATCCCGGGTAGGGTCGGGCTGTAACCTGTGAAACATGGAAAAACCCCTGTTTTGAGCATAAGATCAGGGGGAGTCTCCGACGGACATCGACGTAAATTTCATGGCAGGTTGTTGTCGGACAATCCCGGCAAATCAGCTGCAGGAAGCATAGGAGTCGAGATACTTCTTATTAGGATACTCTCCGACGGTAGCCCCTGCTCACTCACCTGCCGGTGGGACAGGTTTTTTCCAATCAGGTTGCACAAAACAGCGAATTCCGGTACATGGTTTTTGGAATACGCTTAAATTGCCATCCGTTTACCTTATTTCGGCTGAAAATGGCCTCTAAAAAGATCGCTTTTAGACGCTTTTGGACAGGCGATCTCCTGCCGGATCGGACTGTAGCCTGTAAAAACGGAAAGAAGACTTGTTTTGGGGGTAAGATCAATATTTTACTTCGACAGGTACCGACGTAAATTCAGCAAATGCAGAGGAGAAGTATCACGGAATTGAGTGGGTTATTAATTCCGGGCAGTTGGACAATATTTTCCAAATTTCCGGAATCTTTTTCCTGTACAATCTTCTCATGAAACTTTCCGGAAAAAGGAATACATCTACCCCCCGTGCTCCTAAATATCCACCGGGTTTCCTTACGCTGTTGCAAACTTCAACTGAAGTATTTTTTAAATTTTTTATACATGATTTTAATACGAAAAATAACAATATGGAATCATGTGGGACGGAAAAAAATTTCAAAACGAGACGCTGCTCTTCTCGCCGGCCTGATCGCTGCAATCATTGCCATAATTGTCTTTATTTTTTCGTTAATAGGTAAACTGATAAGCGCGTTACTGTCAAGAAATAAAAAATCGGATGAATCAGTCACGCAGAAATCCCATTATCTATCCTCTGAATCTGGACAACTTACCTATTCGTCACTTTCTGATGCTTCTTCCAACTCGAACACTTTGATTTCTTCCAGAGATTTTCCAATAATCCCATGCATATCTCCCACAATGCGAACGGTGTTGAGGACGACACCCTGAATTTGCTTTTCTCGTTTTGCCCAGATTTTTTCCATCGCCCGTTTTTCTTTTGTTAAATCATCCTGCATCGCTTTGATGCTCTCGGCAATACTTATCACTTTTTGCTGGAATTCCGGACTGTTTACGTAGTTATTCAATAATTCCATTTTTTCATTTCTTCCAGTTGAAACAATCCTTTCCCGAGCTACCTCAATTAAGGCAACCCTTAGAGCGGTTGCCAATCCGGGCATTGAAGAATGATCGGTAACCCAGACTCCATCTATTTGGCCAGAACATTCCATCTCTTTAGGAAAAACCGTGGAATACAAAACTGCTGTATTTGCTTTTGCATCATTCTGATCGGATTTCAATTTAGTAATCCAATCTTTATGCCACGCCTTGGCCCGTTTAGTCTCCCAAATGATCGAACCGCAATACGTACCGGAATGGAAAATTTTTTGGAGGATGTCTGCACCTCTCGCGCCTTTCGCGATTGGTTTAATAACATCTGAGGGAAACAGGTCCCGAAGTAAATCTTCAAGTTCTAGTTCCAGAACTTCGCCTTGGAGTTGTTGCGATCCTTGGGCGATTTTTCTTTGTAATTCGTCAACGGTAGAAGACAAGCTTTGGATCTTGCTTTCTCGCTCTGCCAACTGTAATCGGAATTGTTCCTGAAAGTTTTTTATTGCGTCATTCTGAATCGTATTTCGCTCTTCATCAATCCGTTTTAAAATTTCTAGCTCGATCGCTTTTTTACGGTCGTCAAGTTTTCTTTCTTTTTGTCTGAATTCCAATTCTTTCTTAAGGGCAGCGTTAATTTTTTCATCTTTCTCTGAAACCTGCTGTCGTAAATCATCTAATTCAAGTTGAAACTTCTGAATAGATTCCTCTTTTATTCGAGTTTGGCTTTCATCGACTCGTTTCAAAATTTCAAGATCGATCTCTTTTTCCTTGGCTTCAAGTTCCCGGGCTCTTTGCCGAAGTTCTAATTCATTCTTATGCGCAGCTTGTAATTTTTCATCTTTCTCTGAAATCTGTTGCCGTAAATCGTCCAAGTCGATCTTTACTTTTAATTCGGCCATTTCTTTGGCTTCATTCGCAATTTTTTCTTTTTCTTCAATCAGATCTTTTTCCGTTTTTTCCTTGATTTCTTTGAGTTCAGATTCGAATTCTTTTTTCAGATCTTCCCGAATTTGTGATGTTATGGCTTCGGTCAAAGGGATCTTTGTCCGGCATTTGGGGCAGATAATCACTTCAGATTTCATTGGAATTCCCCTAATGATAAAAGTGTATTGAATATTTCTCGTACAAAAATTTATTCAATCTGCATTTCACAATTATTGAGATTCATACTGCTCCATCAGTACTGAGAAAGATTCCTGAGGCCGATCGTCCTATTTACCCATCCAACCAAACATCCGGAAATATGACCGATATCTCAGTGTTCGTGAATTCCCGGGCAAAATGTTCTTGTTGAACCGGGGCAGGCAGGGAAGACCTTGATAACGCGAAGAAGTTTGAATGGGAAATGGTCGATAAACGCTGTACGGATTCGCCAGACTTAATCCCGTTGAATTAACCGGATTTAGACTTACGAAACCTCGGCCCGGAAAAATCCCCGGTCTCTATGAAGAAAAAGTACCCGGAGATTTCCGCTTTCTTCATGATTTGCCGGGCAGCCTCACAGTATATTGCCATCGATACCTCGTACTCCTTCGCCACAGAAGCATACTCATCTGGTAAAACCGGCTCCGACTTATAATCGATCACAATCCAAGATCCCTCAGAGAGTTCACATAACCGGTCAATTTTCCCCGTTACCCACTTCCCATCAACGGTAACCTCAAACGGCAGCTCGCAGAACTCCCGCTTCACCCGCTTCATCAGATCGGACGAACGGAACTTTGCAACAATATCCTCGCACTGCCGGACATGCTTTTCCGAATATTCGCCATATTCTTTCAGCACAGTTGCGGCATCCCGGCCCCGAAGTACTTCGTGGATGATGGTTCCCTTTAATGTCCCGTTAACGTTCGGCAGGTACTTCGCTACGACCGGCCGGTGATCCGGAACCGGAACACCGGCAATCTTCTCCAGCTCGGATACGGTGTACACCCGGTGAGAATCCGGTTCTGGTATATATTCTATCCGGACGCGCCCTCCGGTCATGCCGGCACAATCGGCGGGAACTGTAATCAGCGACGGTTTCGCTTCAACTGTCTCCGCAGGAATCGCCGCCGGGTCTGTTATGATTTTGAGATGAACAGGCCGGAACCCTTCGCCAGGATCGAGTGTAATCCCGCCGGCCGTGATTGCGTCGGGTGTGATGTTGAACGCCGAGCAGATCCATTCAATCCGGGTCCGGGCAAAGGCCAGTGATGCCTGCGGCTCTTCCGGTAAAACCCCGCTCATGATGAGGTGGTCCCGGGCCCGGGTCAGGGCGACATACAACAACCGTTTTTTCTCCGCCCGTTCCTTCTGCCGCTGGATCTCGCGCAGCGCGGTGAGGACCGGCGATTCGGCAGGGGCATACCCGTCGTCAGGGTCAGGAACCTTAACCCCGACCAGCCGGGGGTCGTCGCCGATCATGATGTTCTCCGGCCGGTCCCGGAACGAAACGCCCATGTCCGGGACAACGATGATCGGGAACTCAAGGCCTTTTGCCGCGTGGACGGTCATGATGTTGACGGCGTGCTCCGATAACGCATCGAGCGGCGCCTCGCCCTCGCGCTCTTCGTCCTCCATCGCGATCCGGAGGTCGGCCGTGAAATCAGAAAGACCGTAGAGCCCCTCCTCTTCCCGCTGCCGGGCGATCGCGACCAGCTTCTCGATGTTGGCAAGGATCTGCGCACCCTGCGGCAGCGCCCCGTACACCGCGTACACGCCGGATTCTGATAGGATCTTCCGGATCAGTACGACAAGCCCGGTCCGGCCTGCGTACTCCTGCCATGAAGAGAGAAGGCGCAATGCCCGTCCGGCAGACGCACTCCTTCCGGCAGAGCGCCGGAGTTTTTCAATAAACGAAGCACCGGGCTCACGCGACAGGAAGTAGAGTTCGGCATCCGACATCCCGAAGTACGGCGAGCGCAGCACACCGAACAAACACACATCGTTATGCTCATTCTCTAAAAACGCGAGCAGGTTGTAAAGATCGTAGATCTCCTGCCGTCCATAAAAGCCCGTCCCGCCATGGACATAGTACGGGATGTTGAACCGGGTCAGCGCGGCAAGGTACTGCGGAAGGTTCGTCCGCTGTTCAAGGAGGAGCGCGATATCCCCGTACCGTGCCGCTCGTTTCATGAACGTGTGATCGGCCTGCTCCTCGTACACCCCGATCCGCGATGAGACAAGGGACTGGATCCGCCGGGCCACAATCTCCGCCTCGTTCCGTTTCGTTTCAGAACTGGTCTCTCCCGAACGTGGCAGCAGCAGTTCGATCGTCCCGTGGTGTTCCGCCCGTCCCGGGGAAGTCAGGATCCGCTCGTACGGAAACTCCCACGGTTTTTCAGTTGACGAAAAGAGCGATCTGAAAAGGATGTTGGCAAACCCGATCACCTCGCCCGTGCTCCGGAAGCTGGTGTCGAGATCTACTGTCTTTCCCATGCAGGAGCGTTCGATGATCTCCTGAGCCGCCTTGAACCGGGTCACGTCCGCATCCCGGAACAGGTAGATGGACTGCTTGGGATCGCCAACGATGAAGAGACAGTCCGTGGTGGGCTGCAGGTCGCCGACAAGCGCGAGCACGACATCGAACTGTGTCGGGTCGGTGTCCTGGAATTCATCGACAAGGATGTACCGGTACCGCCGGGCAAAGTGCGTTGCGACGATATCGGAATGCTGCGTGAAAAGTTCCCGTGCATACAGGATCAGGTCGGAAAAATCAAGCCCGCCGTGCGTTGATTTCTTAGCGCCAACAATCTCAAGATAGCGCGGGAATACAAAGGAGAGATTGTGAAGCAGTTGCAGGGAACCGGTGATCAGCGGATCGGCAGGATCAACGGTTAAGCGGAAGAGCGGTTCTTTCTGTTCAAGAACCTGAACAAGGCTCCTGCGGGCTCTTCTGAATTGGTCGAGATCGTTTCCTCTCCAGACCTTTTTATTCCCCACGTTGCCAGGCCGGTTAGAAAGAATTTCAGTGGCAGCACTGCAGAATGCCGATGCGTCGGAGAACCGGGATAACTCATCAAGGGAAGACCGGATCCCGGAAAGGTACTGTACAGCCTTGTCATTCACTCCCTCGTACGCTGCGGCAAAATTTCGGAGCGTGCTGACATCCGATGAAAACTGCGGATCAGTTGCAAGGGATCTAAGTTCGGCGTCCCGGAACCGGTGCACATCCTCCTGCCAGAAAGCAAGTACTCCTGATTCATCCTCTTTAAGCGCTTTGAAAAACCGGAGGTACTGGTCCCGCTTCCCGTACATCGAAAAGAGCATTTTGCGGAGCGTGTACTGGTCGGTGCAGGAGAGCACCTGCACGGTTGCCCTGTTGACCGGCTCCGGCTGGGCCCGGTGGATCAGTTCCTCGTACGACCGGCTGTGAATGCGAGCCATCAGGTCCTCGTCCAGCACTGCAAACCCGGGATCGAGGCCGGTCTCCAGCGGGAACTCCCGCAGGATCTGCGCACAGAATGAATGGAATGTCTGGACCGGCGCGACCATAAAGTCGTCTGCCGCCTTCTCCCAGAGAGGCCCGGACCGTCGCGAGATCTCTTTTCTGATCCGCTCTTTCATCTCCGCTGCCGCTTTGTCCGTAAAGGTCAGGGCAAGGATTTCCGGAACACCCACACCCCGGGTCTCGATGAGGTTGACATACTTCTGCACGAGCACGTAGGTCTTGCCGGTACCGGCCCCGGCAGTCACGACCATGCTCCGGTCATGTTCCGTTATCGCCTCGTTCTGCCGCCCGGTTGCCGGCATGATCAGGCCTCCTCCCCGGTAAAGAACATGCGGAATGGATCGAACCGGCAGATGGTTGAAAACTCGCAGTACTGGTTCGGGCACTTCTCTTCAACAGGAAGCGGAAAACTTCCGCTCCGGATCCTGCGGATATACCCCGATGCCTGCCGGTGCGATCTGAGGAGAAGTTCACGGAAATCTTTTGTAACCCGTGGACGGGATGAGATGATGAAGTCCCGTGCCGGCTCATCGAGCAGCACGAATTTGTTGTCAACCTCCCTCCGGATCCGGTAATACCCTGCAGCAACCCCGGTCTTTCCCGAGATCTTCTCGAAGGCAAGGAGATACAGGGGAAGCTGCAGGGCTGTGCCGGCCTCGATATCTTTTGTACTGGCAAGCTGTGAACCGGTCTTGTAATCGGAGATCGAAAAGAACCCGTCTGGCGTAAGATCGATCCGGTCGATCCTCCCTTTGATCCGGATGGATTCTGATCCCGCATCCCCGGTAAGTTCGACAGGCTTCGGTACCGATTCAGGATCATCAGAGTCGTGGGATTTCATGCCGAATGCCAGTTCAAAAAATGCCGGCACAAGCGGTGAGCCTTCTTCGGCAGCCTCCTTCTCAAGGAACAGCCGGAAGATCCCGGGGCCGGTCGTACTACTCCCGAGCATCTGTACGCAGGTCGCTTCCCAGAGCGGGCTCTGGAATGATTGCTTCATGAGTTCTTCTGATGCAATCTCCATCATGAGCGTGGTTGCATCTGACAATTCAGAAGGAATCACCCTCCTTTTTCCCATGGCCTTCCAGCGCCGGTAAAATGTTGTAAGGACATTGTGGACCGCAATACCGCGATCGCTTGCAGAGAGGTTTGGTTCGACTTCAGGAAGTGCGGATAGCCCGGTGATCCGCATCAGGTAAAACCGGAACGGACACTCTGCGTACGTTTCAAGTGTGGTCGCGGAGTAGACATGTTCCGGACCGTACCGCTTTGAAAGCTCCGCGCAGATCCCTTCATCGCCCGACAGCACGCCGTCAAAGGGAGAATCTGGAATACCCCTGCGGTAATAGCCTTCCATGTTAATGCGTCCGGCAAGATCATCGATCTCCACATCAACGGGAAGATGATCGAGCGAGGCGCAGGTAATATCCCCTGCGATCATAGCCCCCGCACGGATCGCTTCCTCCTTTCCGGAATGGACAAAATCCTCTGTTCCCACATCCCAGGGAACGGCAGTTGTCCTCGCCTTCACCACTTCGAGAAATGCTGATGTCAGGAGCGGTTGTTCCCCGTCAGAGAGCGGGGCGCTTAAGTAAACGGATGAACCGCCAAGGAGCGCCGAAACAAAATAATACCGGCCCTCACGCAGGATCTCTTCCAGCGTGCGCGTTCCCAGCCGGGTGTTCTCAAGCGTGTTGGTGAACGGGATGCGGGTGGTGAGCCGGGGCATCTCCCCTTCCGTCAGGCCTGCAAGGAAGAGATACGTGAAATGTTCATGCACACATTCCCTCACCCCTAAAAGGGCGACCCCTTCCTGATTCCGGGTAAGGGGGATCTCCGAGTCTTTTGCGAGGATTGTGAGGATCTGCTGGAATTCACGAGAGTCTATCTTCTCACCAGCCAGAAAACCTGCGGTGGCACCAAGACTTCGGAGACACTCATAAAATTTGTCCAGCGCTGCTCCCTCTTCCCGGCTAATCGTTTCATCCTGTCCCGGTGAAGCAGGCGGTTCATCCAGTCCCCATCCCGAGAGCAGGTCAAGGTAAACCTCCGTATGTTCCTGCAGTGTTTTTGTACCCTCAAGACGGGCAAGATCCTCTAACAGGGGTCTGATCCGTGTGTGTACCCGCTCAACAGATTCTGGGGAAAACGGCGCAATATCACCGGCATCCGCACTGGCTGACAGCCTCGTATGGAGACGATCCAGTCGTTCGAACCAGTCCTGCTGCCCCTGTTCGATCTGGGCATAACGGGAGACAAGGTCGAGTTCGCCGGGATCCGTATCCTGCGGGGTACCGGGGACAGGAGATCTTTTCCGGTACCTGAAGTAGGGACTGCCAACCAGCCGCACGACGTCTTCGCGGGAATACTGGCCGGCGACAACCCCGCTGATACTGATAAGAAATGAGACGATGGGGACAAGGGAGATTCGTTTTTTTGTCGTGGTGTTCCACGGAATGTCAAAATCTGAGAAAATTTCCCCGATGAGTGTGACTGCTTCGCGGGCTTCGGGAAACGTGACCGCAATTTCCTTAAACGGTACGTTTCTCTCATGGAGCCGGCGGATCTCTTCAGCAACAGCAGCGACTTCCCTGTACCGTGTGGGAAATGTTCCGGTCCGGATCCTCTCACCGGTATCGATCCTGTCATTCCTGCGAAAAATTCCCGTCAGCGGGTTTTGTTGTCCCGATTCTGGGATCATCTCTGTGCCTTCAGTCCCCAGCCAGCGCATGACGCCCCGTACCTGGTCCGGGTCGACATTACCGGGAATTGCATAGGTGAATTCAGTTGAATGGTCGCGGATGGCACGAAGAAGATCCTGATCAAGGGGTAGCGGCTCATAAAGACCATAGACGAAAACCTTCCCGAATGTATTCTCATCGGAAGATTTGATTTGCCCGATCACCCATTCAAGAATCGTGTCGGAATCCACAAGACCCAAAAGGGTAAGGTGTTCCCGGTATGCGGCGGTGATTAACCCGATCTGCCGGCTCTTCTCGCTCTGGAGATCGGAAAGACATGAAGGATACGCGATCTTTCTCCGGATGACGACATTGATAAATTCCTGGAAACTCTCCCGGGTGCCTGATGAGGGGGAACTGCCGGTAAAAAAGAGAGGGGCTTGCGCTTTTTTTTCGTTGAGGATCCGGAGAAGGAGCAGATTCGATTCGGCCGGGGAGATGAAACGCGTACTCGTACGATGCTCCTCAAAATACGTCCTGCAGAGGTCATCAGGAGTGCAGATCCGGGATGTGACTAGCGGGATATTCTGATCCCGGATCTTCTGAACTGCCTCACGTACGAGTCGCCGCGTGGGCAGAACAAGCCATGAAGTGAACGCGTCGGCAGCAGACGCAGCGATAAACTGTCCAACAAATAAATCAACCCCGTTCTCAGGAGTACCCGCGTATATTATCGTACGGGGGGCTGGTTTCCGGGCCGGGGGTGCTGACATACTAGGTGATTAACCTTTCAGATGAAAAAACAGGATTATTCAAAGAACTTATTCAGCGTGATCTTCTCGATTTTGTCTTTTGTAACCGCCGTCATATCGATCTCGCGGGCTTCGGCCTCCTTTTCCAATACTTTTACTGACTTCACAAGCCCGGGCAAAGGAGTCATTTTATTCCGCTGTTCGGATGGAGGATTCATTATTTCCGACTTTTCTATTTCATCCAGTTTTTCTTGGATGTTTTGAGGCAAACTAGAATCGCAATTTTCTAACAATTCAATAAATAATTTCGAGAAGAACGTATCGATCTGGATCTTCCGTTTGGATGCATGTACAAATTTACCAATAACCTGACAGATATTTTCCCTATCCTCCGGACTTAGTTGTTCCGCGAAAGTATATTCCTCGATTTTTTTCAAAGCGAGAATTATCGGTTCCATGCTGTCATAGGTTATAACGTAAACCCTGACTTCTCCTATCCTGTAAACCACTTCAGGAAGGGATGTGATGGCATTTGTGGGGACTACTAAAAAGACTTCTCGCTTAATATCATCGCCCTTGACGTATTTTTTAATATTTTGTGCTTGGCTCTTGATGTATGATGGGAAATTTTCAAGATTTTCAGAGTCCTTCGGACTCTTGGCATCAAAAATTACATACTGGTTGCAGATGACAACAGAGTTATCAGGTTTTCCTGAATATGGGAACTTTTCTTTATCGCAATATTCGATGTTATGCTGACGGCAGATGTTCCGAAGGGTAGATTCCACCATTTCTTCATGATTCAGCCATGTTTTTTCCATGTCTTCATACATACGGTGTATTTCCTCTTCTCGCTCCTGATTGATGCGCTGAATGTTATCTTCGAGTTGCTTTTGGAAGGAATTGAGTCCAGCAATTCTCTGTTCATGATCCCGCAGGCGCCCCTCCTCTCTCTGTACGTGTTGGCTAATTGTCTCCCGAGCTTCTAAGTATTGCGTATTCAGTAGATCCCATTTGGCAAGGTTTGCCGCAAGTTCTGCCTTAAGCTGTAGAATTGATTTTTCTGAATTGGCCTGTGTCTCAGCAAGTGTGGCCGACAGCGTTGCCCGCTCCCGCTCTTTATCAGAGATCCGCTCGTTAATCACCTTGATCTGCGCCCGTTCTGCCGCAAGCTCCTGCTGCAGCACCCCAACCTGCGCCCGCACGGTCTCAAGGTCGCGGCCAAGGGTCCGGTTTTGTTCGGCCGCTGCCCGGCTCTCTTCTGCGAGATCCTTTACAGAACCGTTAAGCTGCTGGTACTCGCTATAAGCATCATGGCTTGCCGAGACAAACGACCGCCAGAAAAAGAGCCGTTCAAAAAAGCCGATATTTTTTATCCGTTCAAAAAACCTGCGCAGATTTTCAAATGAGGGAGCGTCCATGAAGGTTACACCCTGCTGCACAATGCAACAGTCTCTACACGAATGATGAGTTTTGTGAGGATAAATGTTATTAGAATACGGTATGCCCCCAAAAAATGATCACTCCCGTACCAGGCCAACGCTCCGATCAGCCGGGACTCAAGAACCCCCCAGAGAGAAAATCAATAATACATAAGGGTTTTTAAAAAGATTTTATTTCCCGCTCATAAGTTTCCGGGCAAACGCCTGGCATGAAAGCAGGTGGGGGCGGTCATCCGCTACGGACGCATTCCATGCAGCAGAGAAGAGCAGGAGCAGGGCATTGTCAAGAGTCGTATAAAATCCCGCATCATCGTCCTGTGCAGGGAGCAGTGGATTTGCGAGCACACCGGAATCTTCCGGTAAAAAGGTAAGGTACGTGGCAGGCCGGGGAAGCGACTGGTCGAGAAGTATTGCATGCTCTGAAACGATCATGAACGCACGGGTCAGCGATGATACCGGCCCGGTATCACCAGGTTGACCGGCAGCGACGACAGACCTCTGCGACGACTCTTTAAACTCCCCTTCGGCAAACCGGACAAATGCTACGGTTGCGTGATGCGCTGTTTCCGGGCTGGTACCCATAAATGAATCACGGGTCTGTTCGACATAAGTCCTGAGTGGTTCTGCAAGTTTTTTCCTGTCGGATTCTGCAGCACCTGATCTGCCGAACCGGTATTTCAGCCGGACGAGCAGGATGGTCAGGCTTGCCGCATACAGCAGTTCTAGTATGACTGCAGAAAAATTGTCTGTCGGCACTGCCAGAAAGATGAATGAATATATCGGGGTTGTCAGCGCAACAATGTCTTTTTTTTCCCGCATCCATGCCAGATAGGCAAGCACCCATGAAGCGAACACGCACCCGAGAATTGAGATCCGGAAATCCGCAGGGAAATCCGTAATCCAGAAGATGACAGCAATGAACGCTCCCCCGAACGAGAGGGCCGGGACTGACAGTTCAAGCCACCGGAACAAATTACTGCCGGATTCCTTTGGTTTTATAAACGGCATATGCAGACCTGACTGAAGGCGGTTTTTTGTCTTGTAATGTATTTTTATTCTTTTTTTATTTTTTTGATCGAGACACAGTTGATGACCGGGTCCCCGGTGACGATATACCGCCGGATCACCTGCCCCAGCACTTCGACCACATCGTTCACCTTCACGTCCTCATCAGGGCTGGTAAACATCTTGACCGAGATATCACCCGAACGATCGGCCACGGTATACTGCGGGCGGTTTAAGAACTGGAAATGGATACGTTCCACAACCCCCTCGATCCGCACAATTTTGCCGACCATATTCTCATTGATAAGCTTGACCCGCACCGTCTTTGCCTCACGCTCATAGATCGGCTCAATATCCGCATACTGGCTGCGGCTCATATAATTGAGCGCGATGGGGATGACAAGGAGCATGAACAGGACCGGGATCAGCCAGATGAGCTGTGACCTGACTTCGGGGCTGAACACGGAGGCAGCAACCAGAAAAATCGTGAAGAACACAAAGACCGCGATCGATACGATCGAGACCTTGACGTCAACATTTCCAATCTTCATTAAAAAGAGTGTTTGTGGTTAATCTACTTCAGTGCTGCGATCTCTTTTTGGAACGCAACCCAGTAGAGAACACCGACGAAGAACAGGCCTCCGACAATGTTACCGAGGGTAACCGGGATGACGTTTGCCGTCCACATCGAAACCCAGTTGATACCTGCGTTGATCTTGGTCGGGTCAGTGATAAAGCCCTGAGTGAAGATTCCTGCCGGTATGAAGTACATGTTGGCGATCGAGTGTTCCAGTCCGCTGGAAACGAAGGCCATGATCGGGAACCAGATGCCAAAGAACTTGCCGACCATGTCATCGGAACAGATCCCGAGCAGGATGGCGAGGTTGACAAGGTAGTTGCAGCCGATTGCCTTGAGGAACGCTGAATACATGCCCATCATGCCGACGTAACTTACCTTTGCGCCTGCGATGGCAATTGCACGTGAACCAAATGCGGTAACCGTGGCGGCTCCTGCTGCGTCAAATGATACAAACGGACCGTTTGCCATAAGATATGCCCAGAAGATTGAGCCGATCAGGTTCCCGATATAGACAAAGACCCACAGGTTCAGGACCTGCATCCAGCTGATCTTGTGGATGAATGCAGCCATCGGGGCGAGCATTGCATCGCCCGTAAAGAGCTCAGCACCCGTAAGAACGGTGATGATAAGCCCAACCGGGAACACTGCTCCCAGAATCAACTGTGCGATACCAGCTGATGCGAAACCACCTGGAACGGCTCCGGCAGTAATTTGTGCTGCCGAATAGGCAATCCCCGTGCTGCACACGGTTGCAAGAGCGCCACCCATGGCGATATATGCGCCGGACATGAATCCACGAAGGACCATGTTCCATGCGGGCAGGCCCACTTTGTACTTACCGGCATCGCCAGCCTTAGCGACGATTGCTACCGGAGGATGAAACACCATTTTTTTACACACCTCTGAAACGTCCACCTATACCAGCAACATATTAAATCAATTGTGTATAGGCCAAATAAAAATCTTTAATGGGAATATTAATAATTATCGGATTGTTTCTGTGAACGGGACTTTTATTGTGATATTTTGGTGTACTGGTAAAGAAATATGTTAAACAGTTTGCATTAATTTTTTAAAAAATAATGAAATTTTATCACGAAATGATCCCGGCAGACAGTCTTCGGGCATGTCGTGGTATTTAAATAAATCCAGAAGATTAGATGCGCGCAAATGAAGAATAGTTTACAAATTGCCTATCAAAATTAAAAATAATACAAAAAAAGGGTTATTTAGTGTTTTGGCACGGGGTTGAACACGTTCTCGTAGATCATGTCGCTGCCGGTGTTGTGCAGGCGTTCGCGTTCCGCTTTCTCCTCAACGAGTGCAAGGAGCGGGAGTTTCATGTCGGTGCCCGGCACATGGCCGAACATCTTCTCGAGTTCGACCTGCTGGGCGTGCATGAACAATGCGTTGGGTATCTCGGCAGGGCAGAGTTCCTGGCACTGGCCGCAGTTGACACAACTGTCCGCAATGTGGGCAAAGCGGATGAGGTGGAACATGAAGTTCGGCGGCAGCTGGCCGGGGGTCACGTACGCCGGGTTCTTCGTGGTGCAGTCCACACAGTAGCAGATCGGGCACGCCTCGATACAGGAGTAGCACTTGATGCACCGGCTTGTCTCGGTCATGATCTTCTTTAACCGGTCCTTGCCCTCGCCAAGGCTCTCGAAATCGTGCTTGCGCCACTTGTCGCCAAGCTTCATCATCGCGCCCTCGACCTTTCCGCGCATCTCGAGCCCCTTCGGGTTCGGTGCCTCGGTTGCGAGGACGCCTGCTTTCACTGCCCCGTTGACAAGGTTTGCACCCTTCTCGCTGCAGACCTCGACAAAGGTTGCCTTGCCTGCCTTGTCACCGATGACACCCCAGTTGCCGCAGGCAAGGTCCGCCTGGCGGGGGATTTTCATCTTGCACCGGCGGCAGTTGGACCTGCGGCCGTAGCCCTGTTCCTCAAGCTCGTCGATGGATATGCCCTTGTGGCCTCCCTCGTACTCGATGATGAACTGGCCCTTGTCGATCTCTTCCTTGTGCACCTTGTCCGGGTCGACACCGAATTTGTCGGCAATCATCTTACGGGCGGTGACCGGGCTGACCGATCCACCGCAGTTGACCCCGATCATTATGACATTGTCAAGGTTGATCTGCTTGCGCTTGGCGAGTTCATAGAACGCCATCGCGTCGCATCCCTTGACAGTTACCCCGATCTTTTTCGTAGCAGCCCCGTCAAGGTATTTCTTGACGAGCTTGGGGAGGAGGAGCGTCCCGCAGTGGAGGGAGCCGGCTGTTTTCACAAGATCCTTGGGATCGGTGATCAGCACGGGTTGTGCGTCATAGAGGTCTGTTCCCTTTGTGATGGCAAGGACAGCGTCCACCATCTTGGACTCGAGCGCGTATTTCCAGAGCCCGGTGACTGCGCCGCCAAGCTCAGCCTTTTTCTTGATCTCTGCGTCGTTTGTCCACGCGTAGAGCATATCGCCTTTCTTTGCCATGGTCAGGCCTCCTTGATCTTCTCAATTCTCACAGCACAGGCCTTGAACTCGGGGATGGCTGCAGTCGGATCCAGCGCATTGTTGGTGAGGGTGTTTGCCGCGCACTCCACGTAGTGGAACGGGATGAATACCTCGCCCTTCTTGATCCCCGTTGTGACACGGGCGCCAACCGTGATCTCGCCACGGCGGGTGATTGCCTTGACCATCTCCTTGTCCTTGATGCCCATTGCTTTTGCGTCCTCGGTGTTGATCTCGACCCAGCCCGTGGGCTCCTCGCGCTCGAGGTTCTCGGACCGGCGGGTCATCGTGCCGGTGTGCCATTGCCAGATACAGCGCCCGGTGGTCAGGATGAGCGGGTAGTCCTTATCCGGAACTTCAGCCGGGTATTTGAACTCGATTGGCGTGAAGATGCCCAGTCCGTCCGGGTGGGTGAACTTCTCCTTATGAAGGATCGGGGTCCCCGGGTGTTCCTTGGTGGGGCAGGGCCAGTGGAGGGCTTCGGGTTTTTCGAGCCGTGCATAGTCCATGCCACCATAGGACGGGGTGACCTTGGAGATCTCCGTGAATACCTCTTCCGCGCTCTTGTACGGGAACTGTTTCTCGAATCCCATGTACTTTGCCAGCTCGCAGAAGATCTGCCAGTCGGCTTTTGCCTCGCCGGGCGGGTCCTGGGCTTTGCGCCACTTCTGGACGCGGCGTTCGGTGTTGGTCTGGGTGCCGTCTTTCTCGGCATAGCAGGCAGCGGGCAACACGACGTTTGCAAACTGCGCAGTCTCGGTCAGGAAGATATCCTGCACGACCATGAATTCGACATTCTTCATTGCTTTCTCGACATGGTGGAGATCGGGGTCGGAGATCATCGGGTTCTCACCCATGATATAGACGCACTTGACCTTGCCGGGTTCGTCAGCGAGCGTGTTGATCAGCTTGGTGACGGTAAGACCGACCTTGCCCTCGGCAATCGTGCATCCCCACGCGTCCTCCATCTTCTTCTTCATCTCGGGGACGATGACAGCCTGGTAGCCGGAGTACACGTTTGCGAGCGCTCCCATATCGCAGGCGCCCTGCACGTTGTTCTGGCCACGCAGTGCGCAGATACCGGTGCCGGGCCTGCCGAGGTTTCCGGTCAGCATCTGGAGGTTTGCAATCGACTTGACATTGTCTACGCCGGTCGTGTGCTGGGTGATCCCCATCGAGTAAAGGACTGCGGACTGGCCGGACTTCCCGAACCACTCTGCTGCAGTGATGAGGTCCTTCTCGGGAATGCCGGAGATCTTCGAGACATTCGCCGGGCTGTAGGTGTCCTTCATCACGATCTCTTTGACCTTCTCGAAATCCTTGGTACGGTTCTTGACGAACTCCTTGTTCTCCCAGCCGTTCTTTATGATCTGCTGCATGAAGCAGTTGAAGATGGCCACATCTGTGCCCGAGTAAAAGGGCAGGTACAGGTCTGCGAATTTACCGGTCGGAGTGAGCCGTGGATCCGCATAGATGACTTTCGCACCATTCGCCTTTGCCTGCATCACGCGGCGCCCGATCAGCGGGTGGGTCTCAAACGTGTTGCTGCCGATAATCAAAAGACACTTTGATTCGGCAATGTCTGCGATCGACTGGGTCATTGCACCGGACCCGAATGCACCGGCAAGCCCGACAACTGTCGATGCGTGGCAGAGCCGGGCGCAGTGGTCGATGTTGGGGGTCTTGAGGACTGCACGCGCAAACTTCTGCATTAAGTAGTTCTCCTCGTTGGAGACACGTGCAGAAGCAAGGCATGCACTCTGCTCGCCCTGGTACTTCTTGAACTTCTCGGCGATCAGCTTGTAGGCCTCGTCCCAGCTTGCTTCGACGAACTTGCCGTCTTTCTTGATTAACGGCTTTGTCAGCCGGTCAGGACTGTTGATGAACTCATGCGCGTAGTTCCCCTTGGGGCAGAGCTTGCCCTCGTTGACGGGATTGCGGTGCCATGGCTGGACGCCGACAACCTTCTTGTCCACGACAACAAGGTTGAAGCCGCAGCCGGTACCGCAGTACGGGCATGTTGTTGGTACGTATTTCATATCCATGTTCTAACCTCGAACGACAATCATCTGTACTTAACATTATTTAAGGATTCTGAAATTTTATGAAAAATTGATGAATAGCGGTGGGTTCATCCCTGATGAAATTCAATACCTTCATTGCGAGTGGAGTTCATGGTTCTTGAAATTCCGGCTTTTTCGCATAAGAAAAATCCAGAGGAGGGTGTCCGCCAGTGAAAAGCCCCCGCATCCCGCCCATGATTGCGGATCTCATACAGACGGCACTATCTGCCTGCGACGGGGTGGTCTTTGATGAACGGGGTGCCTGCCCGGCGTGTGGCGGTGCATTATCCGGGTATGACACCAAGAAGAAACAGTTCGCGATAATGGCAGATGGGGTGGGGCGCCGCCCGATCCATGTTTTTGTCAGACGGTTCTTTTGCAAAGACTGCAAAAAAGTCTGCTTTGCCGATGAACCGTTCTATCCGGGGACACGGGTTGGTTCACCGGTCGTCGACCTCTGCGTCACCCTGCCCGGGACAATGCCCCTCACGCGGACTGCCACATATCTTGAAAAAGTTGGAATTTACATCGACCGGATGAGTGTCCGGAATTTTGTGCGCCGTCCGCTCCCGCCCATTGCCACAGCCAGCGTATTTGGCATCCGGCTCCCGATGTCAGTTGTTGCCCTCTCCTCCCTCGCCACCAGCCTCAGCGAGGGGGACCGCATCAAAGGGGCAGAAGCGCTCGCTGCCTGTGGTTTCCCATCCGCATCGCGGGCACCGCTTCAGCCGCCAGCTCCGGGAAAGGAACGGGATAAACGGAAGGAAGAGGAAGGCGACAAAGAACGGTAATCCGATCATCCAGAATATGAGTGAGAGCAGTAGTGAGCCGGCAAACAGACCTCCTGCAATCAGCCATGCCCGATTCATTTTGCCGACACCCGCGGGAAGGGTGGAGGCATAATAAGCCTCTGCTTCATTGTCTCACCGTTTCGCGCGACGGGAACGGGATTCAGGGACATTTTCCCGTGCCGCCACTTCCCGTACAGCGTACGCAGGCAGAGCGTCAGCAAACGGGCCGATCTCATCTGAAAGATCCGTGCCGGAAAGCTCCTTTGCAAAGAGCGCCGCACCGGTGCCGGCTGTTACGACCGATGAGGCGCCGGACTCTTTCATGACAGCACGCACCCGGTCACAGACAAGTGTCCGCTGCGCGTCCCAGAACTGCGAGGCGATCCCAATTGCATTCTGCTCCCCGATCTCTTCTAAGTCCGCGCAGACCACCCGGGAGAGCCGGCGCAGGGACGCATTTTCAGTCTTCCCCTTTTTATCAGGAGTATCGCAGGAGTACTCCTCCGGCGTGATATGCCCGAGCACGAGGTGGGCATCAGCAGAAATGGCAAAATATTCGGAGCTGCCCGGTGTCTTTGTACCGTCAATATCAAACGTGCGCACAAGGGCAGGCAGCGTTGTCCGCAGCATGCCGGTGTAAAGCAGGTATCCCTTCTGGAGACGCCTGAGGTCAGTCAGCCCTTTAAGGTCTGCAAAACACGGGAGCGGGATGATATCTGTCGTAGTGCTCCCCACGTCCACAAGCACGGAATCCGGGTACTGTTCTCTTAAATAATCCGCTGAAGCAAGCCAGTTTGCCGCAGCAAGCTGCGGGACGGCTACGGCATGGAATGCTGCATCAGTCCCGTAAAAGAGGGCTGACGGGAATACCTCCTGAACTGCACGCATGATATATGCGATACCTTCCGCTTTGCCAGAAAAGCAGTCGGCAAGCTCGCCGCTCATGACAACTGCTGCCGGCTCGCTGGATTTTTTCCGGTACTGCGCGAGCAGCCTGGTGAGCGGCGATCCTGTCCAGAGCGGGCAATAATGGATGTGGACACCGTCACCGTCAACGATCTTCAGGTTCGCGCCGCCAACATCAATCCCGATCATGCAGCCGTGACCTTCCCTGCCTTGTCAAACTTCACAGTGCCGGACAGGTGAACCTGCGCAGGCGGCTCACCTTTTGAGGCAGCAACGAGAATTTCTGCGATCTCTTCTTTCATGCACGCAGCAATCCCGACAAGACTTGTTGTGATGCGGGCATTGACGTCGACCACGTACACCCGGTCAGATACAACGACATCAACCCCGCAGTAGCCCTGGCAGCCGAGGACTTCGGCAGTCTTTTTTGCACAGTCCGCGATCTCCGCAAGACGCGGGTGATCGACCGGTGTCTCCCCGCCGAGGTAATGGAATACACCATCATCCCCCACATTTATGGACTGGCGGTTCAGGGCGAGCACGAGCGGCGGCGCACCCGAGAAATACATGCACGCGTCCCCCACCACCCTGCTCCCGACAAGGCTGACGGAAATGTGTTCGCCCTCGATATACCTCTGGCCGAACTCTTTTGGTCCGGTGGGTTCTTCCGTCAGCCGGACACCGGCCGCACCGCACCCGTTCACCGGTTTGACCACGCGCCTTCCCGTGCTCATTTCATCAGGGACCGGGATGCCGTGACTTCTTAAGATCTTTGCCGTGTGCACCTTGTTCGCGCAGACTGCGGCACTCATGGCGCCACACCCGATGTTGTGGGTGTGCTGTTCAAGGATCATCGTATACCGGGACAGCAGATGGTCGGGTGCGATCACAAGGCCAACGTCGCAGGACGGTGCGAGGCGGGCGATCTCATCCCCGAAATCCCCGGCCCCGGGGCTGACGACATCATACCCGCAGCGGATAAAACTCTGTGAAAGGACAGCAAGCATCGCCGCGCCCTCCGGGGCAAGGGAGGGGTCGTGCGACACCGTGTATTCGGCAAGCAGGGCTCTCATCCCTGATCTGTAGCACTGGCAGGGTGATGAGACTGACGGATCGGTGAATTATTTGAAGGGTGCGTGCAAAGAGGATGAGCATGAGAGACTCGATCCTGCTGACCAACGATGATGGCGTCAACTCGGTGGGCATCTGGGCGGCGTACGAAGCGCTGTCCGGCATTGCTGACGTGACCGTAGTTGCACCGGCGACCCAGCAGAGCGCAGTCGGCAGGTCAATTTCCATCTTCGAACCGATACGGGCAAACAAGGTGATGATCAACGGGAACCCGGCATATGCGGTCGCAGGAAAACCGACCGATGCGGTCATCATCGGGCTCTACGCGTTAAAACTAAACCCGACGCTGGTCGTGAGCGGGGTGAACATCGGGGAGAACCTTTCTTTTGAGTCAATCATGACCTCGGGAACTGTCGGTGCAGCCCTGGAAGCCTCCAACCAGGGCACCAAAGGGATCGCATTCTCGCTCCAGGTCGAGGACCAGGGGGAAAAGTTTGATGATCCCCGGCACCACAGCCAGAGTTTTGAACCCGCAAAAAAGGTCATTTGCGATGTCGTGTCCCGCGTCCTCAAAGAGGGTTTTCCCCCGGGCGCTGATGTGATCAACGTCAACATTCCCTCAACCATCAAAGGCGGTTATGAGATCACGCGCCTTGCACACAAACTGTTCAGGACCGGCGTTGAACAGCGCCTTGATCCCCGCGGACGCCCGTATTACTGGATCAACGGGCCGCTTATCGACGATGCTGAGGAGGGCACTGATGTTCACGCAATCCGCAAAGGCAACATTTCAGTCACGCCGATAACGCTTGACTGCACCGCGTTTTCTGCAGACGGGGAACTCAAAGATCTTTTGTCAGAAAAAAAATAATGAGCCGGAGGTGCTCTTACATCTCCACCTTATACCCTGCCGAAACCCACGCGGCATAGTTACCTTTCAGACGGTAAACCGGGGAGAAACCGGCATTGACGAGCGTGGTCGCACCCTGGATGCTCGGGGCATCACCGTGGCAATAGACAAGGTACGGTCGTGTTCTGTCAAGATCAGGAAGCCGTGACGACAGGGCTGAAACAGGAATGCTGATTGCACCGGGCAGGTGCCCGCGGTCATAATACGGCGATACATCGATGATAACGAGATCGGGATGAGTATCGATCAGCGTCTTTGCTTCTGCCGGTGTCACATCGGTATAGCTGGTGCTGCTGCCCGATGGGGGAGCTGCAGGCTGGGTACAGCCACAGGCAAGGAGGGACAGCATGATGATAAGAATTAAAGAGAGGACCTTCACAGTTGTCATCGTCTTCTCCTTGGAAACCCTGCACAATAAACATTTGTGTGAAGGTATTCCCGCGTTCCTGTGAGGAAGCGTGCCGCATCCTGTTTTTTTCCTGCCGGATGCCACGTACCTTTGGAGACATGCCGGGCCGCAGTCCGTCCGGAAAGAACCGGGACGCCACGCTTAATTATTCATGCACCGATATCTATCAGATTGATGGAAAAGCAGGCAGCAAACGCGGGCAAACGCGCCGCAGGATATAAAGCCGCGGACCTTGTGAAGAAAGGCATGGTTATCGGCCTTGGCACGGGCTCAACGGTCTTTTTTGCGATGGAGCGTCTGCAGGAACGAATTTCGGCCGGTCTTGAGATCAGCGGAGTCCCGACTTCGTACCAGACTGCCATCCGGGCACGGGTGTACGGCATCCCGCTGACAACTCTTGATGAGCACCCTGTTCTCGACCTCGCAATCGATGGCGCCGACCAGGTCGACCCGCAATTCCGGTTGATCAAGGGCAGGGGTGCTGCCCAGACCCGGGAAAAGTGCGTGGCTGCCGCCGCCCGCAGGTTCATCGTCGTGGTTGATGCATCAAAACTGACACCCTGCCTGAATGCCCCGGTCCCTGTCGAAGTACTGCCGTTTGCCCTCACTCCGGTGATGGCGAAGCTGAAATCAATGGGCGGCGTGCCGGTCGTGCGCGAGGCGATAAAAAAAGACGGGCCGGTCATAACCGACAATGGCAACTTTGAAATTGACTGTGCCTTCGGGGCGATCGGTGACCCGGAAGCACTAGAAGCCGCCCTTGTGGGGATCCCGGGGGTCATCGGGAGCGGACTTTTTACCGGCTTTTACAAAAAGACAAAAGTAATCGCAGGCGATGAAAAAAGGTGCCGGGTCCTAAAAAAAATCAGTTGATATAATTGCGTAATTTCTGAATGAGCTGGAGCTGGTGGTTGGCTTCTTTCTTCTTTTCTTTCTCTATGCTGTCCATGATGTCGTTGATCGGTTTAGCCAGCTCGTAGATCTTGACCGGTCTTCCCTTGCTCTCTGCCTTGCTCTCCCTGCTCGTGATCCATGCATGTTCCATCAGGTACCGCATTGCAATGCTGACTTCAGGCTGGCGGAGGTCCGTGCCCCGCTCGATGGCGCGGGAGGTCGCCTCCGGAGTGTTTGCTAAAAACACGAGCACTTTGGCAACATTTCTCTTGGTGCCGATCTCAATGAGGAGGTTTGCAAACTCTTCTTCCTTTTCCGTAAAATACATCACATTTTCCTGTCGCATACAACACATCCGGAATATTTTTTCTATAAATTCCAGATATCCATATCTAATATGCGATATATATATTATGGTATCGTTCATCAATGAGAGAATAATTTAAATATAATAACCCTGATGAGTCTGATAAAAAAATTATAACTTAAATATAACTAATGGTTTTTTAAAGAAAATAATGAGGAAAATGTTTACATCAGGCCAAGGCTGCGCAGGTCAGCGAGGATCTTGACAACCGCTTTCTTTGCATCCTCCGGTTCCTTGCCGCCGGTGATGATCAGTTTGCCGGACCCGAAGAGAAGGACAACCACCTTGGGGTTCTCGAGCCGGTACACGAGGCCAGGGAACTGTTCGGGTTCGTACTCGATCCGGTCCAGGTTGAACCCGACGGCGATCTTGTTGAGGTTGATTGCGGTGGCAAGGTCTGCGGAAGTGACAATATTCTGGATCTTATACGTCAGTTTCTTCGGGATGTCGATCTTTAAGTCACGAAGCTGTTTTCCCAGAATTTCCAGGCCTTTGCTCAGGCTCTCGATACTCTTTGCACCGGTCAAGACCACCTTGCCTGAACCAAAGACCAGAGCAGCGATCTTAGGGTTCTGCATCCGCAGGACAACACCCGGGAAGCGTTTCTTGTTGTATTCGGCGTCCTTGATCTTTGACGCGAGCTCCGGGAGATCCAGATAATCGGTCACCTTTGCAGAGGCAACGATATTTTCAATCTTAAGGGAATCTTCTGGTCTGACCTTCATGTTTATAAATGCCACAGAACAGTATTTAAAAAGTTGGGTTAGATAAACTGCATTAACATTAAACTTTAAGGGTCGGGATATCCCCGGGATTGATCCACTTCTCTTTTGCCTTGAGAACACTCTGTATGATCCTGCCGGACCGGGTCTTGGACAAGACGGGACAAATTCGATCTCTGAAGGTATTGCTATCGGGCAAAAGCATAATCCGCACATGGCAGATGAGCTCGTTTTGTAACCGTTCGCTCGCGAATGTGACCGATCCGGATCGGATTAATAAAAATTGCGGAAAATTAGCTCTCTGCCTGAAAAAAAGAGAAGAAAAATTGCCTGCAAACCAGATGGAGTAATACAGGCAACAATTACTGCGTTACCACACTCCGGGAAATACCATCTCGATGTAGATGTCTTTTAGCCGGGCCTTGTGCCCCCGCTCCATTGAGGCGAGGTCAGTGAAGAGTTTTTTTATTGCCGCGTCCATGCTGGCGTTTGCATGCTGGGTATACATCGACATTGCTTCGAGCTATTTTTTGATCGCAACGACAAGTCCGTCGAGTGGTTTCATGTCGGGCATAAGGGCTGGTGTTTTTTACGGGTCGCCGACCTTGAAATCCTCCTTTGCATCGATGTTCATTGCCTTGATGTCCTTTGTGAGCAAATTCTGCAGGAATTCGCGGTGTTTTGTCTCACCGCCGGCAAGTTCGGCAAACATCTTTTTCAATGCGGGACCCTTGATGACCATTACATCACCCGAATCTGAAAATGCCGGAATCTAAAAAACAACCTTATTGTTCTTGGACGGGTAACCAGTCCACAGGTAAGGTAAAGATTGATGGGAGAAATGGTACGCCATACATGCCAGTACTGCGGGAAAGATGCGATCGGGTACCAGGGGTTCGGGTGCTGCTCGGCATACGTGTGTGCCGACCATGCCCACCCCAACCTTCTGGCGCTCAGACCCGGTGAGAAACTTACGGGTGATGAATGTCACCTCGAACGGTTTTTACCGGAATAAACCGAATTGATTTTTTTTATTTTGAGTTAAAAGCCGGATATTTTTTATTTTTTTAGCATGTATCAGAAAAGCACATTATTCTATTAATCGTATTGCCGCCAGGTGTGGCTGCATTCGACGCACCGGAAGAACCTGACCTCGCTCTCATCTGCGGCACGGAGCTGGCGCAGCCACCAGAAGGCGAGGTTGTTATCGCATTTCGGGCACCTGATCTGGATGGTGGGCATGGTCTTGATCTTTTCATCCTCATCATCCACTATGGTAATCTCGTTCTCGGTGCGCTTCCTCTCTTTTACCATCTGGTCAGCCCCGCCGATCTTCCTGATATAGCCGCATTTCCTGCACTTGAGCTGGCCCCCCGAAGAGATCAGCATGGTTTTACATTCAGGGCAGAACATTGCTACAGTAATGCGCTCCCAAAGGAGATGAACCTGTGGATGATCCCAACGACGCAGACTGCACGAGAGTCAAACATACCTGATTAATCCTGCAGGTTTTGAGAATCCTTTTTTTGGTTTGACGAGAATATGTCTTTAATGATCGAGTATCTGGTGCTGATCTCATGCATCGGTTTTCTGGCATTCCTGATACCCGGTCGGTCCAGGAAGTATGCCGCGATCATCGGCTGGACGTTCATTGTCCTTTCCCTCTTTGCAAACCTTCCTGAATATTTCGCTGAAAATAATTTCATGTACCCCCTGATGGCGGTACTCTCGGTGCCGTTTTTGTATATCACCGTCAAATACCTGCTCCGCGATGACCGGCGGGTCATCAGCCTGTCGCGGGCGGCGGCCGTTGCGTTCTTGATCTATGCCCCGTTTGAATATATCCCGGCAGTCGGGGACTGGCTGATCGGGATCGTTGTCGGGCAGGTAGCTTTTATCCTTGACTCGCTCGGCCACACGGTCACGCTCACCGACTGGAACATCATCGCCCGAAACAACCTGCGCGTCGAGATCATCCTCGCCTGCACGGGCATCCAGAGCATTGCGATCATGCTGGGGGTTGCCTCTGCCGTTTCCACGAGCTTCCGGCAGAAGATAACTGCATTCCTCCTTGTCGCACCGACCATCTACATCTTAAACCTGCTCCGCAACGTCTTTGTGATCATGGCGTATACCGGACAGTGGTTCCCGTATCACCCGGAGATCGCGGGCAACGGCGAGTTCGGGTACGAGAGTTTCTTCTGGGCGCACAACGTGATCGCCGAACTGCTTGCGCTTGTGCTGCTGGTTGCCATCGCATACGGGTTGTTCCGGATCATCCCGGACCTTGGGAATTTTGCTGACGACCTGTACCAGTTGTATTACAGTGAAGTCAGGGCAATGTTCTATAGAGGTAAATAATCCGCTGGACTGCCGAGAGGTTCGTGCAGGCCGCGATGATGATGACCGATACCCAGATATAACCAGACACCCCTCCTAGGATCAGGACCAGAAGGGTTTCGGGCCTGCCGAAGAACCCGACCCCTTCAAGCGGGTCGTCGATTTTGCCCCCCACCTTCTCCCGGTACCCGATCTCTGCATACACGACGGGTTTGATGAAGGTGTTCATGAGCGAACCGATAATCGCAAACGCGACAATCGCGTAATCGGCCATTGGAGATACCGGCAAAAGCCCGCTCACGATTGCAATACCCGAGAGCCCGACGCCCAGCAGGGCGAGGGCGTCAACGTACTTGTCAACGATCCAGTCAAAGACCGCCCCGAAATCGGTATGGGCACCGGTCTTTCGTGCCACACTCCCGTCAACAAGGTCAAAGACCGCTGATACAAACAGCGCGAGGCTGCCCCAGAGAAATTCACCACGGTAGAAAAGGATGGCGCACAGAACACCTGCGAACAGTGCAAGAAGCGAGATCTGGTTTGGCGTGATCCCGGCCTTCACAAACAGGTCTGCTACCGGTTCGAGATAGCCTATGAACCTTGACCGGTACGCAGTAATATTCATAGCTCAAATCATGGGTTTGCGCCTCATAAAAATTGTTGCCTAAAAAAATAACATCCCGTCCTGAATTAAAATCCCACCTGCTTGGCCATCGTCATCTTCTTTATATGCCCTGACAAATGATAGACAAGAGTGGAGTGGAAATGCCAGACACAATGAACCGTCCGCATGTCCTGATGATGTCAGAGATCACTGCTGACGGCAAACTGACGCTAAAGAAAGGAGCGTCAAGCAAGATCCTGATGAAGTACATGGCGCACGAGACCGAGATCCTTCTCCACGAGACCCGTGCGGCATATGATGCGATCATGGTCGGCGCAAACACGATCCGGATTGACAATTCCTTCCTGACCGTACGGCTCGTCCCCGGGAAAAGCCCTCTGCGGGTAATCCCCTGCAGCATGGCAGACATCCCGATGGATGCAAATGTTCTTGGTCCGGATGCCCCGAGCGTGATCGCTGTCTGCGATCAGGCACCGGCAGATCGCGTCGCGGCGATAAAGAACAGGGGCGTTCATGTGGCAGTCGCGGGAAAGCACCATGTCGAACTCCCGCTTTTAATGAAGATACTCAAAGAAAAATTTCATGTCAACAGGCTCATGATCGAGGGAGGCCCGACGCTGAACTGGCACATGCTCCATCACCAGCTCGTCGATGAGATCCGGCTGATCCACCTCCCCTTTATCGTCGGTGGTTCGGACACCCCGTCGCTTGTCGGCGGGATGCATATCAATTCCGAGGACGAGATGATACGGCTGAGGCTCAAGAACCATTACATGTGCGGCACCAACCTCGTCTCCGAGTATGATGTGCTGTACCGCGAAGGGTAATCTATGGCCCTGTTTCCGGAACACCATGGTTCGCCCGCACCACGTCCTTCAGCAACGGCATGGATCCTGCTCGTCCTGTTCATCATAATCCTGGTGATCGGGTTCTTTATTGCCATCTTCCTTCTCTCCTACTCCGATGGGGGAGGAGTCACTGTGGTCAGGATGGAAGGGACGCTTGTCACGGGTGATAAATCGGGCGACGATTTTTCCGCAAGCGAGCAGGTCGGCAGGGAGCTGCGTGATGCTGCGGATGACCCCATGGTGGAGGCGATCGTGCTCCGGGTGAACAGCCCTGGCGGCACGCCTGCAGCAGCGCAGGAGATCATCCGCGACCTCGATTATGCAAAATCAAAAAAGCCGGTCGTGGTCTCGATGGGCGATATGGCGACATCCGCCGCCTACTACGTGTGCGCCCATGCCGACAAAATCTACGCCGACCCAGACACCTTTACCGCAGGCGTTGGCGTGATGTGGACGTTCCCCGATATATCGCGGTGGATGAGCAAGGAAGGATATAATGTCAGTATCGTCAAGTCGGGGAGCAAGAAAGACATGGGCTCGTCATCGCGGCCGTTGACCGAGGATGAGTTCTCCTATGCACAGGGGATTGTTGACGCGAGCTTTGAGGAGTTCATCAGCGATGTTTTGGTGCAACGGCAGATCGCCCGCGCCGATATCGAGGACGGCAGGGTGATCCGCGGTGCCGATGCAGTCAGGATCAATATTGTGGACGAGATCGGCAATTTAAACGATGCAATTGACGGCGCAAAAGCGCTTGCCGGGAGCAGGGGGTTCCTTTAGATCATCTGCACCGGGTCCGCTTTCATGAATTCGCGGGCAACGGTCGTCGCATAGTGGCCGGGTGGCAGCGTGAACTGCAACCGGACATCAGTATTTTTTGTGCTGGCCCGTATCTCTGTGCGTAGTGCGATGGGGCGCAGGGCACCATCGAACCTTGTTTTGACAAAGACGGAAGCGTGCCGGAACTGTTCTGGTCCGATACGCCGTTCTTCCATGAGCCCTGTGATGTATTGTTCGCTCTCCGATACCGGCCGGGGCTGCTCTTTTCCCGGCATAAAGATCGCGATGCTGCACCTGCCGCGGCTGATGTGCTGTGCAGCGGTTGCTGCGTTCCCGGCATTAACAATGTCCTCTTTTTTGTTTGCAAAGAGGAGCCGGTCTCCTGTGCGGGGCTCAGTAAAGGAAAATCCCTCTTCTATCCTGTGGCTTAGTCCCTCGTTGAACAGGTATGACTGGAACGCCGAGACAAACATCGAGAGGAGTTTTGGGGGGAGCACGTGGAGGGCACCGGCATAATCCCCGGGATGGTTATGGAGGTGCTGGAGCATCGCCCGTTCATATCCCATCGCGACGGGCAGTTCCCGGAGGGCGGCCTGAGGATCGCGGTTTGTTAAAAATGCGGTGCGGACCAGCCGTACATTCTCCGGTTCCAGTGGAAATGCCAGTCCGATGTACGTGAGCACAGCCCCTTCATAGTCGCCGGTAAGGATGTGTTCACCGACTTTGTGGGTGACCGGGCGTATTCCCCCGAACCGCTGCAGGCCGTAATAATTCGGGATGCCCGGTTCTGTATCGTGGGATATTTTTTTGACCTGCTCTTCCAGACCCTCAGCTGCGCACTCACGGATCATGATATCGAACCGGTTTCCCAGCAGGTCACCAAGCGAGAGCCGGGTATTCTGCCGGCCGACAGCCTCAAGGGTGATATCCTTGAGCCTGACATGTTCAAGAGATTCGGGCTCCACTTTGTAGATCGAGATGAGCTGTGTGGTGACTGCCCGGCGGTCCTTGGTGCCTGCCCAGCCGATCCTGCGGTGGCTGATCCCGAGATGTTTTGCAATCTCTTTTATGGCATGCTGGTGTTCCCAGTTTTTTTTGGTGAGCCGGCAGATGAGGTACGGCCCGGTGCCGGGCATTTGGGGAAGCGGGAGTTCCCCGACAATAAAATCTTCAGCACTCAGGCGTAACTTTCCCCCGAATCCTCCCGAATCGCTTGCATACCAGCGCATGCCGAGGTCCTTTTCAAGAGGGAAGGGGCTTTTAATCATAGGAGGGAAAGGTTTCCGGAAATCCTGTCTAGGTCTTCACTCTTTGCCGGCCCAAGGCCGAGTGCGGTGATGGTGCCCTGCGGTATTTCGGTCATCCCGGCGTCCTGTATCAGGGACGAGGAGATACCAGCGCGTTCCGCGATCACTTTAAGTTCATGGAGCGTACGCTCGTTGTCAGCCCTGAGTACCACTTTCTTCTGCCCTTCGCTGTACCATGCTTTTTTAAGGTTTTTGTCGGCATGCTCATACGCCCCGATGGACGCGTGTGCTGCCTGTGCGCACTTCTTGCCGCAGCTCATTTTGATATCGTTTCGTACAATCAGGCACTGCTTGTACCTGAAAATTGGCTCGTCTGCCATCGGGTATGATCTTGGTGCTCCCCTGTCAAATAGGTAGTGTCACGGTTAAATCAGTCGGGGGATTTTCCAGTCACCATCACGAGCTTTACAAGGGTGTATTCCAATAGTAATCACGAGAGGTTCATGCAATGCTGGCAATTCCAACACGTCTCCCTTATCTGGAGAAAGCGACATTTGGTGCGGGCTGTTTCTGGGGAGCCGAAGCTGCGTTCCGCGGGGTGCCGGGAGTCACCGGTACGGCAGTCGGGTATATGGGTGGTACGCGTGAACACCCTTCATATCGCGATGTCTGCACCGGTCTGACCAGGCATGCAGAGGTCGTGGAGGTCATATTCGATCCGGGGATTATATCCTACCCGCAACTGCTGGACGTGTTCTGGACAATCCATGACCCGACAACTCACGGCCGCCAGGGCGTTGATACCGGCAGCCAGTACCGCTCGGCAATCTTTTACAATACTCCTGAACAGAAGACGGCGGCTGAGGCGTCAAGGGAGCAGGCAGCCTGTTCCGGCCGGTTTGAGGATCCGGTCGTCACAGAGATCATACCGGCAAAAATTTTCTGGAGAGCGGAGGATTACCACCAGAGATATTATGAAAAAAGAGGAGGGTCCGGATGCAGGATCGGTAAAACCCTTTTAACCCAAAAAAATCACACGCCATGAGTATTTCGTGATCAGATCGTTTTTAAAAAACACAGCATCATCTGTAATAACCTGCTGATGATGAATTCAGGCCATCTTCAAATGACTGGGGAATGTCAGGGTCTTCGGGCGGAAAGTACGGTCCGGGAATATACCCAAGCGCACGGAGAATTTCCTTTCGTACTGAAAACGGCCGCCTGCTGATGAGCGCCCTGAGTTTTTCAACCGGTACCGGTATTTCATGAATCAGGAGGTGGCAGGGGGAGCAGACGACAAGGATATGCCGCTCGCGCTCCTTTGGAGGTGGATCGTTTCCCTTCATTTTTGAAGGAAAACCATGCAGCTCGAGCAGGGAGAGGGGTATGTAATCCCTGCAGAGTTCGCACGTGGATTCAAGGGCTCGCTTGATCTTCTCTTCATTCCGGGGAGAGATGCCCTTGCACCATGGTTCTGTCATGGTATGCCTCCTTGCTCATTGGTGCATTATCCCATGGCATGCTAAATAGGTTTCCTTAACGGATGAACGGCATCCCAATGGTAATTTTTTTATCGCCGTTATCGTTTTTCAACCGGGAGAAAATCCGACCGTGAGAAAAACGCGGATTTTGCCTGTTGTCACAAAAAAAATTTTGGATGGTTTTTGATTTTTACGGGAAAAGGTAACCCAGCGCCTTCATCTTTGCAAGGAGCGTGCGTATCTCTGTCTCCTGCCGGTTGGTAAGGTGCCTGCCCTGCTGCACGAGCCTGCTCATTTTCATCAAGTCTGAAAGAAGGGACTTGCGCTTGTCTTCGGGGACCTTGTCGGTGTGATGGACCCATTTGATCATGTCAAACCAGAGGTTGCGGTTCATGCTCCAGTCTGCCGGTTGCCGAAGAGGGGGTGGTGTGGGAATTGTTTCGGCAGTCTTTGGTTCGGCCCCCCTTTCATCAGGAACGGATGGGGACTTTTGTGGCTCTGCCCCCACTCCTTCAGGGGCCGGTGCAGGAGTTTCTGGAAGCATGGCCGGCGGTGACGGTTCCGGGAGCTGCAACTTGACGGAAGGCGAAGGGAGGAGAGGCTCCTGCTCTTGTTGTCCGGCGGGATCATGAGATGGCCCGGGAATATCATCATCCGGCTTCCGCGTTTGATCCCCGGCCTGCTCCTGTCGTGGTGAAGGGGCCGGGGGCAGCTCAATCACTCCGGCCGACTGCGTCTTTTGTCCGCCGGGTTCACCGGTGAGGGTTGTACGCCCTTTTGTGAGAGCATGAATGACGCGATCTTTCTCTTCCATCTCACGTACAGCAGCGTTCAGACGGTCTTCTGCGGATTTGTGTTTCTCCTTCTCTTCAGATAACGCGGCGGTCAGCAGGCCGATGTCCCGTGATGCTGAATCGAGAAACTGCTGAACGTTTGCATACTTTGCGCGGAGCTCTTCCCGCTCGGTTTCGGCTGCTGTAAGGAGGCACTGCTCCTGCTCAAGGGTATGGAACTGCGCTTCAAGATCTGCCTGTGCCTTTCCCTGAGAGTCTGAGAATACCTCGTGAGACTGGGCTAACCGGTCGCGTTCACACGTAAGAATGGCGACCTGTTCCCGGAGTTCCCGGTTTGCCACGGTTTCGTCCGAAAGCCGATCCTGTGCCTGGATCAGTGCTGACTGCATGTCGGCAAGGCTCTGGCTCACATGACTGATCCGATCATGGGACTCCTTCTCCCTTGCATCCAGTTCCCGCCGGAGATTCTGTGCATCCTCTTCAAGCTTTACCCGGCCCAGTGCCTCTGCCTCCCGCGCTGAAGCGGCTGATGCGAGTTCTTCAGAAATTGCCCGGTTCTTTTCCTGTTCCTGTTTCAATGCCCCGCCTGTCAGGACCAGTTGCTCTTCAAGGCCTTTTCTGGCCAGTTGTTCCTGTGCAAGCGCTGTCGACTTTGAGGAAATTTCCGAGTTGAGGCGTTCAACATTCACGGCAAGATCTTCAAGTCGCTCTTTTTGTTCCTGCTGTATGCTCTCTCTCTCTTTGTTAAGTGCGGCAACCTGTTCTTTGAGGGCAGCAGCCATACGGCTCTCTTCTTCAAGCAAGCGCCGTGTGCTCTCGAGCGCCGTCCCCTTTTCCGCGAGATCCTGCAGGAACTTGTCGGATTGCGTGCGCAACAGGGTTTCCTGCTGGTCTTTTGCCTGCAGGGCGGCATTGAGCCTGTTGATTGTTTTCGTCCGCTCCTCAACCTCCATATGAAGGTTCTTTACCGTTGCGTCCCGTTCACCTGTGACGGCGAGGAGCCGTTCGCTGAGTTCCTTTATCGCCCCCTGCAGTTCATCCTGCATCCTCTCCTGTTCATGGCGGATGCGGACGGCAATCTCGAACGTGGAAAGCAGGAATTCAAGGAGCTGCCTGCGGTCGGCATAGACCGAGTAATCGCACCCCTCGTGGGACACTACAAACCGCGTCCTTACTGATGGCTGCGGCTTTTCTGCTTCGTGCGCCTTCACAAGGTCATCGATGGCAGAGAGCAGGGCCTCCGGGTCGGCGGGTTTCGGAATAAAAGCATCTGCGCGGGAATCCAGCACCGCAAGAAGCACGCTGACATCACAGAGATCTGTCAGCAGCAGGACGGGGAGGTCCTTTTGTGCCTCATCCTCCTTGATTGTTTTACAGAGTGTAAAGCCATGAAACGATGCGCACCCGGTATCGATCAGGATCAGGTTTGCACGGTCCGTCCTGATGGCATCGAGCGCTTTTTTTTCATCCGAAACAACCGAATAGAGGTACCCTTTCTGTTTGAGGTGGGTAAGGAGACCTTCAGCCCGTTCCGGGTTATCACTTACAAAAATGATCATGTGTTCACCATCCGAAAGATATAATTTTGAGCGCTCATGGAAATGACCTTAATATCCAGAGATATATCGTAATCTTTTATATGCCTGTTTATCGGCGAACCCATGAATTACCTGTGCTGCTTTTTAAAAAGGGTATCTGCATATAAACCGGAACTTCCGTCTCCGGCAGGGAACGCATACAAAAAGTGTAAAAATAAATGAGGGTTTTACACCAGTGGCAATCAATCCTGCTGGAATGCGCTTTTAAAAAGCCAGCGGTGGTTCAGCTGCTCCCGTCGTTTTCCCTCGGTATGCCGCTCGCGGATCACCTCTGCAGGGATGCCGGCAACGACATGGTTTGCCGGTACGTCCTTGGTGACGACTGCTCCTGCGGCAACAATCGCCTGGTCGCCGATCTTAATCCCGTAGAGGATAGTAGCACCGGAGTAAATCTTTGCATAATCCCCGATGAACACGCGCCCGTACGTCCGCTCCTCATGGTTGGACTCGGAGTGGGTATGGGTGAGGATGCGCACATATTCCCCGATACCGACTGAGCTGCCGATGGTGACGCCCCCCTTGCTGTCGATGAACGTACCTGCGTTCATGAACACATTATCGCCCGATTCAATGAACTGCCCGAAATTGAACCTCACCCCGTTCTCGCAGCAGAAGTTTTTGCCGCACTTCCTGAACAGCTTTTTTGCCAGCACCCTCCGGAAAGGGAATGCAAAGTTTGTTGCAAGGCACAGGGGCGAGCGTTCCATTGCTTCCCATAAAAAGTGCAGGTACCGCTGTTCATCGGTGAAGGGGTACTCATTTGCTATCGGGAGGTATTCGGCATAAAGCCTGATCTCTTCAAGCAGTGATTCCTCGGGCACCGGGCACCCTATCCGGTACAGGACGGATGCGGTCTTTTTCGCATCAAGGCCGGTCTTTATGATCCCGGTGAGTTCATCCAGCAACTTTGCGGTCTCTTTCCCGTCAGTCTGATCTGCCATACAGTGTAATCATGCCCATAGGAGATGAGCATTGTGCTACGGTGTGGTTGCGCAGGGGTCCCCTTTTAATCTTTTAATAGGTTCCGCACCGATAGATTTACATGGATTTTAAAACGGTCAAAAAATGGGTTGTGTTTTTTGCCGGAATTCTTGCGGCAATCATCATCGCCGACTGGCTCTCAAACCTTATTGTAACTGCAGCCGGTATCGGTGGATGGCCCAGATTTCTGGTCAGCTTTATCCTCTATGCAGTGCTCTTTTTTGCCATCCTGTACGGGATCGAGAAAATATTTGGCATCAGTTTTTTTGGCATAAACCGGGACGGGTACGAATGAATATGCCGGGCCGGTAATACCAAAATCCCAAACATATTCTCATGTCAGTTTTCACTATTTTTTCGGGTGCATCTCATTCCCGAACCATACCGTACGCTGCGGGAACGGTATTTCGATGCCTGCTCTCTCAAGGGCAGTTTTGAGCTGCGGGAGGAGATCGGTCAGGGACGACACGTCATCCTGCGTGTTAGCCCATACCGAAGGGAACCAGGCCCTGATCTTGATGGTAACGCTGCTCTGTGCAAGGTCGCTGACAAAGACCTCGGGTACCGGGTTTTTTAGTACAAAGGTAAATCTGTCCAGGGCCTCTTTAATGATGGATACCGCCCGTCCGCTGTCGTCACGGTACCGGATATTTATTTCGTAATCGTACCGGCGGGCTGCATTGCTGTAGTAGTTGCTGCTCGCAGTCGTGTAGACCTGGTCGTTCGGGATGTGGACGGTTACTCCGCGAACCGTCCTGACCATAGTGGCAAACAGGGTGATGGAGACAACCGTGCCGGACGTCTCGCCGACACAAATAAAATCGCCTCTGGCAAACGGGCGCTCATACATGAGGGCAACACCGGCGACAGCATTTGCAATGACTTTCTGCCCGGCAAGCGCAAAAACGGCAAGCGACCCGATGAGGATCCAGAACACTATAATCAGCCCGGCATCAAAGAAGGGGGGAACGGTGATCGCCATTGCAGCCAGTACAAAAAGGATCCGCACGACCCTGATCCAGAAATCGAGGTGTTCTTTTTTTACACGGTGGGAGAAATGCCGCTTGAGGTAATAGGCTGCAAAGATACCGGCGATATATGCGATGATAATGGCAAGAATAAACCCAACAAGTTCGACAGGGCTTGCCGTTCCCACAAGGTTCTCATCAGACTGGATCAGGTAGATCATGCTTTGTGCATCCATTCCGCCCAGCGCGGAAACGTTGACCGGAATCATGCCACACCAAACTCCATGAGGTGCCCCCTGCCATGCACAGCCGGGATCCTGCGTGCCATGTAGAGCTCGATGCACGGGCTCATGCCCGAAACCGCGGGCTTCTCATCAACGGATGTCCGGGCAATCATGGGTGAATACAGCTCCATGACTGCTGTCATCGCAACATACTCCCCGTAGAAGATGTGCATGCTGTGACTGTCAAAAACAGCACGTGATACCTCGATAGTCCGTGCCGAGGTGTTTTTAAGCGTCAGCGCGAGTACTCCCTCCGAAAAATGGTCGACGACCGGTATTTTTCCAAAAATTCTGCTCTGGTAAAACCGGGTGATCTGCCCGTCACCGGGCGAGCCATAGAGCGAATACTTCGTGGGGGTCTTTGAGAAGATATCAAGAACGTGGAGGTCACCGCCAGCTTCAAGGAACACCCCCATCTCGACAGGAAATGTCAGGAACACCTGCTGTTCTGACTGGGGGGGAATGGCAGTTGCGGGGAATGCAATCTCGAGCAGGCGGGTCAGGGGGAGCGGAAGGTTCACCGGCTCTACCGGGTTGATGATGATGGTACCCCTGCCGGAAGGCAGGATCTTCTCAACGGTCTCCCCGCAGCACGAACGGATGTACCGCGGGATCTCTGCAGACCGTTCAAGATGTATGGTGACAAAATTATCCGTATAGGAAATATCCCCTTCGTATCGCCCAAACACAATGGAGAAGATCAGGGTTGGCGAATCATAAATGTGACGAAACTATAAACAAACAGGATCAGTTTCCCATACATATATATGGATGGCATTAAAATCCTCAACAATTAATCTGGGGTAAAAAAAGAGCAAAAAATGCCGGGGAAAAGAGACAATGGATGATATTCGGAGAATGCCGGCAGAAAACACGAAAAACAGGCAGGTACCTGTACATCCCGCAGCAGAAAAAGCAGCATCTGAAAGGGAGGAAAAATTCCGCGAGATATTCGACAAGATAAACGACGCGATTCACATCCATGAAATTCTGGATGACGGGAGCCCGGGCCGGTTCATTGAGGTAAATGAGGTTGCATGCCGGATGCTGCAGTATTCAAAAGAAGAATTCCTCAGCCGCACCCCGCTTGACTTTACCACGGATTACCACAGCCGGCCCCTTAAGCAGATCATAGCGGAGCTTGCAACCCATGGTTCAGCCCTGTTTGAAACAGAACACAAAAGAAAAGACGGGGTCATCATCCCTGTCGAGGTCAATGCACATGTCATCCAGTTTGGCGGAAAGAGGCGGGTGCTATCTGTTGTCCGGGATATTACCGGGCGCAAGCGGTCCAAAGAAGCATTGAGGGAAATCGAAGAGAAATATCAGGATTTCATCGATAATGCAACCGATTTAATACAGAGCGTCACGCCCGAAGGGAAAATTGAATATGTCAACAAGGCATGGAAAAAAACGCTTGGTTATTCGGAAAAAGACATCCCTCACTTATCATTGATGGATTTTGTCCATCCGGATTCCCTGTCACATTGCATGGAAGCCTTTAAACGCGTATTGTCCGGAGAGAATATTCGCGATATTGATGCTGTTTTCATCAGCAAGGATGGCAAAAAGGTCTCTGTCGAGGGAAATGCAAATTGTCGGTTTGTTAATGGAAAACCAACATACACCCGCGGCATTTTTCGTGATGTCACCGAGCGCAAGCAGATGGAAAAGGTAGTCCTCGCCTCACTTAAGGAAAAAGAGATCCTGTTAAAGGAGATTCATCACCGGGTAAAGAACAACCTGCAGATTATTGCAAGCCTCCTCTCCCTCCAGTCGCGTTATATCACCGATGAAAATGTGCTGAATGCGTTAAAAGAGAGCCAGAACCGTATCAAGGCGATGGCGCTCGTGCATGAACGGCTCTACCGTTCGGAAAATCTTTCCTCGGTTGCCCTTGCAGATTACCTGCGGTATCTTATCGACAACCTGTTCGGGTTTTATGGGGTAAACCCGCAGATGGTGCGGCTGGCTTTCGATGCAGGGGACGTAAAAGTGGACATCAATCAGGCGATCCCGATAGGCCTGATCATGAATGAACTCGTCTCGAACTCGCTCAAACACGCATTTCCGGAAGGAGAAAAGGGAGAACTCACTGTTACCATCAGGCGGGACGAAAGTGCCCTTGTGCTGACAGTTCATGACACCGGCCCCGGTATCCCGGCAGATTTCGACTGGCGCAATGCCAAATCCCTCGGGCTCAGGCTGGTGATCTCCCTTGTGGAACAGTTACAGGGCACAATCGAACTTGACCGGTCAGGCGGGACGACATTTAAGATCATTATCCCAAAAAGGCCGGGTCAGGGGGGCAATCATGATGCAGCTTCCTGATGATGTTCCCAATGACAAAAGGAGAGGATGACTGGTATGACCGGTACCCGGGAATCCGGATCCTTATTAACGGAAAACGGGTGGAGGGTCCTTCTCCTTAGCACTTCTGTCCTTATTCTTCTCTTTACGGTCTATTGTCTCGCGCATGGCATCACGATCATCTTCATGCACCTGTATTATTTCCCGATCATCCTGCTTGCGTACCATTACCATAAAAAAGGTGTAATCCTGTCTGCCGTGCTCGGGCTGCTCTACGTCGCCCTTGTCACATTTTTTGTGTTCCCGGACATGGAGGTTATAGCCGGAGCTCTTGTCCGGTTTGTTGTCTTTGTCGGGATCGCAGCGGTAGTTTCGTACCTTTCTGAAACCCTCAAAAAAAGGGAACTGGAGCGCAACACCATTATTGCTAACTCCGAGGACGGTATCTTCGTTGTCGATATGCCCCTGCGAATGATTACGGAGGTGAACCGCCGTGGTGCCGGCATGCTGGGATATACGACAGACGAGCTGGTCAACCAACCCCTCGATACAATCTGGCATGAACGGCAGGAGCTGATCCGGTGTTCGGACTTAATCAGTTCCGCAGGATTTGCCCGGAATTTCGAAGTGCACCTAGTCCAAAAATCCGGAGAGACGCGAACGGTTCTCCTGTCCGCCGGGGCACTTCCTGAACACCGCGTCGTCCTGACGGTCACCGACATCACCGATCGCGAGCTCATGCTCTCAGAGATGCGCAGGCTTTCCGATGTACGGGAGAGCATCATTAAAAATGCGAACGTCTGGCTGATGTTGATCGATCCACGTGGCCGGATCCTCGAATGGAACAAGGCTGCTGAAGAGATCAGTGGATATGCGGCCGCCGAAGTTACCGGTTCAAACGCTGTTTGGAAACTTCTTTACCCGGAGAAAATTTACCGTAAGGAAATTACGGAAAAGATATCGGGGATCATTAAGCGTGACAATTATCTTGAGAACCTTCAGTCTACAATTGTTGCCAAAAACGGGACGAAAAAGACCCTCCTCTGGAATACCCGCGGCCTGCCAGACAGCAAAGGTACCCCTGGCAATTATATTGCAATTGGCATTGATATCACCGATCGCGAAAAGGCCGGGCAGGTATCAAGGGAGTATGCGGAATGGTACTCAACCCTCCTCAGGACAACCCGGGACGGCTATAACCTTGTTGATGCCAAGGGCCGGCTGATTGAAGTAAACGACAATTACTGCCGTATGACCGGGTTTTCCCGCGAGGAACTGCTGGGAAGATCCATTTCTGACCAGGATGCAAACGAGAGCAAAGACGCTGCGGTTGCGCACATGCAGAAAATTCTTAAAACAGGCTCAGACCGGTTTGAGACCCGGCACCGGACAAAGGACGGCGGGATAATTGATGTCGAAGTAAGCGTATCTTTTCAGGCTCAAAAACGGCAGTTTATCGTCTTTGTGCGTGATATTACCGAACGAAAACGCGCTGAAAAGGAGATTTATGAGAGTGAAGCAAAGTTCCATACCATAGCAGATTTCACTTCCGACTGGGAATACTGGCAGGCAGAGGACAAACAGATCATCTACATGACCCCGTCCTGTGAACGAATCACGGGTTATACCCCGGAGGAATTTTTTGCAGATCTGAACCTTTTGGAAACAATTGTACATCCTGATGATCTCTCATCAATGCAGGAACATAACCGGGTCGCATGGGAAACCCGTCAGGTATTGTCCAAGGATTTCAGGATTATGCACCGGGACGGCACCGTGCGCTGGATTGGTCATGCCTGCCGGCATGTCTACGATGCTGAAGGGAACGCTGTCGGAAGACGGGTGAGCAACCGGGATATCACTGACCGCAAGCGGCTGGAGATCAGTCTGACAGAGAGCGAGGGGCGGTTAAAAGAGATCCTTGAATCGATGATCGCCGGCGTGGTAATCATCGATCCAGAAACCCATACTATTGTCGATCTCAATTCAGTTGCAGCCAGAATGATTGGGGCCCGGAAGGACCAGATCGTCGGTTCGGTCTGCCACCGCTATATCTGTCCCGCAGAGATCGGGGCATGTCCTATTACAGATCCGGAACTGACGGTCGATAAATCTGAGAAAGTTTTGCTGACGCACCATGGCGAAAAAATCCCAATCCTCAAATCGGTTGTCCCTATTACCATTAATGAACGTCCCCACCTTCTTGAAAGCTTCATCGATATCTCTGACCTGAAGCAGGCCGAGTCTACGCTACGTGAGAGCGAAGAAAAATACCGTGCATTCTTCAATACCTCGCGTGACTGCGTGTTTATCACTACAGCTGACGGCAGATGGGTCGACCTCAACGATGGGGCGGTGGAGCTCTTTGGGTACGGCAGCAGGGAGGAGCTGCTTCAGGTCAACATACGTGACCTCTATGCGAATCCCGGTGAAAGAACCCGGCATATCGACATTATCAGGCAGAAGGGATTTACCAGGGACTTCCCGATTGAACTGAGGAAAAAAGACGGCTCAGTTATCAACACGCTCATCACATCAGTCGTCCGGAAAGACAAAAATGGCAACGTGGTAGGGTTCCAGGGAACGGTCAGGGATATCACCGAAAAGAAAGCCACCCAGGATCGCATTGAAGTACTGCTCCACCTGCAGGAAGAGCAGCTCAGGATTATCAACACGAGCCCGGCGGTTGCTTTTCTCTGGAAGGCTGAAGAGAACTGGCCGGTGGAAATGGTAAGCAGAAATATTTCACAATTCGGGTATTCAGTTAATGATTTTGTATCGGGCAGCGTTTTATACAGTTCCATTATTCATCCTGATGATCTTGGGCAGGTAGCTGCTGAAGTGGAATACAATAGTAAGAATAATATCGACGAATTCAAGCAAATCTACAGAATCTTTGGAAAAGACAGGTCGGAATACTGGATCGATGACTATACACATATCCGCCGGGATAAGGATGGAAAAATCACCCATTACGAGGGAATTGTTATTGACATCACCGAACGTAAGATGGTAGAGAAAGCACTTGCACAAAGTGAATACCGGTACCGTATCCTTGCCGAGTCAGCGCAGGATGTCATCTTCATCATTAATCCTGATTTGAAGTTTTCATACATGAATTCATTCGGAGCGGATCAGTTCGGAAAATCACCCGGAGAATTGACCGGAATGTTATTACAGGCGCTGTTTCCACAGGAGACCTTTGAAAAAATAAGTGCCATCATTCACCAAGTTGTCGAGAGGGGAAAAACACAACATATTGAGATGGAGATCCCTCTTCCCTCTTCTCACCGGTGGTATGATACCCATTTTGTACCTCTCCTGGATAAGGACGGGGACGTCTTTTCCATACTTGGAATTTCACGGGACATTACTGAACTGAAGGATAAGGAAACTGCACTGAAAAAAGCCCATGATGAACTGGAGATGCGGGTCCGTGAACGCACTGCAGAGCTTGCCCATGTAAACATCGAACTTGAAGATGAGATCACCGAGCGCAAGCGGATCAACGAACACATTACAAAACTGAGCGCGGTAAAAGAGGGACTTCTTGCCGCTCTGAGTCTAAATGAGAAACTCAAACTCATCACTGAAGGGGTCGTGGAAATTTTCAATGCCGATTTTGCCCGGATCTGGATGACTAGAGACTCCGATCTCTGCGAAAAAGGCTGCCAGCACGCTGCCGTGACAGAAGGTCCGCATGTCTGCCGGGACCGCACCCGCTGCCTCCATCTCATGGCCAGTTCCGGGCGGTATACCCATATCGATGGCGGTCACCGCAGGGTCCCCATGGGTGCCTATAAGATTGGGCGTGTTGCAACTGCCGAACACCCGGGATTTGTCACCAATGATGTCATAAACGATCCCCGTGTCCACGACCACGAATGGGCACGTTCGTTAGGGCTGGTCTCATTTGCAGGGTACCGGCTCAGCTCGGCTGAAGGCCGGCCGATCGGTGTTATCGCGCTTTTCAGCAAGAACAAAATCGAACCATGGGAAGAAAAATTACTGGAAGATATCGCCAGTACGGCATCGCAGGTCATCCTGAAAGGAATGGCCGATGACGCCCTGAAGGAGAGCGAGGAGCGCTTCCGTTCCCTTGTTGAAACGACCAGCGACTTTGTCTGGGAAGTAAACCAGGACGGGAAATTTATCTATGTCAGCCCGAAAGTCAGGGACCTGCTGGGATACGAACCTGAAGAAGTCATCGGGAAGACGCCGTTTGACCTGATGCCGCCTGATGAAGCAGAAAAAACAGGAAAAATATTTCTGGAGATCGTTGCGGGTCAAAAGTTCATCGTAGGACTGGAAAGCATTAACCTGCATAAAGACGGGCAGCGTGTTGTGTTCGAAACAAATGGCGTCCCTTTTTTTGATACGAACAGGAACCTCCTGGGATACCGTGGGATCGCCCGTGACATTACCGGACGGAAAGCTGCAGAAGAGCAGATCGTCAAATCACTCCATGAAAAAGAGTTCCTCCTCCGCGAGGTACACCACCGGGTCAGGAACAATTTCCAGATCATCATCAGCCTGCTCTCGCTGCAGTCACGGAGCATCGGAGATGAGGTATGTGCTGCTGCGATGCAGGAGAGCCAGAACCGGATACGGGCGATGGCGTTTGTCCATGAAAAACTCTATACCTCGCAAGACCTTGCAAAAATAGAACTGGAACCGTATATAAAATACCTGACTACCCAATTATTTACCCTCTTTAAGGTGCCCCCCAGAACCATCGGACTTGTCATTGATGCCACTAACATTTTTGCAGATATTAACACCACAATTCCATTCGGCCTTATTGTCAACGAACTGGTCTCAAACTCCCTCAAACATGCGTTCCCCGGGGGGAGGAAAGGTGAAATTTCCATCAGCGTCAGGGATGATAAAAAAGGTCTCACGTTGAGCTATCGCGATAACGGGGTCGGGTTTGGGAAGGATTTTGACTGGCGCACTACCGATACCCTTGGGTTTAAGCTTATTATTGGTCTGGTAGAACAACTGGACGGGACTATCGAACAGCAACCCGGAGAAGGCACCCGGTTTGAAATCACGATAAAAAGAAAAACAGACGAGAAAGGAAAAACCCATGGGACATTCAACCCGGTGCCGGAATGATCATACATGCCACGCAGGAAATATAGTCGAAAACCCTGCTTTCAATACAACCTGGTTTTTCTCAAAAATAGTTGTTTTCGACAACCGGAGCAAACGGCAACGAGAAGGCCATGAGAAGAACTGCAAGGTTCTTTAAATTGTCGAATCTCGAAGAGATGAGACAGGAGAAGAACTGCAAGGTTCTTTAAATTGTCGAATCTCGAAGAGATGAGACAGGAGAAGAACTGCAAGGTTCTTTAAATTGTCGAATCTCGAAGAGATGAGACAGGAGAAGAACTGCAAGGTTCTTTAAATTGTCGAATCTCGAAGAGATGAGACAGGAGAAGAACTGCAAGGTTCTTTAAATTGTCGAATCTCGAAGAGATGAGACAGGAGAAGAACTCGTCTGAATTCTTCGAGGCGTAAGCCAAAGCCCCCACGAACGATTAAGTGTGAAAAACGTGAAGATTTCAGGCGCTAAGTTGGCATATTATCCTGATTGATTACCGGGGTCAAAAAAAATTTCTGATACGGCATGGCAGCCGCCTCACATGTCGCAGCAGTAGCACGTGGTATTCTGCAATGCCTTGGAGTTCTTGATCATCGAACATGTCCCGAACTTGTCCCATGGGTTGATCACCGTGGAACGGGTGATCTTTCCAATCTTTACCATCGTTTTCAGATCGGCAACAACCTTCCAGACATAATTGATCGGACCGTAGCTCTTCGTACCATTCCCGACCGGGTAGATCGCCGGGTCATCGGCAGTCAGGAAAACATCCGGCACGCTGCCGATGAACCGCGGCACGCCCGCATCGATGAAGACGTAATCCTTCTTCCCGTCCGAGAACACCTTAAGCGAGGCGTCGGGGATCTCCTCGACAACCCGGATCCCCGTTGTCTCGTACCCGAGGTCTTCGTATACCATGAGGGCGACATCATAACCTTCGCGTGCGAGCAGGTTTACCAAAAGCAGGCTCTTTTCGTCCGAGTCGCCTGCCTTGTCATAGATAACCTCGATGGGATACCTGCGCTTCGGCGACGGGTTTTCCACAAACGGGATCTGCTGGACGAACGCGACGATCAGCTCGAAATACTCATCGTCAGAGAGGTATCCCCCGTGCCGGTACCGTGCATTCCGCAACTCCCTCAAAACATTACCGTAGAGCTCCTCCATTGCCGGGTCAGATTCAAAAGAGCTGATGTAGGCTTTGATTGCTTCAGGGTCCTGGGCGTTTTGCGGCAGGTAAACCTTTGTCTGCCGGGCGCCGTAATACACCGACATATTGACCGGCACCCGGATGGTGTACTCGTGGGAGCCCGAGTAAGGGGCATAGTTGAACGTGAAAGTCCGGTGACCGACCCGGGACACGTCGCCGACCGGGATAATGAATTTCGGGGACGGGGCCCCCGTTGTTTCCGCCGCACCTTTTATTGGGCTTTGGGCCGGTGAAGGCACCGGGGTACCCGGCACAACCGCAGGTGTCATAGTAGAGGTGGGTGCAGCAGATCCCGGTATCTGGGGGTTGATAGTTACCTGCACGCACCCGCAAAGAAAGAGGGTTACAATAAGAAGAGCGATGGCAGAATTACCTGTGCGGTTCATGAAGACAACTGATCTATTCTCTTCCCGTATTTCATTTTTGGCATTTTTTTATGTATGGGGTAAAAAACGAAACGTTCATGAACATCGTATCCAATTTTCAATCAGGTAAGGTTTTTAGAAATGAGAGAATTACTTGTTGTTTGCCTCGTGCTTGCGGCGGTTGCCCTTGTCCCCGGTGCATCTGCAGCAGATCACAAAATAACGTTCCAGAACCATTGTACATATCCCGTCTGGGTCAACTCTATTATAGGCCCATTTTCAAAATTCCCTGCGGCATCTCCTAATCCTACAGGTATATGTGCTCCATGCCAGTGCTCCGTGGATTTTTGCTGTCCCTCTTCTGTTTGTCCGGAAGTAAAGTGCAACGGAACTTCATCATGCACCAGCGGTGAAGCCCTCCCGGATGGCGGGGGGTTCAAGCTTGAATCAGGGTCGACAGGTACACATTCGCTGACCGTAAAGAAGGGGTGGGGGGCGGCGTTCTGGGGACGTACCGGTTGTTCGGATGACCACAATGACCTCCAGTGCGAGACAGCCGGTGCCCTGAGTAATCAGGACAACAAGGACAAACTGCAGGCCGGGGGCATCAGTTCCAAGTTCCCGGCAACAAAGGGCGAGATAACATTCGACGGGTATGGTGATCAGGATTTTTATGATATGAGCATCGTTGACGGGTATAATCTCCCGATCCAGATTGAACTTAAGCCGGGCACATACAAGAAAGTCGGAAGACCCGATTTCCAGTATGACTGCGCGGCTGCCGGCGGGGGTGCGGATCTCAACGCTGTAGTAAATGCTGAGGCGGCACTGCTTGCCAATAAAACCCAAGACGGAAGAACCATCGGGGTTTTCAGCGCGTGCAAGTATTCCTTTGTGGCCACAGGAAGCGAGAACAAAGAATACTGCTGCATTCCACCGTACGGGCAATTCAAGGACAGAGACAATAACGGCGGCCTGTACTGTGATCCAACGACATGGCCGGATAACCTGAACTCAGCGACGCTGTTCAAGAAATATTACAAACTTGCCTACAGCTATGCTGACGATGATAAAGCTTCGACATTCACCTGTAAAAACGCAGGTCCTGATACATTAACCGAATACATTGTCACATTCTGCAGTGGTAACGAGGGCGATCGCATCTACCTGCCGGGCAGCGATGACCATACCCATATGCCGGTGATCGGCCCCGTCGTTACCCCTTCACAGACTCCCGAACCTGTTCAGGCTCCGGAACCGGAACAGACTCCAGTGCAGCGGTACATTCCCGGTAGTTCGGGCCAGAACTTTTAATTTTTTTTATTCCCTCGGGGAATCATGCCATCGGCAGCCTGATTCTTCTTTTCTGGTCTGTAATTGTCCGGATGACCCCCGCGGTCTCCGGCATCTTCACCTGTCTGTTACCTCACATGAACCGTACGCGGACACGCACCATATATTACCACCCCGCTCTATCAGTCTTATGAGAGTGATGGTATGAAACGACCTGCCCTTCTCATCATCGATATGCAGAATGATTTTGTGTGTGACAATGCGCCGCTCAGAGTTGCGCAGGCAACATCTGTCATACCGGCAATCCGGGAAGTACTCGAATTGTTCCGGGCAAAAAACCTCCCCGTCTTCCATATCCTGCGGGTCCACCGCAGGGACGGTTCTGATGTCGAGATCATACGGCAGGAACTTTTTAAGGTCCAGCCCTTTGCCGTTGAAGGGACATATGGTGCAGCGGTAATCGATGAACTGGCTCCTGCCCCGGGTGAGTATGTCATCCATAAGACACGGATGAGTGCGTTTATCGGGACGGAACTCGACCTCATGCTCCGGACCCTCGGCATCACGGACCTCATCGTGACCGGCATCCAGACCCCAAACTGCATCCGGACCACCGTGTTCGATGCGATCGCATATAATTTCCGGGTGACTCTGGTAAAAGATGCAGTCGGCGCAAGAAATGACCAGATCCATAATGCCAATCTGGAGGACATGGCAAACATCGGGGTCAGGATTGTGAAAGCAAAGGACCTTGCATCCGTCCTCTGAAGCTGCCAGCGTGAGAGGATAAAATAACCATGCTGACAGGAACGGAACTCGCGCTCGCCGGGTTCGCTGCATTCGCGGCAGGGATCATCAACGCCCTTGCCGGGGGCGGTACACTGGTCTCTTTTCCCGCCCTTATCGCGATCGGGATACCCGAGGTTGCTGCAAATATCACCAATACCGTGGCACTCTGCCCGGGCTACCTCGGGGGTTCGCTTGCCCAGAGAAAAGACCTTGCAGGGCAGGGCAGGCGCCTCCGGCTTTTCCTCCCGGCCGGTATCCTCGGCGGGATTGCCGGGGGCGTCCTCCTGCTTGTAACCGGCGCCCAGGTATTCCGGGCCCTTGTCCCGTTTTTGATCCTGCTCGCCTCGTTTTTGCTGGCAGTCCGGAACCGGCTACGGGACTGGATTAGTAACAGCTGGGACCGGCACCTGCCCGGTGATGACGGGGCTGCAAAGGCGCTGGTGCCGGTCAGCCTGACAGCAGTCTATGGCGGGTACTTTGGTGCGGGGCAGAGCGTCATCATCCTGTCCGTGCTCGGGCTTTTTATTTCCGATAACCTGACCCGGCTAAATGCACTCAAGCAATGCATCACACTTGCGTCCAATGTCGCCGCAGCTGTCTTCTTCCTCTTCTCGGGAATGATCATCTGGCCGGTTGCCGCGGTGATGGCTGCAGGAGCCCTTGCAGGGGGAGCTGCCGGCGGCCGGTTTGCAGGATACATCAATCCCGAACTGCTGCGGTGGACGGTTGCCGGGATCGGACTTGTTGCAGGGACTGTCCTTCTGGTGCGGCTGTAACAGGAGAGAATTCCCCGGTATTTTTTTAATTTAACCCGAATCGCAACATCAATGTTCCGGGCACCTAATGCCAGTAACGCCTGATATAGAGCTCATGGTCCTGTATGATTGGCGTGAAGAAATGGAGGATCGCAGGGATGAACACGATGCAGACGACGAGGTTTCCCGCAAGCCAGCCATTCAACACCGGCCCGACTTCGCTCCACAGGATGGTTCCACCAAGCGCAAGAGTAACCGAACCCCAGACGGCACCGGCAGCATTATTGAGAATGATGCCAAAGACCACAAGAACCCCCATGTCACGCCGGGTCTTCAGCGCCGGGTCACATGCAAACGCCCTGAATGCAATGAGCGGGATGAGCACCTGCCAGAGATCGGCAAGCGACCAGTACAGGCTGACATCCGGCGGGAGACCGCTTAAGAGCCCGGCCCCGATGTAACAGCCCGCGTAAGAAGCCGCAGCCCCGTACATGCCAAACCATAAGGTAAAGACAATCATCAGGGCAACTACGACATACAACGAGGACGCCCCCGGAGCGATCCCAAAGGAGAAGACCACGAACTTTGCGACAAGGGTATTGATACAGACAAGCAGGAAAAAGAGCGCGATATACAGGAATAAAGGAACAGTTTTCCGCCCTTTTGTGTCCGGGGATACAGCAGGCTGCGTGGTCACCTGGCACTCCGGTTAAATATCCATACAAATACTATATGAGGTCATCCCCCAAAATCACTGAACGAATGGGAGAGCTCGGGCGGAGGTTTTCCTGCATGCCTGTCGTACAGAAATGGTCAGAAGGACCGGCGGCACGGGCGCTTTTTGCTGCCGTACTGCTTGCTGCGATCATGCTCCCGTACTGGTGGCTTGCAGTCCAGTGGTCCGGGCAGGTCCTGCAATCGCCTGATGTGCAGTTCACATTTTCTGCCACGACATTTCTCCTTGTGCTGATCATCGCTGACAGTGCATTTCTGGTCCGGTATTACCAGCTTGTAAGGAAACGCGAACTGCTGGAAAAAACCGTGGAACTCCGGCGCAGCGAGGATGCGCTCCGGACAGCAAATAAAAAACTCAATCTGCTCTCGGGGATCACCCGGCACGATATCAGGAACCAGCTCATGGCACTCAAAGCGTATCTGCAGTTGAGTGAAGACGCTGTCGATAAGCCGGCAGAGCTTGCGGAATTTTTTGCAAAAGAGCAGAAGATCGCTGATACTATCGAACGCCAGATCAGTTTCACAAAGGACTACGAGGATATGGGGGTAAAATCCCCGTTATGGCAGAATGTTTCTGAGATCATAAGCACCGCCTCAAAGGACCAGCTGCCGGGGAATATCCGCATCGACGTAAAACGGCAGGACCTTGAGGTCTTTGCCGATCCCCTGCTGGTAAAGGTATTCTACAATCTCATTGAAAATGCCCTCAGGTATGGAGGTGATAATCTGACAACCATCAGCCTGGATGCACAGGAACAGGAGGACGGTTCACTTCTCATGATCTTTGAGGACGATGGTGTTGGCATCAGCCCTGAAGACCGGGCCGGGCTCTTTTCCAAAGGCCACGGGAAACACTCCGGCCTTGGTTTATTCCTCAGCAGGGAGATCCTCGCCATCACCGGGATCACGATCAATGAAAACGGGACTTTTGGAAAGGGCGCCCGGTTTGAGATCGTAATCCCCCGTGGCAATTTCCGGGTTATTAAAAAAATTCAATAACCGGAATTTTTTAATTTAAAATTTTTTTTAAAAAAAGCGCACCTCTCCTCCATTGTGGCCCGTGATGCTTTTGAAGAATTATTTATGCGATGAATTGCAATCCATACCCAGAGAGAGACGATGAGAGAAACGTCCGACCTGATCGATGAGATGCGTGCAGAGGCAAAAAAAGCCTGGCTGGTCGCAATTGCCGTCGGCTTCCCAGACGAGACAAAATTTGTTTTCAGTTCGCGGAGACACCCGCTCGAAGAGCTCAACCAGCTGGTGCAAAAGGGCGGTTCCCCGATAGGGCTGCTGCGGTTTGACAAGGAGAATACGTTAGTGCAGGGGTCGTACCGCCCGTTTGTGGAATATGAAAACGAGGAATGGGTACAGAAATATCTCGCCGGCCTCCTTGACAATATCGATCAGATCCTTGCCATGAGCCAGGAGACTTACACTTTCCCAAAGGCGTATTGATACTCCCCTTATTCACCCGATGATTTTTTTTAATAATTATTCTGTTACCCTTTCTGGTGCTCCCCCCTCCCTGTCTCTCCCCGCCGTTTTACCTCATTTCTTTATCCCATTCCCACACAATGTGGGAGAGAGTATTAGCCGGTAGAGGGGCAGGTAAGGATCGTTTTTTAAAAAAAAGTTATAACCGCTCCCTGCGCCCCGGATTCCTTCTTACACAACCAAAGTGCTAATGCAACCGGCGCATCAATAGTCATCAATGAACAATTCTGCCGGTAATGGTTCTTCTGCCGGGGATAGTCTGCTGATCGTCTCCATCTCCCTTGCTATTTTTATGTCCTCGCTTGACGGCACGATTGTCAATATCGCGCTGCCCGCCATCTCAGAGTCGTTTGGTATCTCTTCCAGTACCGTGAGCTGGGTTGCCACAGCCTACCTGCTGGTGATGGCAGGCTGCGTGCTGATTTTCGGGAAAGTGTCGGACATGATCGGGTTCAGGAAGATTTTCCTTTGGGGTTTTGTCATTTTTACTGTCGGATCCTTTGCCTGTGGTCTCCTGCCGGACCTATTCCATTCGTTTCTTATGCTTGTCGGTTCACGGGCATTCCAGGCAATCGGCGGAGCGATGATGACCGCAATTGCTCCCGCCATGGTCACCGCATACATCCCGATGGAAAAAAAAGGGAAAGCCATGGGCATCATCATGACCGTTGCCGCACTGGGGATGGCAATCGGCCCGACTATCGGCGGTGCGCTGACACAGTTTCTCTCATGGCACTGGATATTTTTCATCAATGTCCCCGTAGGAATTGTTGCCGTGCTCCTTGGTGCAAAGGTCATACCGGCACCGGGGAGCAGCCAGAGGATCGCCGGCTTTGACAGTACCGGTGCGGCACTGATATTCACCGGGCTTGCAGCCCTGCTTTTCTCTGTGTCAGAAGGTGACGCATTCGGCTGGACATCTCCCTGTATTGTCGGAGGGTTTGTGATCGCCGTCTTAACGCTCGGGGGGTTTGTCCGCCATGAACTCAAAACGGAAGACCCCCTGCTTGAATTGCGGCTCTTTTCTAACAAAAATTTCCTTGTGACAAACCTGATCATGGCGCTGATCTTTTTTAGCTTTGCAGGGGTCAACTACCTGCTCCCGTTTTACTTAAAATATGTGCAGGGGTATGACACGTCCACCACAGGGCTGATCCTGACAGCCCTGTCGTTTGCCATGATGGCTGGCGGCATCTGTGCCGGCATGCTCTATAACAAAACAGGGGGAAGGCCCCTCTGCATTGCCGCCGGGATCATCCTGGCCGCCGGATATTACATGATGATACACCTGCGCGTGAACACAACAACGGAATTTGTGATCCTGAGCCTGATTGTGATCGGCCTTGGTCTTGGCCTCCTTGTGACACCCATAGCCAATATGATCATGAACTCTGTTTCAAAAAAGTACCAGGGAATGGTCTCCAGCCTCACGAGCCTTGAGCGTTTTGCACCAATGACTCTGGGGATCGCCATATCAAACCTGATCTTTGTGCAGGGCATGGCAGTGATTGCAGCCCACCGGGGCATTACCCAGAGCACACCCCAGGCGATCCAATTGAAGGTGCTGACTGCCGGTTTTGACCTTGCATTTCTCTGGACATTTATCTTCGGGATCGTGATCCTCGCGCTGGCATGTATCGCACGGCAGGAAATCCATCCCGATTACCTCTCCGGGGATGATTCGGGCGACACGATGACGGGGATGATCTGAATAAAAAAATCAAGCAGGGGGATATCCCCCCTGCTTTCACCGGACCGTAGCGATTATAAAAAGAACGACTATCATGGAGCCCGGCATACAGTCACATGGTGATTGCCCCTGACAGACGGACAGGACTGCCTCCAGTGCGGGAAGTGCTGTGAGAAATGGGGCTGGGGCCAGAAGGGAATTGTCGAGGATATCCGGCCATGGATAGAAAACGGCCGCACCGATATCCTCCGGCATGTCCTCGTGCGGCTCCGGGATGGATCGCGCTGCACCGGGACAGCGATTGGTCTCAATGACCTGCCGCAGGTCACACGGATCGATTACTGGGTGGACGGGCACGGAAGGAAAATGCGACACTGCCCGTTCTTCTTCCGGGCAGATGACGGAAAGGTATGGTGCAGGATTCATGGCGCCAAACCGAAAGTGTGCACCAGTTTCACACCCTGGAACGAGCCCGTCCGTGACTATGCCCTGAACTGTCCCGCATGCCGGGACACAGCGCCGTGACAATGCACTTTTTTGGGGACTGGGAGAATACACCGGCCTGATACGCCCGTAAAATAAGAACCGGAACGGACTGGTTTTTATCCCTATTATACCATGAATGATCCTGAACAGTCACATTTCCAGGATCAGGATCACTGCCCTCAGGGTGATCTCAAATCGCCCGCAGCCCGCTGCCGGATTTTGTAAAGCTCGAACCACAGGATGCTTGCCACTCCTGCCCAGACACAGAGCGCCAGGTCGGCGGGATCGAGAACGCCAAACCCGAAGAGTTCCCGGAGTACCGGAACGTACAGCACGAGCAAGAGGCAGACAAGAGCCCCGGAAAAGACCCATAAAAGCGCCTTGTTGTACGAGCGCAGCGAAGACATGATTGTCTCCGACCATGAGCGGTTGGTGAGGATCAGGCAGAGGTTGGCAACAACGATGGTCGTGAAGGTCAGGGCCCGGACCTCGTCCTCTGAAAGGCCACGTGCACATGCGATGAGATAAATGGCGAGCACGACAGCGAGCACGACAAATCCCTGCAGGAGGCTGAGCACAAGCGTGCGCCGGGTAAAGAGCCCCTCGTCCTTTTTCCGGGGCGGGCGGTCCATGACGCCCCGCTCTTCTTTCTCGGCCTCAAAAACAACCGAGCAGGCCGGGTCGATGATCAGCTCAAGGAACACGATATGGACCGGAAGGAGTACAAGCGGCATGTTAAAGAGGACGGGGATAAGCGACATTCCGGCAATGGGAACATGGATGGAGAATATGTAGGCCATCGCTTTTTTTAAGTTGTCAAAGATCCGCCGGCCCAGCCGGACTGCTGAAACAATAGATGTGAAATTGTCATCCAGCAGGACAAGAGATGAGGCCTCGCGGGCAACATCGGTCCCCCTGCCGCCCATGGCAATGCCGATGTCTGCGGATTTCAGTGCCGGCGCATCATTCACGCCGTCGCCGGTCATCGCAACGACCTCCCCGTTCTCCTTTAAGGCATTGACAATCCGGAGTTTCTGCTCGGGAACGACCCGGGCAAAGACCGTAACGGAATTGATCCGCTTTCCCAGTTCATTGTCATCCATTGCATCCAGTTCGGGACCGGTGATGTACCGGGCACCGTCTGCAAGCCCGATCTGCCGGGCGATGTTCTGTGCAGTCAGCGGGTAGTCCCCGGTGATCATGATGACCCGGATACCTGCTGTATAGCATTCCCTGACCGCATCAGCGACCTGCGGGCGGACCGGGTCGGCAAAACCGGCAAGGCCAAGGAATTCAAAGACAAAATCGTGCTGTTCTTCAGGAAGGCCGGAGATCGAGAACGATGCCTTTGCAACACCAAGAACTCGGAGCCCGTCAGCAGCCATCAGGTTGACGGATTCCGAAAGTTCCTGTAAGGCAGCTGCATCGAGATGACAGAGATCCGCAATCGCTTCAGGTGCTCCTTTTGCAGCGATGATGTACTGGTTGCCACTGGGCGACCGCCAGACATTGGACATGGCAAGGAGCTCCGTGGAGAGAGGGTATTCCTGTACAAGGTTCCAGTTCGCATGGATATGCTCGGTCTTTCCGAAATCCCCGTCTTTGAGCTGGAGAAGTGCCTTCTCCATCGGGTCGAACGGGTCTTTCTTGCAGGCAAGGATGGCATATTCGGCAACTTCATGGCAGCTGTCCGGAACAGTATTCGAGGTCGTGGTGTCATGACCGCAGGTCTGCCCTCCGGCAAGTAATTTCGCCACAGACATCCGGTTCTCTGTGAGGGTGCCTGTCTTGTCAACACAAAGGACAGTAGCAGAACCCAGTGTCTCGATAGCGGGGATCTGCCGGGTGAGTACATTTCTCCGGGAGATCCGCCATGCTCCAAGGGCAAGAAAGATTGTGAGCACGACCGGGAACTCCTCGGGCAGGATCGCCATGGCAAGCGTGATACCGGCCAAAAATCCCCCGAGCCAGTTGAACCTGGTAAGACCGTACACGATCACAATGATCGCACACAGCGAGATCCCGGCAAGGGCAATCGTCCTGACAATCCGGTCTATCTCCATCTTCAGCCGGGTCTCGCCCCGTTCGACTGTCTGGAGGACGGTGCCGATCTTCCCCATCTCGGTGGCAGCACCCGTTGCGGTAATCTGCGCAAGGCCCTGGCCCAAAACGACGAGTGTGCCGGAGTATACAAAGGGCTGGTCATCCCCGCCCGGCCGCTCTGCATGGACACCCGTTCTTCCTGCGATTTTCCTGACCGGACCCGATTCTCCCGTCAGCAGGGATTCGTCAACCGACACATTGTTGGAAATGAGCAATATCCCGTCCGCCGGCACACGATCGCCCTCAGAGAGGATCACCGAATCGCCGGTCACAACATCCCGGCCGGGGACCCGTTTCTGCACCCCGTTCCGGATGACGAGGGCCCGGGGGCTCGAGAGGTTCCTGAGAGCCTCGAGAGCCCGTTCGGTCTTGCGTTCCTGCCAGACAGTGATGCCGATGATGACGATGACGAAGCTTAAAAGCATCATCCCTTCGGAAACGTCGCCGAGAATAAAATAGAGAAGCCCGCCTGCGACAAGGAGGAGGAACATCGGCTCGTGGACCACTTCAAAGACAATATGGAGAAAACCCCGTTTTTTCGCAGAGGGCAGCTCATTATATCCCCCGCGACGGAGTCGCTCTTCAGCCTCCTGATCAGAGAGGCCGGTAACTGAACTGATATCAAGAACTGGCATTATCCTGTTCCTTTCATAGACGTTTTTTAAGAGTTCATGCACAGGGGTCCGGCTGACTCATCGGCACCGGGCATGATTTGATAATAATCCGGAGAACCGGATCCGGAGATCATGATTCCACTTATGTCGGATTGTAAGTTCATAGGGTTTGCGATAGAAGCGGTGTTCCGGCCCATGAACCGGTGGCAGGACGGGCATGAATACATTATCACCACGCCGGTCCGGAACATGCCGGCAAAATGCGGGCCCGACCGATGAGATGATCCTTTTCACCCGGTCATCCGCATTCATTTTAATACAAGGTAAATGGCCAGGTAAAAAGGACAGGATCCGGTGAGGAGAATCACCGGTTGATATGCACAACTTTTGCCGGCGGGAACCCGTTGAAGAATGTTGACGAGGCGATCGTATAAGCGCCCATATTTTCAGAATATACAAGGTCGCCGATCTCAAGGTCCGGCAGCTCTGCGGAGAGGGTGATCGTATCAAAAGCGTCGCAGGTCGGCCCGAACACTGCTGATATCCTTGTCTTGCCGTCCTTAAACGACAACACCGGGTAATTCACATGGTCAAAGATCTGCCCGGAATACGTGTGATAGATACCGTCATTGATATAATAGCAGGGTTTCCCGTCGCGGAATGCCTTGCCGATCACTTTAGACACCAGCGAACAGGTATTGGCGACAAGGAACCTCCCGGGCTCGGCAAGGATCTGCATATCCGGAGGGAACAGCCGTTTGATCTCGGCATTCAGTTTTCTTGCAAGCGTTTTTATGGATTTTACATCGGGATGGTACTTTACCGGGAAACCGCCGCCGATATCCAGGATCCTGATCTTCTGCCCGGTACGGGTCTCGGTCTCTTTAATAATATCCGCAGACAGGTGCAGGGCCTGGATATAGTTCTCGAAATTGGTGCACTGGCTGCCGACATGGAAGCTTAAACCTTCCACAACAAGACCGAGTTCAAACGCTTTCACGATCAGGTCGACTGCTTCCCCGGGGTGCGCCCCGAACTTTGAGGAGAGCTCCACCATGGAACCGGTATTGGGGACTCTCAGCCGCAGGACAAGACCTGCGTGTGGGGCATGTTCCCTGATCTTTACAAGCTCAAAGCTGTTATCGAAAGTGACCAGCGGCTTGTACTGGTCAAGGGACTCCAGCGTCTCGATGGGTTTTATCGTATTGGCATAGATGATCTTGTCCCAGATCCAGTCCTGCCGTTCCTTGTCCGGCATATCCCGGATATTTTCCCACACGATCATGAACTCCGGCATGGACGCGACATCAAAACTGCAGCCCAGGGAAAAAAGCGTTTTCACAATCTCGGGGTTCGAGTTTGCCTTGACAGCATAGTAGACCTGCACATTGGGCATGTGCTCCCTGAACTCGTGGTAGTTCTCCCGGATCTTCTCGTGGTCTATGACAAAGAGGGGGGTCCCGTGCTCCGCTGCAAGACCCTGCAGCAGTTCCTTTCGTGCCAGGTCAATATGGGGGACCCCGCTGTCATGCCCCTCACTATTGGATCTCTTTTCTTTTGGTTTTGCAGCTATTGCCATTACATGAGTGACTCATTGCACAAATAAGAAGTTTTTGAATTGCCAGACATCGGTCCGGTCAAAAGCATTTTTCGGATTTTCCTTGAAATATACCACCCTGTTCTTTACAGGCGTCCAGTCTGACGGGCCGGACAGGAACTCACCAAGGTACGGTTTTGCAATATTTAGGACAAATTCGTGCGGGAGGTCATCCGGGAGGCAGAAACCTTTCCTCGGGTTGCCGATCATCCACATCACGGCGGAGACGACCCCCAGCGCGACCTGGATCGTGGTCGCATTCTGCCCGGGTGCAAGTCTTCGTGCTTCCTCGATCGGGAGGATGCTGCCGGTCCACCACGAATTGTACGGGTGGCCCATTAAAAGAGCGCCTAAAATATCAGAGCCGCTCACGATCTCCCGGTCGTTCATGATCCGGAGTTTAGGCTGGAGCTCGTAATTCCTGCCCCGCAGCTCGTGCAGTGACGCAATCGTTGCATCGCAGGGCATGTACGCGTAATTCACCGTTGGGCGGTAGATTGCCTTTCCGTCCTTCCAGACCGTCCACCGGTCCGAGATGCCGAATGCCTCCCCGTGCCGGATGACCATCCCCACGATCTCCTGGTGCGGGATCCATGACCGGACCCAGGTATTGATCCCCATGCGGGCGAGCATGATTCCGTTCTTTGGCCCTGCGGGAGGTACATGGGCCTGTTCAGGCAGCTCTTTTTCATGAGTGCCCCATCCGATCTCTGCCGGGGCGGTCCCTTCCTCCAGCAGCCCTTCGATACACCATGTACCCACAAACTCGTCAACCTTTTTTGGCGACCGCGAGATCTGGGTGTCCCTTTCGGAGCAGTGGATCACTTTTATGCCGGTCTCCATGGCAAGCCCGGCAAAGTCCTCCGCCTGGATCAGATTATTCATCCTATTCGGGTCCGGTGCGATCCCGTCATAAATCATCCGTTCTGCAATATCCACAAGCCCGTGCTTGGCAAAATGGGAGATCAGGCCGGGATTGGCGCCATGGTCGACCACGCATGTGGTGGTATCCTTCCAGTCTTTGGTGAGCTCGCGGAGCTTCATCTGCCGGAAGTACAGGGACTTCTCGTACGGGCTCGCCGTAAACCTTTCGCCCTGCGGGTCCCATGCTTCAACCGAGGTGTTCACGTACAGGACGTCATGGTCATGACACCACTGCACGATCGCACAGCAGTCAATGTTCCATGCAAGGTCGATCAGCAGCCCTCCCGGTGAAAGGTAATCGGAGAGTATCCGGTCGAGATTTTTAGGAGACACTTTCCTCTTGAAAAACCTGAGCCCCTGCGAGGTCCATGCCTTGAGGTCCGTTGATTTTTCCTTGAAATCGATGATCGTGATCATTTCAAGCGGGATGTTTACGTGCCGCAGCAAGATTGGGAGCATACACTTGGACACGGCACCATACCCGATGATCAACACCTTGTTTTTGAATTCCATGAAAAGACTCCCGGTTTTTTTATTGTTACGTACAATCCGTTCTCGTAACCTGATGCTTAATTTTGTTCATGTTACATGATAAAATGATGAGGAAAACCGGGTCCGTGAATAGTTATTGCTTGAGACCTCTCATACTTCGTATCCGGTCCAAAGTCAGAAGCAGTGCGATATGCCAGAAGAAACTATTTCTTGCACAAAGAAATAACGCTAGAAAACCAGAGGATGACAAAAGTGAGTGGTTGATATGGCAGATCCGGTCATTACGGAATATGCGGGGACAAAACGGGGATCAATCTTCAGGTACTACCAGTATGGCAGCGGCGGTGTGCGGGTACTGGATGAGAGAAAAATCCTCCGCCGTCTCTATCTTTTTGACCATGCATCGGATATGATGACGGAACGCGACCCTGCACGGCAGGAGAAGGTCGTAAGAAGGTTTTTGTTCGACCGGTACGGGATGCTCGAAGAGACGTTTTCGTTCGGGCAGTCGCCACGGACATTCCGGTACGAGAACGGCGGGCAGCAGATTGCGGTCCGGGAGGGGGGACAGTACGGGGCAGTCGGCAAGACCTTCACGTTTGAGGGTACCGGTATTTCGGAGACCGCCTGGGGGCGCCACGGCGAGATCGAGAGGGTCTATATATTTGAGCCAACCCGCGACACCATCACCGAACGGGCAGGCGGGTGGTACGGCACGGTTGACCGGACACTCGTGTTTGAGGGGATCGATGCTTCGGTGTTCCGTGAACCGGAAGCCTTCCTGCAGTTTTATGTATTTACCGAACAGCATGAGGGGGAAGCGGACGCAGGCCGACGGGGGATACCTGAAGACACCGGCCGGAGAGAGGGGGCTCCCCTGATGGCCCGCAGCAGGTTTGCGTTTACAGGAAAACGGCACTCCTCATCAGATACCCGGCCCGGATCAGGTGATGAAACCCGGCTGGATTTCATCCCGGATGGTGATACCGTCCCAAAGGATACTCCCCGTCAGGATCCCTCCCGGAAAAAAAGCAGTGAGATCTCCTTTGCCGAACGGTTGGGAGAAAGAAAGACCTGATAACGGACACCCCCGCACGCAACCATTTTTTCCTGGTACCCAAAAAAACAAAGTCATCGCCGGTCTTTTTACCCCAAATTTTTATTACCCTGGAAATATTCCCGATTATCTGAGGAACTCATTGAACCCAATGAGAGCGTCTCAATACAAGGGGTTTCAATAAGGCCCCTTAACCCTTGAACCGGATACTTAATTCATACCAGTCCAATAGTAATATGGTGATTTTATTGTCCCGGCGGGCTGCTGACATGTTATTCCAGGCGATGTATACACTGACTGACCTCAGGGTCCTGCTACGGGAGACCGCTCCGCTCCACAAGTTTGACGATGAGCAGAAGGCACAGGTGCAGCGCCTCCTGGACAACCTCGAACGGCAGGTCGCATCGCTTAAACAGGAGATGCAGAAATGAGGTGCGGTGCCGGCATCGAAGCCCGGATGGTCGACGAGCTTGCGATCAACATCGACCCGATACAGGCCGGGGGAAGGCTGACGGCGGACGCGATGAAAGCGGTGATCGCGTACGGCGACGGGTACTCGGTCTGCGATAACTGCCGCAAGCCCAACCGTCTGGATTATATCAGCAAACCGCCGATCGCGGAGTTCCATAAGGATATCGCGGTATGGCTGAACATGGACGCAGCCCGTGTCGTGCCCGGTGCACGCCGGGGGTTCCAGGCAGTCGCCCACACGTACGTGCACAAAGGCGATCCCGTCCTGCTCACATCCCTGTCTCATTATACCGGATTCCTCGCAGTGGAGGGGGCGGGGGGTATCGCGTGCGAGATCCCGGCAGACGACCGGCAAATCGTGACAGCGGACGCTGCAGCGCACAAGATTGAGGAAGTCCGTAAGCAGCACGGGCGGCTCCCCGTCCTTGCCTTTATCGACCATGTGGATTACCAGTACGGCAATGTCCATGAAGTGCAGGCAATAGCAAAGGTCGCGCACCAGTATGACATCCCCGTGCTGTATAACGGTGCATACACGGTCGGGATCATGCCGGTAGATGGCAAAAGCCTGGGCGCTGACTTTGTGATCGGTTCCGGGCACAAGAGCATGGCGGCACCTGCGCCATCCGGAGTACTTGCATGCACCGCGGAACGTGCCAAAGAAGTGTTCCGCACGACAATGATCGCCGGGGATGTGACCGGCAGGAAATTTGGGATCAAGGAACCTGAGATGATGGGGTGCACGCTGATGGGCGTTACCCTTGTCGGCATGATGGCGTCATTCCCCCATGTGAAGGAGCGGGTGAAGCATTTTGGACGCGAATTGGAAAACGCGGCGGTTGTCATCGACGCACTCCGTTCCATTGAAGGGACACGCGTGCTGTCAGAATATCCACGGAAACACGCCCTCACCCGTGTGGATACGACCGCATCGTTTGACACGGTTGCACAGACGCATAAAAAACGCGGGTTCTTTTTCTCCGGTGCACTGTCAGAGAGAGGCGTCACCGGGATCATTCCCGGCGCAACACGCGTCTGGAAATACAATACCTATGGTATGACACAGCGGCAGGCACAGTACGTCGCAGCAGTGTTTATAGGGATTGCACAGGAGAACGGGCTGAAGGTCACCTGACCGTTCCTGTATACTCCCAACACCTCATTTTTGCCATCTTTTTTTACCGGGAACGGTTGCACTGATTTTATCAGCAAGCAGCGAGATAGGATTCGGTTAATCCGGCATATTCTGCGCATGCAGACACAAGCGGGGCAAAAGCATGTTTGAACATTATGACCTGACCAAAACGACCGATGACAAGACCTTTGAGAAGTCCATTGAACCTCTCCAGCAGCAGCTTGGCGTCCTGCAGCGTTCCCTTCGCGACCATAAGATTCCGACCATCATCGTAGTCGAGGGGTGGAATGCATCCGGGATCACGATGGTCATCAACGAACTCATCCATTTCCTCGATCCCCGTGGCTTTTCCATGCACTCGATCGGTTCCCCAAATGATGAAGAGCGTGCACGCCCGCTTCTCTGGCGCTTCCAGGTGCGGACACCCGCCAAGGGACGGATTGCAATCTTTGCAAGGAGCTGGTACAGCCGGGCCCTTGCAGAAAAGATGTCGGGGATCGACTGGAAGAATGGCATGAAACGCTCAATCTCATCGATCAACAGTTACGAACGGCATCTCTCGGACGACGGGGCTATTGTCATAAAATTTTTCCTGCATATAAGCAAGGAAGAGCAGAAAAAACGGCTTAATGAACGGGAGAACGATCCCCTGACTTCGTGGATGATCACCCGCGGGGATTGGGACTTCCACCACCATTACGACAATTACCTGCCCATCATCGAACAGTTCATTCAGGGCACGGATTTTCCCAATGCACCATGGACAATCGTGGAAGCGACCGATAAGAACCATACAATCTTAAAAGTTTATTCAACAGTCATCAAAACGCTTGAAAAGCACCTCCCCTCAAAAAATTCCCACGGAAAAAAAGAGAAAGAGGAGGATATCATAAAGCCAAAAAAGACCGGTTTCAAACGAAAGTCTGCAGCACCCGTCTCTTTATCAAAGGCTGAATACCAGGCGGATCTGTTGAAGTATCAGGAAAAGATCCGTGATCTCCAGTATTCCCTGTACAAACGCAAGATCCCCCTCATAATCGTGTATGAGGGTTGGGATGCTGCCGGGAAAGGAGGCAATATAATGCGGCTTGTACGGCACATGAACCCCCGGGGTTATGATGTCGTCCCGATTGGGCCCCCCGACCAGACAGAACTTGATCATCACTACCTCTGGCGTTTTTATACGAGATTCCCGAACAACGGACATATCACGGTCTTTGACCGCAGCTGGTACGGCCGGGTGCTTGTGGAGCGTGTTGAAGGATTCTGCAAACCCCATGAATGGAAGCGGGCGTATAACGAGATCAACGAGATGGAGGAGGTCTATGTCGGGAGCGGGGGGGGGCTTGTGAAGTTCTGGCTCGAGATCTCAAAGGATGAGCAGCTTGACCGTTTCAACCAGCGGCAGAACGACCCGCTCAAGCAGTGGAAGATTACCGATGAGGACTGGAGGAACCGGAAGAAATGGGACGAATACGAGGAGGCGTTAGACGAGATGCTCGCACGCACCAGTACCCAGCTTGCCCCGTGGACTGTTGTCGAATCGGATGACAAACAGTACGCGAGGGTAAAGACGCTCCGGACCGTCACCGACTATATCGAAGAGTGGTTGTTACGATAAATCCTTTTTAATTAAAGATGCAATCCGTACTAAAGTTGGACCAGCCTGCCTGCATTGCGGGATTACCCATATTCCGTATTCCCTTTTAGGTACCCGTCATTAAAAGATAAACGCATTTTGCTCTGCATGTCCGTCCGTGGTTTGTTTCCCACCATAATCCGAGGGACCTACCCCCGTATTCCTGTTTTTACATATTAGACCTGAAATCTTATGATAAGGAGGGGCTTGCACCGGCGCGCACCGTTGTATTTAACATATTTCCCCACAAATAACCCATAACAGTTTCGTAATGCGAGCGTTGTTTGCTGATGAAATTCGACTGGACTGAACTAAGTTTTTCCGGAATATCTGAACGGATCTGGAGGATATTTCTCTTTACTATAACAGCGCTGCTGGTTTTTTTCACGTATTACTGTGTTTCCCGGGGAATAACCACAATTTTCATGCACCTGTATTATTTCCCAATCATCATATTCGCCTACCGGTACCAGAAAAAAGGGGTTTTGTGTTCAGCATTACTGGGAGTGTCCTACGTCCTGATGGTGGTGTATTTTAATCCCCTGAATGGTTCTGAAATCATTGGTGCAGTCGAACGTTTTATCACATTTATGGGGGTTGCGCTGATCATTGCGTACCTCTCAATACACCTTAAAAGGAAACAATCTGAGATCCAGAGGCTCAGCCAGTTCCAGGAAAATATCATTTCCAATGCATTGGTATGGCTGACGGTGCTTGATTCAAAGGGGACGATCCTGGTCTGGAACAAGGCTGCTGAAGATATCAGCGGGTACTTGGCCGGCGAAGTTGTGGGAAAAAACTCCATCTGGAAGCAGCTGTATCCCGACATGTTGTACCGGAAAAATATTACCGGTACCATCAGGAGGATCATCAATGAGAACAAATACTTCGAACATTTCGAATCGGTTATCCTCACAAAAAAAGGTGATCTCAGGATAATCTCGTGGAACACCCGTGCGATCCCCTCCGAACAGGGTGTTTTGCCCAGTTTTGTCGCGATCGGGACAGACATCACCGAACGAAAACAGGCTGAAGATGCATTAAAAGAGAGCGAGGCGCGCTACAGCGCACTGTTCTATCATAACAACACCGTTTCCCTGCTCATCGACCCGGATACCGGGATGATAGTCGATGCAAACTCTGCCGCCTGCACCTATTACGGATACACCCGCGAACAGCTGACCGGCATGCGGATCTTCGATCTCAACCGGCTCCCCGCAGAAAAAGTGCTCCGGGACCTGTCCGTTGCAAAAAATGAGAAGGAGCGGCATTTCTTCTCAAATCACTTCCTTGCCAGCGGGGAACGCCGGAACGTTGAGATCTTCTCCGGCCCCATCACCGTCAGGGGCAAGCCGCTCTTTTATTCGATCATCCATGACATTACGGACCGGAAGAAGGCCGAGGCGGCATTAAAAGAGTCTGAACACCAGCTTGCCGAGATCATCGATCACCTGCCGGATGCGACGCTCGTTATCGATCGGGCGGGAAAGGTCGTTGCATGGAATAAGGCGATCGAAGAGATGACCGGTGTTAAGGCACAGGATATGGTGGGAAAGGGAAACTATGAATACGCACTCCCCTTTTACGGGACAAGAAGACCTATCCTTGTCGACCTTATATTTGAATCAGACGAGGTGCTGGAGCGGAAATATTACAATATTATCCAGAGATACGGGGACCTGATCATTGCGGAAACAGACCTGCCACAGCCGCTCGGGAGAGTCAGGACCTTATGGGGAAAGGCAAGCCCCCTCTATGATGAAAAGGGAAACAAGACCGGGGCTATCGAGACGATCCGGGATGTCACGGAACGTAAAAAAGCCGAGGACAGGCTCCGCTCCTTCAATGAGGAACTGGAACGGGGAATTGCAGAACGCACCGCCAAGATCAATGCGTCCCTGCAGGAAAAAGTCGTGCTCCTGCGAGAGATCCATCATCGCGTCAAAAATAACCTCCAGATAGTCATCAGCCTCTTAAACCTCCAGACACGGCAGATTGATGATGAGAATGTAAAAAAGATGCTCCAGGAAAGCCAGAACCGGATCAAAGTCATGGCACTGGTGCACGAGAAGCTGTACCGTTCCGAAGATCTTTCCCATATCATCCTTTCAGAATACATCCGCAATCTGGTGACGATCCTCCTTGATTATTACGTCCTTGACCGGGGCCTGGTCACTGCAAAAATCGAGATGAAGGACATCACCTTGAATATTGACACCGCCATCCCCATCGGCCTTATGGTCAATGAACTGATCTCAAACTCACTAAAACATGCATTTCCCGAAGGAAGAAAAGGCGAGATTGAAATTTCAATAAAAAAAACAGAACGCCAGCTCACGATCATATACAAGGATAACGGGGTGGGAATCCCGGAGGGTTTTGACTGGCGTAATGCCCCGTCGCTGGGACTCCGGCTGGTGATTTCCCTTGTAGAGCAGCTCTCGGGTACCATCGGACTGGACCGGGCCAAAGGAACAATGTTTACAATAATTGTAAAAGAAAAATAACCGTTCTCATCCAGCGACCAGGTCCTGCAATCATTGACCGGCGTTTTATTAGTCCGGCACAGCACTCCAGCAGGAATTTTTTATAAAACAGGAAACCCGCGATATAATCCGGCATCCTTTGCACACTGGATCGCGTAACGGAACTCCCTGCCCGTCACCGGTCTTTTCAGGCTGTGGAATGCGGGTTGCCGGTCTGCAATGTGCACAGCATGCCACGCGGGACGGTACTGTGCCATGATATTGACGTACGAATCCCGCGAGATCCCGTCTGCAATAAATTTCAGGACAATTTCGCTGTCAGCAAGATTACCCGGCAGGACAAGATGGCGGATGATCATCCCCCTTGCCGCAACACCCTGCTCAACCACGAGGTCTCCGACCTGCCGGTGCATCTCCCTTAGGGCCGATTTCATGACCGGTACATAATCAGGGGCATGGGAGAGCGCAAGGGCAATCTCATCCCTCCCGTATTTTGCATCCGGCATGTAAATGTCAACTACCCCGTCAAGAAGTCTGATCGTGTCCACGGAGTCATATCCCCCGGAATTATAAACGAGCGGGATGCGGAGCCCCTGTGCTGCAGCGACGCTTACGGCATCGAGGATCTGCGGCACGACATGCGAAGGCGTGACAATGTTGATGTTATGGCATCCCTGCCGCTGCAATGAGAGCATCATTGCCCCAAGATCTCCGGGAGTTGTTTCCTGCCCGTGCCCGCACTGGCTGATGGTATAGTTCTGGCAATACTCGCATGCAAGGTTACAGTGAGATATAAAGATCGTGCCGGAACCCCTTCGCCCGACAAGTTCCGGCTCCTCGCCGAAATGCGGCCCGAAACTTGTTACCTGCGCCCGCATACCTGTTTTGCAAAAACCCGTTTCCCCCTCGGAGCGGTTCACCCGGCACCCGCGGGGGCAGACCGTGCACTCCTGCAGGAGTGCTGATGCTTTCTCTCTCCGGTCTTCCAGTTCACCGGTTGCGAGCAGTCTGAGGTATCGGGGCTGATGCTCTGAAGGCGGCATCGGGATCGCTGTATGAGAATCTCGTTTTAGAGATGTAAGGGTTGTTGTTAAAAACCGGTTATGATATCCCGTCTCAAAGGATTGTCCCGTTTTTTGCAATGATAATTTCCGGTCCCTTTACTGCGCAGGCAACAAGAGACTCCATATCCATTTTTTCCTCGCAAGCCCGGATCTCTTCAGACATGGCAGCAGTCGCCGGCATTCTCGGGACTGCCCGGCACGCAAGATCTTTTGGATGGGCATCGAACGTCCCGATCCGGCGGGCGATGTCGATTGTTTCCTGCTTGTCATACGTGATGAGGGGGCGAAGCACCGGAACAGTTGCTGCGTCCGAAATGACAACAACGTTGGGGAGCGTCTGGGAGGCGACCTGCCCGAGGCTGTCGCCGGTAACAAGCGCAAGGGCGTGCTGCTTTGGGACAATGACGCTGCCTGCCCGCATCATGAACCGTTTGCAGATCACGCACCGGTTACGGGGCGGGATCCGGTGCTCCTCCATCGCATCATAGAGCGGTTCGCTGTCAAACACGAGCATCGGGAGGGCAAAGCCCCGGCACCAGAGCGAAAGCCGCCGGTGGTTCTCAACCGCAGCCTCTTTAACGTCCGGGCCTGCCCAACGCCCGGCATCCATGTGCAGGTGCGTCACTTCGCACCCGCGCTTCATTGAAAGCCACGATGCAACAGGCGAATCAATACCAGATGAGAGCAGGACGCAGACCCTGCCCTGCGTGCCGAGCGGGAGTCCTCCGGGCGCTTCAATCCGCCGGTCATACACAAACCCCCCGAAGTCCCGTGCCTCGATAAAAATTTCATAATCGGGGTGCGAGAGGTCGACACGGGCACCGGCAATGTGGCCGGATACCACCCTGCCGATCACCTCCCCCATCTGCTGGCTGGTGTACCCAAAAACCCCCTGCCGTTTTGCCCTAATGGCAAAGCTCATCCCCGGTTTCAGGTTTCCTTCTGCAGTATCAATGGCTGCGGAGCAGAGGTCGTCAAGGCTGTTTGTCGTCCGGGTGCAGACGCTCACATCGACTACCCCGAAGACCCGGCAGACGACAGACGCAATCCGTTCGGGGTCATCGCCCGGCACCAGCATCCTGCCCCGGAAAAGGTCAAATTTATGAGGGAGCCCTTCGGAGTCCAGCGCCTTTTTGATATTGCGCATCAGAAGGCCGATAAAATGGCGTTTGACCGGCTCACTTTTCAAAAACAGCTCGCCGTACCTCACCATCACGCATTTCACAGATCAGCACCTCATAAAAGATTTCGTCACAGATCATTGACTGTTGTTTAAGATAACAGTTGGGTGGTAATGAACAGGAAAAAAGGCAGTTCTTTATCTTAAAAAACCTCTTCCATTGTTCAGCCCGGTAACAAAAATACTTTAATTTGAGAGGGAAACATGTGTACTGAAATGGCAAAAAAGGATAGCAAAAAGGCACCAGAACCCGAACCGCTCAAGTTATTTTATATTTTTTACAACCAGGAGCGCTGGGACAACTGGTTAAAGACACTCAAAGAGTCCAGTTTTGAAGTCGATCCAAAGAGCGATGAGATGCCCGAAGGGTTCCGGGTGCTCGACAGCTTCTCGGTTGATATCACCCTTGAAGTGTTAAAGATCATCAGGCTGTTCCAGAACAAGCGTTTTTCAAAAGAAGAAGCGCTGGACAATCTCGGCAAGGTTGAACTGATCGTGATGGGATCTGCACCTGACCAAGACCTTGGGGAGATCATCGAGATCCTCCAGCTCCCCAAACTCGTGATGTTTGCCTCCTGCAGGAAATATCTTGAAGGAAAGTATGACAAAGATATCAAGACACTCGTGAAAAAAGGCAAAGACTTAATCGAGAAAGACATGGAACAGGCACTCGATGTCGCGGCAAATATCGGCGCCAGCGTCCTGGACGGGGCGGCATGCTGCGGGAAATATGTCAAAGACGATATTGAAAACCCCACCCTGTTTGACGAGTGGTTAATCGAGTGCGAGCGGATGAGCGAGGCGATGGCATCGCTCAAGAACTTCGACGAGAGTGTCGGGGACGAGGATTGATCGCTGACCGGGCACGGCTCCGCGTCGCAAAAAGGATTGAACGGCTCGCCGGGTACCGGTTATCCGACCGGGCATTTAACGGCACGATGCTCGAGACGCTCACCTCTGGCATCAACTATGATTCTTTTGATTTTGCAGTACGGGAACAGCTCCTTGCTTTTTTCAATGATTTCCTGCGCTGTGACTGCCGGGACTCCCCTCTCTGCGGGTGCCCGGAAAAAAAGTTTGCACTAAAAGTCCTGGAACTGCGCGAGAACGGCCTAGACCACCGGCAGATCGCCTCTTTTTTGGCAGACGAATACGGCATCGAGATCTTCCCCGCAGACATCCTCTCTTTCCTTGAAGACACCGTGCACGTCCTTGAAGCGATCTCGGACATCTCGCGGCTGAAAGGCCGGCAGGAACTCGCAAAAAAGACCGGTGACCATATCCGGCTCATCGAGAGATGAACGGTTCCTGATCATTATTGAACTGTCTGTCTGACGGGTAATTTACCGCCCATTTGTTCCTGCCCTGCCTGCAGGGATTTTATTACCCTTCCTGTGCAACATCAACCATATTAACACGCATCCTGCACCGTGTACGGTACAAGGATCGGGAAAAGATCCCGGAACCGGGAATGCGGATATGATAGGAGAATCAATAAAAAAATGATGGCGATGATCGGCTGATGGTCTGGGAAAGCGTTCCTGTCGTCCTCCTGCTCGTGCTTTCAGGCGCGATGACATCGCTCTTTGCGCTGGTCTTCTGGAGGACCCGTGCATCAATGAAAGGCGCAGTCCCGCTTGTCATCATCCTTACGGCAGCAGCGTTCTGGTCTTGGAGTGCTGCTGCCATGTACTGGAGCAATACTGCATTTTTCCTGGCACTCGGGAACATCGTGGAAAATGCGGCGATTGCCATCATCCCGGTCGCATTCGTGCAGTTTTCCCTGCAGTTTACCGGAAAGGACTCCGAGGGCGGAACAATCAGCCGCTGGTTGTTACTCATCATACCGTTAATCATGGCAGCCCTGCTCATTGCAGCGGCGGTAGTGCCGGCTGTCATACCCGGTCTTCCCACGCCGTTTTCCCTCTCGCTTCCGTACGGTTCTGCCTCCATTGCCGTATTCTGGATATATTTTACCTCATGGTCGCTGTTAATCATGGCCGGGTTCGCGTTCATCCTCCAGCACTACCAGTCCGTATACGGGGTGTTTCGCGGCCAGCTCGCCTGCCTGCTGATTGCAGCGTTTCCCCCTCTCTTTACCCATATCGGATATATGTTCCAGGTCTACCCTTTCGACATCATCAACCTCGCACCGATCACAGGTACGATTTCCGTCGTCGCCCTCTCTGCCGGCATCGACCAGTTCAGGCTCTTTGACCTTAGCCCGATCGAATGCGGTGCCGCTCTCCGGCAGATACCCTCCGGTATTGTACTGCTTGATGCACAAGGGAGGGTTATCGAGATCAACCCGGCAGCACTCCAGATTCTCGGGGACGCGGACCGGGATATTATTGGCATGGGAATCCACGATATCCTGCCAGCCCATGAACTCCCGCCACGGTATGAGAATGGGGCTGCCAGCGGGCACCGCCAAACCCTCAGGCGGGAACAGGCCGGTGCTGTTCATTACATTGATCTCCACTGCATCCCCCTCACCCCGGCCCGGAACGTCCGCCACGGGTATGTCATCCTGCTTTCCGATATCACCGACCAGCACCTCACCGACCAGTCGCTTGCAATGGCGCGAAAGAAGATCAACTTTTTGACCGGCATCACCCGCCATGACATCCTCAACCAGCTCACCATCATCGTGATGCACAATGAACTGCTCAGGGAGGCAGTCGGTGAACCGTCACTTGTAAAATCATTGCGCGAACAGGAGAAGGCTGCGTCAACGATCAGCCGCCAGATCGCGTTCACGAAAGACTATGAGAAACTCGGGGAGAACCTGCCGCAGTGGCTCGATGTTAAAACCATATTCTCAAAACACCAGGAAGACCTCGGGCACGATTACATTATCTACTCCGTTCAGGTTGAGGGACTTGAAGTGTTCGGGGACCCGCTGGTGGACCGGGTATTTTCAAACCTGCTCGAAAATTCCCTGCGGTATGGAGAGAAAGTTACCTCCATCAGGCTGCACTATGATCAGACTCCGGAAGGGCTGACCATCATCTACGAGGATAACGGTACCGGGATCAAAAAGGAGGAAAAGGAGAAGATATTCCGGAGGGGGTCCGGGAAACGGAGTGGCTTTGGGCTTTTTTTCTCCCGCGAGATCCTCAGCCTCACCGGCATCACGATGAAGGAGACCGGGGAACCGGGGAAAGGAGCACGGTTCGAGATCTTGATACCGGCAGGGATGTTCCGGTTCCGGTCCAATAACAATGGGTCGGGTGCACCGGAAGTATCCCGGATGTAAGGGCTGCCATAATCCTTCAGCACGGAAATCCGGAAAAATTGTCCTGCATAAAAACGATGCGGGCGAGGATTCGCGAACATGACAGAAGCGCCTCTCGTCTCGTGAGGTTTGCCCGAGTTACCGGGCGTCCGCGACGACCTCTCGCGGGCCGACCGCACACGACTGTTCACTTCACTTGAGGAGAACCTGGTCCGATGGCATCATCATCATCCTCACGTTTGACGGCACCGCCATGTTTGCCCATGAGCAGGCAGCCTGGGCAGTACCATTATCGCAGCGATCAGCTATTAAGAGGTCATGACATGGAGGAGATCGTGCCCGGTTGCTGGAGTGAAGGTATTTTCGGCATTTCCATAAAGATAAGAAGGCCGGATAGCATGGATTAGATGCCGGAATAATCCGGAACGGTAAAAAAACCTGGAACCGCCACTTCCGTTGTCAAATACCTGCACAAAACTTTTATTAAGCAGGTATTCCACCATTAACTATAACGCAGGGCATTTATCCGACGGGGTCTTGCAATCCCTTCTTACAATCCTAGCGCCCCGTGAAGGAATTTCAACCCATGGAACTGCTCATTGATCCCATAACGCTGCTCAATCTCATCCTCTGTATCGTAATCGTGATCTTAAGCATTATCGGGTACGTGAAGATACGCTCGGCAACCCCGCTCTTCATCGGCACCGCCTTCTTCTTATTCGGGATATCGCATGCAGCGACCCTTCTTGGCTTAAAAACCGCCCTTGATCTGGAGCTGATCGTGGTCCGGACATTCGGGTACATCGCCATCTGCATCGGGTTGTTCCTGATTATCCGTGATATCATGCTCCGTATGAGAACCGCAGACGAACTCAAAACGGTACGGGAAGGGCTTGAGCACCGCGTGGAAGAACGTGTCGAGGAAATTACATGGGCAAACGAGGCACTCCGCGAGAGTGAGGAGAAGTACCGCACTGTCTTTGAGAATACCGGCACCGCGACGGTTGTCGTGGAAGAGAGCAACATTATCAGCCTCGCCAATGCGGAGTTCGCAAAACTGAGTGGCTTTTCCAAAGATGATATAGAGGGAAAAAAGAGCTGGACCGAATTTGTGGTCAAAGAGGACCTGGATCGGATGCTCGCCCAGCACCGGTTGCGCAGGCAGAACCGGGAGAAGGCACTCACCCACTACGAGTTCCAATTTGTCACAAAATCCGGGGATATCCGCGCTGTCTATCTCTCTATCGATGTCATTCCAGGAACGAGAAAGAGCGTAGCCTCCCTCCTGGATATTACCGAGCGCAAACGGGCAGAGGAGATGCTTAAAAAGAGAGAAGAAGATCTTGAAGCAGCCTATGAGGAGATCGCGGCAACCAAGGAGGAGCTGTGGCAAAACTATGATGAACTCAGTAAAAAAGAACAGGCGCTGCGGGGGAGTGAGAGAAAATACCGGGATTTGGTTGAGTTATTGCCGCAGACGGTTTTTGAACTTGATGAACAGGGAATCGTTACAACCGCCAACTCAATTGCATTGAAATCCTTTGGCTATTCAAAGGAGGACTTGGAGAATGGGCTGAATGCCTTTGATGTAATCGCTCCCGAAGATCGGGATCGGGCCAGGGAAAACGTGCAGAGAGTCTTGAACGGAGAGATCCCCGGGGGTATTGAGTACACGGCATTGAGAAAAGACGGGAGCACGTTCCCCGTTATCATCTATACCGATGCAATTATTCGGGAAAATAAACCGGCAGGAGTAAGAGGTGTTCTTCTGATAGATATCACCGAGCGCAAACGGGCAGAGGAGGCACTGCGTGCCGCATATGAGAACGCGAAAGAACTGTCGTTCATCGTCAATCACAGTCCTGCGGTTGCCTGGCTCTGGAAGGCGGAACCGGGATGGCCGGTGGAATACGTGTCTGACAATATTGGCAGTTTCGGCTATACACCGGATGAGTTTACCGGCGGCCGGATTGCATACGCGTCCATTATATTTGAAGACGATCTGCCGCGCATTAGTGCTGAAGTCGAACGGTACACGCAAGAAGGGCGCAGCGAGTTCTCCCAGGAATATCGGATCGTCACGAAGTCCGGGGATATCCGCTGGGTTTATGACTGGACATGGGTGCGGCGGGATGAGGATGGAACGGTCACCCACTATCAGGGCATAACGCTGGACAACACTGACCGGAAACTGGCCGAGGAATGGCTGAAAAAATTCAGCGAGGAACTGGAAGCGAAGGTTGCCGAACGTACCGAGGCGCTGAATAAGTCCCTGCACGAGAAAGAGATCCTGTTAAAGGAGATTCACCACCGGGTGAAAAATAACCTCCAGATTGTCGCAAGCCTCTTAAACCTCCAGTCCCGCCAGATCACCGATCCGGCAACGCTTGCAATGATCAGGGAGAGCCAGAACCGGATCAAGGCGATGGCGCTCGTCCACGAGCGGCTCTACCGATCTGAGGATATCTCCAGCATCGATGTATCGGATTATGTACGGTTCATGGGTACAAACCTGTTCAATTTCTATGGTGTCACGCCGGCAACGGTTCGCTTGACGGTTGACATCTCGGATATACGGGTGGACATCAACCGTGCGATCCCGCTCGGGCTGATTATCAACGAGCTCCTCTCAAACTCGCTCAAGTATGCATTTCCTTCTGGCAGGAAGGGCACAATTGCCGTAACCGGGAAAAAAGATGATGGTACAATCCGTATCATCGTGCAGGATGACGGTGCCGGCATCCCGGAATCGCTGGACTGGAAGAAGACCGAATCACTTGGGCTGCGGCTCGTCAACAGCCTGACCGAGCAGCTGCAGGGCACAATAGAACTTGACCGGACGGTGGGGACGAAGTTTACGATTGTCGTGAAGGAAAAGGGATGACAACTTGGCAATGGATTAAAGGGTCAGCTCCAAAGGGATGGAATGATGGCCGAGAATGGCAGACTCCCCTTTGAGAGAATAATACCGTGCCGTCGTTATGCTGATGAGCTGTCGACCGATTAGCCAGAAGATCGCCGCCCCGCTCCGTATGCTTCGCACAGCTTCACCGTGCTTGCACCTGCTGCGCGGACCGGCTCCTCTTCTCCAGCAATTATGCATAAATCAATAACGCACAAACCCGTATCTTGAAATCAGGAATTGGGAATAAAAGCACGGAGAATAGAACCGATGGACAACCTAGCTGCACTCATACGGCAAGGCGAAGGCGAGAATATCGAATTCAAGGAGCAGTGGAACGACCACGGCCTTGAAGCACTTGCCTCATTCGTCAATACCAAAGGCGGGACACTCCTTATCGGGGTGAGGGATAATGGAACCATCATCGGCTGGACCGGCGATGACCGGGCACAGCAGGTCATCATCAACCAGATTGTCGAGATCCTCCGTGTCCAGCCAGTGGTTTCCGTCCAGCAGCACCAGGATCAGCCCGTGCTTGTTATTGAAGTAAAGCCCGGTACAACCCTTGCCACATGCCGGGGCAGGTATTTTCAGCGGGTCGGCAACACCACCCGCGAGATCCCGTCAGAGCAGCTCGGGCGTTACTTCATCACAAAACTTGGTGTTCAATGGGACAGCATTACTGACAACTATACGCTTGAGCAGATCGATCCCGCAGCAATCAAACGCTTCCTCGAACTTGCAAAGAACCGGCTCCCTTTTGCCCGCGATGATGAATCTGCTCTGAACCTCCTTCAGAAACTGGAATTAATCCGGGACGGCAAAATTACCCGTGGCGCGATACTGTTGTTCGGGAAAAACCCGCAGGCATCGTTCACCTCTGCCCAGATTCATATGGGCAGGTTCAAGGACGCTATTACCATCATCGATGATAAAATTCTGAAAGGCAACCTTTTCGCGCAGGTCGATGCAGCAGTGCAACTCTTCCAGCAATATATTCAGGTCCGGTATGAATTCGGTGAAAAACCGGAAAAAACGGAGCCGCTGTCTGCAATGCAGCGAACCGAGATCTGGGATTACCCCATCAAAGCCCTGCGTGAAGCGGTGATCAACGCGCTCATCCACCGTGACTATTTCCAGACCGGCTCCGAGATTCAGATCCGCGTCTATGATGACCGTATAGTCATTACGAATCCCGGGGGCCTCCAGGAGGGGATGACGGTCGATGAACTCCGACAGGAAGGGCATCGTTCACTGCCACGGAATACACTGCTCGCCCAGGTCTTTTATTACGGTGAATTGCTGGAGAAGTGGGGCACGGGAACAAGCCGTATGATCACCCTCTGTCACAACCACGGAATTCCCGAACCGGAGTTTTCTGCACATCCAGATTGGTTCAGCGTGACCTTCGCCAAAACTTTCTACACGGATGAACGGCTCCTCGCACTGGGACTTTCCGACCGGCAGGTTCAGGCCGTGCGGTATGTCAGGGAGCAGGGCGTAATCACGAATAAAGCGTACCGGGAACTTACCGGTGCAATTGATCGGACAGCTCTCCGGGACCTGAATGATCTTTGCACGAGAGGTATTTTCTTAAAACGGGATAAGAAGGGCAGGGCTACGGAGTATGTTCTTGTGAAAAAGAATCCCGACAATCCCGACATTAGCCCGACATAATCCCGACAATCCCGACATTTTCTGACGGTTGTTGAATTCCCCTGTTTTAAAAATCCTCTTTTAAAAATCATCCGGGTTTCAAATTTCATCCCTCGTATATTGCGCGTATTGCGCGTAAATTGCGCACAACCTCTTTCTGACATTTCCCGGATAAAAATTAGCCCCACGGCATGTATTTTTCAGGGGATCCTGTCGAAGAACCTTTGCAGGTTCTTCTCCCGGGTTCGTCCCTTCAGGACCCTCCTCCGAAAAAACCGACCCTCAAAACAGGGCCTGGAATCGATTTTCCCCCCGTCAAATGGGATGAACTATAGGGTAAAATTCACCTCGATTTAAGGGCCTTTGGTGACCAATAGGTGAGGTGCAAATCTACCCTATTTCAGCAAACGGGGCGCTATAATCCCTTCGTTTCCACAGGAACAGAAAAGAACGGTTTTACGGGGTTTTCTGGTATTGGCCCGGACATCGAGAGAGGAAAATGGAGCCCAATTTGGGCTTATCTTATTCAGGTGAATTGAAAACCGTTATAGGGAAAATGAAGAATATAATCGATGATTTAAAAAGGTGGTTACCAGGGGTATTCATCAGGTACATCTGTCGAAGGTAACCGGGCAGTACCTGTCAATGCTGGCGAATCCCCTGTAACGATCGAAATATCGGCTTCAACCTGATTTCCATAGAAATTGACATGATACCTGCCTTCACGATAAATGACGATCTGGTTCTCCGGATCGCTCGTATAGATTCCTCCATATCCGTCTTCTGTGACTATTGTATTGTTCGCGATGTCTCTGACGGTAATGACAAGGAAACTGATCCGGGGACTACTATGTTTCGCGCTGACAGAACTATGAATCACAAGAGGTCCGTGCTTTACATCGACCAGAACAGCGGTCGCATTATAGATGGGGGAAAAATGCAGTTTGTAAAGAGGGGGTCGGTTAAGAATTAAGTTCCGTGAAGTTTCCGGGAAGGTCTCACCGTTTTTCTGGGAAAGATTACGCACAACCCTGAATGAATCTTCAGGAAAGACGGGTTCAATGGTATGTACAGAACTTGTTAAATTCACCTGGTTCAATGATGATATCTCAGCCAACGTTCCAGTGGGCTGCGTAAGTGATTGCAGCGGGGTTTCAGTAGTTTTGGAAGGCGCATTCACGACCTGTCCTTCGTTATTGAGATTTTTCTTTATGACTTTTATGCAGCCACATGAAGTAATGAAGACCAGGATAAGAACAAGAATGGCGGCCTTATGCAACCAGGGTTTTATGTTGTGTCTTTTGCTCATAATTCTGAATCAATAAATCTGACACGATCATTCATGCCCGGGTTTATAATAACCATAAAAAGGACTGGGCAGTATTATTGGATCTTGCTGCTGGTATTCCTGCATTTTTTCGTTTATTTTTCATTTCAGGTTTTGAATTCGTTGATGCCTGATATTTTCTCTTTACCATTTTCATGAGAGAGGCGTGCAACAATTCATGAGGCGATCCTTTTTACACACATTCATAATCCGGTCTCTATCACATACGGGGATTACCTACCAAAAAATTACGGCTGGATTTCCACTTCAGTGGAGGCAATGCTTTTTCCGCTGTCATCAATAAGTGTGAGAATAAACGAGTTACCAATACTTTTCACACTGCCAAATCCATACGAGTTTGAGGTATAATCCGCGACCCCCCCGGTCTTCTCCTGAACGCGAGGGAGATCTGCTGATAGGATATATGCGGTATCTCCGGGTTTGAAGGTCCGGGCAAGATTATAGGTCATTGATACGGATTGGTTTACCCAGTCTTTGTTCTCAGTTTTGATAACAGATTTATTGACAACCCAGCTTAACTGGTCATAGTTTCCAAAGGACCGTGTCGGCCGGACAATCACGGAGGTGGATTGGGTATTAATTGTATCACCGCCCATGTGATAAATTTCCATTCCGTTACTCTGACTGAATTTTGCTTTTACTGTCATCTGGGGAGTCTTATCGGTTCCTTTTGACATTCCTCCGGCAAATCCACTGACAACAGCAGCGATAATGATCGTAACCACGAGCATCAGCATGACTCCGACTACTGGAGATACTGCATGATCACTGTTCATTCTCATCATTATCCCTCCACAACGACATCTTTGCTATAAATCATCTTACCGGTTGGCGTATGGATGATTGTCACTTTTACGATGTCTCCAGCTCGCAAATCATTCCAGTTTTTACCAAGCAGTGCCATCATCGCATCAGTGTCTGTTGCAGTGACCCAGTATGTGGGATCATCGTTATAGACATACGGAGTGACAACGCCATATCCCGCATTATACGTAGTATACCCGTATGGAGACGCCCTCATTGAAGTACCCGCTGTAATAGTATAATTTCCAAACATCTGCTCAACCGGAAATGGTGAAGAGGTTTTCCAGTTCAGTACGCCCGGACCATATCCAAGCGGTGCCTGATATCTTGTGTTTCCCGAAGTGTACTGAACGTTAGGAGTGTTCAGACCTTTTGCTGTTGTATTTCCGCCCCTTGTTCCGGAACTTGATGTCCAGGAGGTGACGATCTTTGCGTTAGCCGACGGGATGGGATCGCTGACAGATTTTACATCGAACTGGATGTTGCTGTTCCGCCATTCACCGGTATTCTTAATTTTGACATCAATAACAGCTGTCGGTGCTTTGTCCTCCCCTTTGGCAAGACCTCCTGTAAATGCACTCACAACTGCAGCGATGATGATGGTAACCACGAGCATCAACATAACGCCGACAACCGGAGATACGGCGTCTTCTCTGGATCTTCCTGAACTGCACATTTAATTACCTCTGGTACGGTGCCTTGCAACAGGCCCTATTTTCATACTATTATAGAATTTCGTAGCACTCATTGCTATAAATAGATTGTGATTTTTTATTTTGAGATGTGAAATTGTATTGAAAAAACCTGTTGAGTATCAAAAAAAATTGTTATGATAATAAAAATGTGCTACAAAAAGAAAATATTTTATTACTATAACAGGTACATCTCAGGTACTTCTCCAGTGGGATGAGACAGCATGAACGATGGGATGGCAAAGTCGATCCAAGGAGATATCCTGCATTTGCTCAATCTTCACCTGATCGCAGAGAGAATGGGAGACAAGACCGGACGCGGAGATATCCTCCTCCTTGGGATTCTGATTATTGCCCTTACCTCCGGTTATATAGTGCTCTTTATTGATCTCCCGCTGATCCTGATGAGCGGGCTCTGTATCATCTCTCTTTTCTCATTAGCTCTCGTTGCCAGTGGCGCGCGTGTCCGGTTCAGTTCCGGTACTGTCCGGGGATTTGCCGTTCCTCCGGCAAGGGATGCGATGGCATCCCGTAATCCCGATCCTGCACATGGTGCCTCACCGGCCGTTACTGCCGACCCGGAGTTCCCGGAAGAACGCACTCCCGGTGTTCTCGACATGTACTGGGTTTCTCCACCGTTCTCTTACGTAAAAATTATACGGACAGGAAATGCCGGGTTCACCTATACGGTCGTCGAGCCGTCCATTTCGCAGAAAGAAAAAACCATCCTGCGTGAGACATACTCCTACCTCCGGGATGTCATCATCTTCAATGCACCGGAAGACAGCACAGGGAATCATCTGGATCCTGCAACGGTAACACCCGTAATCCGCCAGTTTGACCCGGATATTTCCGATGACCGGCTCTCTCTCCTGCACTACTACCTGAAACGGGATCTCTCCGGTTACGGGCCGCTTGATGCACTCATGCACGATCCCTCCCTTGAGGACCTGAGCTGCAACGGGAACGACCTGCCGGTCTTTGTGTTCCACCGCGACTATGGCAGCCTGCCGACAAGTGTCGTTTTCCGGGAAGGCGAACTGAACCTGTTTGTCTTAAAACTCGCCCAGAAAGCCAACAAGCAGATCTCGCTTTCAACTCCCATGGTGGACGCGACACTCCCGTGCGGTGCGAGGGTCCAGATCACATACAGCAATGTGGTCTCCACAAAGGGCAGCTCATTTACCATTCGGAAATTCCGGACCGATCCGATGACCCCGCTGGATCTTATCCGGCTGGGCACCTACAATTCCGAGATACTGGCATTCCTCTGGCTCGCCATCGAACATAAAAAGAGCCTTCTTGTTGTCGGCGGGACGGCAAGCGGCAAGACATCCACGATGAATGCTGTCTCCCTGTTCATCCCCCAGAATGCCAAAGTTGTATCCCTCGAGGACACCCGTGAGATCCAGCTGCCGCACAAGAACTGGCTGCCCACGCAGACACGGGAGATCAATGTCCCGGGAGTCAAAGGTGACATCGACCTCTTCTCGCTCCTCAAGGCATCCATGCGGCAGCGCCCGGAGTATATTATCGTGGGAGAAGTGCGGGGCAGAGAGGCCCAGACCCTCTTCCAGGCGATGAACACCGGCCATGCTACGCTCTCAACAATCCATGCCGGCAGCGTTCAGGAGGCAATCAACCGCCTCACCCATGATCCCATCAGTGTCCCGCCGGTAATGTTCTCTGCACTCGATCTTGTTGTTGTGCAGGCAATCTATTCCGTGGGGAACATACGTATCCGCCGCTGCCTTTCTATCCATGAAATTGAGGTGAATAATAACGGTGAGATCATACCGGCCCCGGTCTATGAGTGGGACATCCAGACCGATACATTCCACAGGACCGGCGGCCGGTCACAGGTACTGGAGGAGGTTGCATTCCACCGGGGCTGGACACCGGAGGAGACCGAACACCAGTTGAAAAAGCGGGAAGAGTTCTTCTCCTGGGCACTTGAAGTCGAACCGCCTGACATCAAGGATCTTGCACACGCGATTCATGATCTGGAGTGAATGAAGTGCAGATGCCCATCGCACTTGCCCGTGCTGATGCTGTGCTGTCCCGTTACGAACTGGTAATGTACGGCAGTCATCTCCGGCAGACCCTGCGGGGAGCTCATATCCCGTTCACCGCTGAACGCTATCTTCAGAACGTCCATATCAACGTCCTTGGTTCCGTGCTCCTGTTTGTTGGCTCTTTTCTATTTTTAACATTCAGTGGCTATGAGATCCAGATCCTTTCAGTTTCAACATCCGACATGCTGTTCTGGGTGATTGTGTTTGCCGGCATGATCCCCGGCCTCTACCTGTTCCAGATATATTACCCGGCCATCATCGCACGGGGGAGGAAAACCCGGATCGAGCTGGATTTGCCCTATGCTATCTCGTATATGGAGGCTCTCTCGACGACGATGCCTCCCTATGAGATGATACAGAAAATTTATGAAGAGCAGGAAATGTTTGGTGAGGTCTCACGGGAGTTCGGTGTAATCGTCCGCGATGTCGAAGTGTTCAACGATGACCTGATCACAGCCATGAGGGATCTCCAGCGGACGACCCCGTCAGCTCATCTCCGGGATTTCCTTAACGACCTTTCCATCGTATCTGACAGCGGGGGTGCCGTGAACTCCTACATATCGGCTAAGACGCAGTACTACCGCGACCAGGCCCGGCAGGAACTGGATCTTGTGTTAAAAACAATCGAGATCATGGCTGAAGTCTATGTTTCCGCGTTTGTTGCCGGCCCGATCGCTCTGATCATCATGATCGTGGCGCAGGGAATGACCAGTCATAACCAGATGGACTGGCTCCTCCCGTTCATGTACCTGTGCATCCCGGCGGGTGCAATCATCATGATCTGGCTCCTGTCTGCCATGCTCCCTCCGGAAAACCTCGAAATCAGCCGGCGCGAGACCATCGAGCATGACTTTGCGGGATCTGTCCCGGTCCATACTACGCATCAGGCACCCGCACCAGATGAGAAAGATGCCAGTTTCTACAAACGGCTGGCAGCAAAAAAGAGGCACCACCATCTTCTCAACCGGTTGCGGCACCCGCTACGGTCGTATATTTCGAAATACGATTACAGCATCGGTGCCGGCGTGTTGATTGCAGGCATCATTGCCGGTTTCTGGATGACCGGATGGTTCGATTCCTTCTTCCCAAAAAACACACCCGAGGCCATTGTGTGCCTTATTATCATTGGGTTCATGACACCGGTTGCTGCTGCGTACGAGGGGCGGCGTTGGTACGTGCGGAACATCGAATCCCATATCCCGGAGTTTTTACGGGAACTGTCCGATATGAAAGATATCGGGATTACGCTGCATGATGCTATCCAGCGGATCTCGAACGCGAAGCTGGGGGTTTTAAGTTCTGAACTCTCTCTCGTTTCACGGGACATCGAGAGCGGCGCCTATGTGAACACGGCGCTCGTCAGGATGGAAGAACGGATCGGGCTTGTCTCGGTCAAGCGAACGATCTCCCTTCTCGTGCGGGCAAGCGAGATTACGCACAACCTGCGCCAGATTTTCCTGATTGCGATCACTGATTTTGAGCACTACCTCAAGCTCAAACGGGAACGTGCGAACGCTACGATAATCTACGTGATGATCATCTATCTCTCGTTTGGCATCTATCTCTATACAGCCTACCAGCTGAATGTGCCGTTCCTTGCAAGCTTTACCGGCATGAACATCCCGCTTCAACTTGCAGGAAATATCACCGATATGTTCCGGATCGGCATCATCCTTGGAACCTTCTCAGGCATCATGGCAGGGCAGTTCAGCTCGAACAGCATCCTCTGCGGGTTCAAGCACAGCATCGCGCTCCTTGCCGCAGCGCTGGTCGTGTTTACTGTTATCATCTGAAGGGAACATCTCATGGATTCACAGGAATGGAATACCCGGGGAGTGTCTGAAGTTGTCGGCGAGATTCTCATGATTGGTCTTGTCATCATCCTTATCGCCGTTTTCTCAACTACCGTGTCGTCCTTCCTCCCGTCCGAGCGTTATCCCAGTGTTACCATCAAGGTAACGAATGAGACTGCGAAGACCATCACGCTCTGGCATAAGGGCGGGGACTGGGTCAGGGCTTCTGATCTGAAAGTCATCGTTGCGAATTCCACGGATCATGCCACTGAGATTGTGTACCGCGTTGATGACAGCCATCACCCGTTTATCCTCGTGCCGCAGAAAACCACGTTCGATCTCGGGAGCAACATCACCATCACGTGGGACTCCGCACTGGATGGCAATGAAACCGTTAAACTCGCAACCCCGCGTGCGGTCATATTCTCCGGTCAAGTCGGGAAGGTGCAGGCATGAGAGATGATGCTGTTGCCCCGGTCATCGCCGCGATGCTGGTGCTCGCTGTAATGGTCACGATCTTTTCCGTCTGGAATGCTGTCGCGATTCCTTCCATGAAGGCCGAGTCAGAGATCAGCCACCTGCACGAGGTCGAGCACGCGTTTATGCAGTTTTCTGCCGATATTTCCAATGCCGTATCGATGAAGCAGGAGATCACATTCAGTGAGACCGTCCCGCTTGGCGGTGGCGGCGTGATATTCAACTCCCTCACGTCATCCGGTACGATCCGCGTGGATGCAGAGCAGCTCCCACTTTATAACCTTATCATCTTCGACAACTCGATTGAATATTCGCAGGAGAGCCGGCTGGTGAAATTCTCGTACCGTCCCGTTGGCAATTACTGGCAGGACCAGGGATATGTCTGGCATTACGGGTACGTGAACGTGACCAAGGGATTCTCCCAAGGTTCGGTCGACAACGCCGGGATGGCGACACCCCTGTCGTTTGCCAGTATGAACGAGGTGAACCGGGCAGCACCGGTAAAAAAATTTTCAGGTTCTTTTATTGACGTGACTGCCCGGCCGTGGTTCAATTCAACGATGAACTGTTCGGCAATCACGATCTCCGCAGTGACGTTCAATCCGTCACCGTATGAACAATTTACGAGTGGCAATGGTATCGGGACCTTTGCTGTGTCAGCATCATTGAATGAAACCATATTTGGCATTCCGGATCAGGCCGCACCCGACCTCCTCACGATCCGGGTGAACAAATCCACACCAGAGCCATTCGCAGTTGACCTGTATAACAAAGTCAACCAGTCGTTCCGCCAGCTCAACCAGACTTACCCGAATAATATATGGCATTATGCTGACAACAGTTCGCCGCTCTACCGGGAAACGGGCATCGGACATATCGACGGGCGGCTGCCATTTGTCATTACCCGGAAGATCATGCAGGTGAATGTATCGGCGTATTGAGCTCCCGTGGTTTCAATATAAAAAAAAATTAAATTCATAGTAATTAGTATTACATTTTTTTAAAATCATATCAAAATATTAAAAAACAATTAAGATAAATATTAACTTCTCTGATGATACCATGACCATTGACCAGGACCTCTCTCGGACCGGCATATCCATTCCCACCCACCTGCTTGAGAAATTTGATGAGATTATCAACCAGCGGGGATACTCGTCACGTTCCGAAGGAATTCGTGATGCGATCCGCACATATATCACGAATTATACCTGGATGTCTGAAGTGAAAGGCGATCGCCATGGCGTGATTACGATGGTGTACGAGCATGATCACCGTGGCCTTCTCCAGACGATCAATAACATCCAGCACGAGTTCAGATCCATTATCAAAACAGCACTCCATGCGCACATGAGCCATGACCGGTGTCTTGAGGTAGTCCTCGTCCGCGGGGAAGGCCCGCAGATCAAATCACTGGCCGAACGTTTCATGTCCCTGAAGGGAGTTGAGTCGGTGAAACTCACGACGATTCAGGTTGAAGATTGAAGACCAGAGCATCCGGAGCAGTGCCTGCTTTTTTATATTTGTACTCAGTAAATTCCCCAAAGGACTATCAAAAAATACTTCGTTACCCTAAAAATCCATTCTGCCAAATGTAATTCTATAAAATATTCTGTTACCGGCCAGACACTTATACCTCACGGCCGTTTCCGGATTACGTACAGACTCCCGATCATGACAGAAACAAGCGCTGGCAGCAGGGGAGCAGATGCAGGGGGCGTGGATGCTGCAGCCGGGGATACGTTCTGCGTACCGGAACGGAAAACCAATGATGCAACCTCTTCTGCTGCATCCGCGATGCGGGGGCCAGGCCGGCTGATGATGTCGGCATCGACTGCAAACACGTGGTTGTTTTTGACCGCAGAGAGGGATGCGTACTGCGGTTTGGTCATGAACTCTTCGAGGATTACATTTTTCTTTGACGAATCCATCCCGCCTCCACCGTTTACGACGATGATATCGGGATTGGCCAGCAGGAACTCCTCAAGCGATATTGTGCTCCAGCCGCTCCGGTCAGAGAACACGTTTACGCCGCCGGCATGGACGATCACGTCGTCCTGCAGCGTATTGTTGCCGCTGACATAGAGGGGCTTGTGCCAGACCACGTGGGCTACAGTCGGCCGGTGCTCCGGCAGGGGCGAGGGGAGTGTTGCGTCAATGCGGCGCGAAAGATCAGCTGCCAATTCATCTGCCCGGGTTTTTGTACCGGTTATCTCCCCAATTAATCGGATGTCCCGTATCACGTGGTCGATGTTTTTCGGGGCGACCACCATCACATTCATGCCGAGTTCTTTGAGACGGTCCACGGTCTCCAACGGCGTTTTGTCAGATGCGAACACAAGGTCCGGCCGGGCCGCAGCTACCTTCTCAATGCTGATGGCCGAGTAGCCCCCTATGCGGGTCTTGTTCTTTACTTCCGGGGGATAGTCACAGGCATCCGTTACGCCAACCACCTGGTCAAGCAGGCCGAGGGCGGCAAGGATCTCGGTACTGGAGGGGGACAGCGAGACGATACGCGAGGGTGTTGCATTGAACGTGATGGCCATACCGGCATCGTCAGTTACGGTGACCGCTGATACCGGCATTGTACAAAGGACCAGCGCTATTGCCGTGACCAGCAGGACTATGCCGTACTCTTTTGGGGTTCTGTTTTTAAGTTTCATTCACTGCTCTCCGTTCATGATAGATGAAAGATAGCTGATACTTTGGGCAGTCGCTGGATCAGGGAGAAGGTCGCTAAGGCCGTCCGAGAGGATCTCGACATGCAATGTGCGACCGGCAAGGATGCCAAGCGCCTCAGCGAGCGGACGGTCAATGCAGCAGAATGTTGGGATGAATAATTGTCTTGTGTTCATGGATCATGCTCACGGTCGTGGGTTTCTGGGGACACCGGGTACAGGAGCGCGATTATCCCGTCATAACTGCTGGTACACTGTGCACCGGCAGTACACAGGTCTGCAAGAGCTGCGGCGCCGGCACCTTTGGCATAATCATAGGAGAGAAAATCCCTGCCTTCCGGCAGGTGGATGATGATCCGTGCCGGATCCGCCTCCCGGAGAACCGCAAGGACCGGCAGGTTGCCGGATCCTACCGGGTGAATGGAAAGAATGATGCGGTCTGCCCGGGAGAGCATGGCTCTTAGATTCTCCAGCGCATGGGCAGGAATCCGGGAGAACGGCAGGACCGGGATGCAGGGGACCTCCAGCGCTTTTGCCGTGAGGTAATCGGTATCCGTAGTGGCAAGGATGCCGGCCGAGAGAGACAGGCCCTTACCGGCAAGGAAGTGCAGGAGGTCAGATCCGCTCCCACCGCCGGAGATCACCTGCACTTTCAGGTGTTTTAGGACTGAATTTGTCCCGTTTACGGTTTTTATGGGCATGAGGAAGGTCCGGCCGGTGGCCGGGTGACAGGAGATGACCACCTCGGCCCCGTAGACCTCCCGGATTTTCCGGGGTGTCAGCACCTGTCCGGGCGTGCCGTCGGCGACCAGCTGCCCATGCTGGATCATGATAAGCCGATCGCAGTAGAGCGCGGCAAGGTTGAGATCATGGAATACCCCTATGATGGTTGCGCCCGAACCGGCAAGCCGGCGCATCAGACAAAGGATATCGGACTGGTGGGAGAGGTCGAGATGCGACGTCGGCTCATCCAGCAGGAGCACGTTTGTGTCCTGCGCAAGGGCACGGGCGATGAGCACCCGCTGCCATTCCCCGCCGCTCAGGGTACGGATTGATCGCCCGGCAAGGTGAGCGACGCCGGTCTCTTCAAGGGCACGATAGCACCGGGCATAATCGTCCGGTGCAAGTGCGGCAAACCTGCTGGTCCGGGCATACCGGGCCATCAGGACGACCTGCATCACCGTGTAGGAGAACGGGCGCCCTTCGTCCTGCGGGACAAAACCAAGCGCCATGCCCAGTTCCGCAGGAGTATAATCGCAAGCTGCCTTTCCGTCCAGTTCAAGGATCCCGCTTGACGGTATCACGCGGCTGAATGCCCGCAGGAGCGTGGTCTTTCCCGAGCCGTTCGGCCCGATGATGCCGGTGAAGGATCCCGGTGCAAACGCACAGCTGACCGATTTAATGATCTCCTGCATGCCATACCCCGCGTGGAGGTTTTCGGCATTGATGCTGTGCCGGCCGGTCATGTAACCGCTCCCCGCTGGTAGATCAGCCAGATGAAGAACGGCGCCCCGATGAAGGCCGTGATGATCCCCACCGGCAGGTCGGAGAAGAACGTGCGGGCGAGGGTGTCCGAGATGACGAGGAGTATCCCCCCGGCAAGGACGCAGGCGGGGATGACTACGCGGTTGTCCGGGCCGAGAAGCATCCGGACGATATGGGGGGTGACAAGGCCGACAAACCCGATCGAGCCGGCGATCGAGACGGCACCGGCAACGAGCAGGGTGCTGCCACCAAGCACCGACCAGCGGGCCCGTGCCGCATCGATACCGAGGTGGGCGGCGGTCTCCTCGCCAAGCGAAAGGGCGTTGAGGTCCCGGCCCATAAAAAAGAGGAGCACTCCGGCCGGTGCGAGGATGCAGGCGGAGAGGATCGCGTCGGATGGCGATGCGTTCCAGAACCCGCCCATGAGCCAGAAAATGATCTGGTGGACGTTCTGGCCCGAGACGGCGATCAGGAACGAGACGATGGCCGAGAAGAAGAACGAAACAGCAATGCCGGTTAAAAGCAGGGTCTCAACGGAGATTACGCCTTTACGGCCGGCAATCGACCAGACGATCAGGATCGCCGCAACTGCGCCGGCCCATGCGAAGATCGGGACGAAAAAGCCGCCGAAAAAGACGATGGCAAGGGAGGCACCGAGCGCCCCGCCGGATGAGGTGCCGAGGATGTAGGGATCAGCCATCGGATTCTTAAAGAGCGCCTGCATCGCGGCACCGGCAACGGCGAGGCTGGCACCCGTGAAAAATGCGGCGAGAACCCGGGGGAGCCGGATGCCGCCGACGATGTCGGCAGCACCGGGGCCGGTAGACGGTATGCCAAAGCCGGTTGGACCGGTAAGGGTGCAGACGATGATGCTCATCCCTGCAACAACAATGAGAAGGAGGAGCCAGAGCCGGCGGTCAGTAACCATTATCATTCCTGTTTTAGGATCTGTCTGCTCCAGTGTTCCTCCTGGTCATTCCTGCCCCAAACCTGGAAAACAGGGGATCAGAGAAATATGAATGTCCCCTGCTGGATGGCCTTGCCGCTGTTTTTATCGACAAACATATACTCGCCCCGGGCATTTTTAGGTATTGAAAACGACCGTGCTGCACCTTCCGGCTGCCAGGAGATCTGGCTGCCGAACTTGTCGATACGGCAGTTATCTGCATAGAGCATGAACTTGTCACCCGCACTGATGAAACTGTCAGCCGCTCCGATCTTCGTTAGGTATCCCTTCACTGCCGTGCTGTTGCAGCTCTGCGATGGCAGGATGTCGTTTGTCCCGATTTTAATCTTTGAATCCGTATACCGGATCTGGACCTCGATCTCTTTTAGATCGAAAGGATCGCCGCCGGAATGCTCAAAGAGCAGGCCGTTGTCAGCGGTAAATCCCGTCGGGTAATCTGGTACATAGTTGCCGGTATTTTGATCCTGTATGCCCTGAATTACCGGTGTGACCTCCATTGAAACCTGCGGAGCTTTTTTGATGTTTGTGCCTAGTCCGCCCGCAAAGGAGCTTACAACCGCTGCGATGATGATGACAATGACGAGCATCAGCATGACACCGACAACAGGGGAGACCGCATTTTCCGCCAGGCGCTTCATCGGACAAACACCTCCTTGTCAAAGATGTACTTGTTGCTTGGGGTATAGAGGATCTTTACGTCCACCGGAACCCCAGCCCGGAACCCATAACTTGTGTCGCTGACATTGAAACCGAGAAGTGCGCTCGTTCCTGCAGGACTGCCGGTACTCAGGATGTCACCTGTCGACCAGGTGAAATTTCCAAAATCCACACTTGTATTGTAGCCGGAGCGGCCGATCTTGGGATCGTTCAGGAACGGCACCCGCGTGAACCGTAGAGAGCTGTATAACTGGGTAGCTGGACTTGATGCATCCTGGATGTGTTTGATCACCGTCCCGTTGGGTGCCGTGTAATAGGTGATGATTTTTAGATCCTGTGAACGAACCGGGTCGCCGCTTAAATGTTCAAACATCATTTTTGTCGTAGTTCCCCCCATGGTGTCATCTATCGCTGTGTCGATCCTGACACCGATGGATGCACTGGGCGTCACTTTCTGTCCTGAACCCAGCCCACCGGCAAACGCACTCACAACTGCTGCGATGATGATGACAACGACAAGCATCAGCATCACGCCGACAACGGGCGAGACTGCACTTTCATTGAGAGTTTTATCAAGACTATTCATGGTTTGCTTATCCTTCTGGTTATAGTGAAATTTTTCCACCGATTTATAACGTCTTAAGTTCAACAGACTCCACACCCTTTTCAGACAGTAACCGATCCTCAAGCGATTTGAACTGGGTTTGGTAACCGCGAAGAAGAATTACGTCAAGACAGCGGTTGTCGGTCATCTCCGACTGGAACGAGGCCCGGATGATCCCCTTGAACTCATGCTGGATGTTGATGAATGCAGGGCGATGTCCCCCGTTACCGTAATCATAGACCATTGTGATCAGGCCCTGCTTCTCCCCGGTTACCTCTAGCATCTCCGCTTACCTCCCATCACCTTCTGTATCCGGCCGCTTTTCCTAGTAACTGCCCGGAGAATTACCCGGCGGCAGGCGATCCGGTTGCAGGGAAAGAATCCTTCCATGATATGCATGATAACACCAAACAAGTTAATTTGTTTTAAGACAAATTGTTTTTAGTTCTAAGAGTTTAGAGTGCTATTGATATTTAAAATTTCTTAATTTTTTAAGAAAAAATTAAAAAAAAATCATAACATTGTGCAGAGATTCGCATTCCCCGTGCGATTACCGGCGGGATGTGTTGCATGAAGACAACCAGCGGCGATCCTTTCATTCGGTTCTGATAATCCTGGACCATTCAATCCGAGGTCTTTGCCCGGAACGGCACGATAAATTTCCCGTATTCATTCTCTACGACAAATGAATCGACACCGTACACCCTGCTGATGCACCCGGGCGTCAGGATATCGGCAGGTTTCCCGTACCCGACCTTCTTCCCGTTATTCAGCAGGAGAACGGTGTCAGCATACCGGTACGCAAGGTTTAGATCATGGACGGCGATGATCATCGCAACCCCGTGTTCCCATGTGATCGCCCGCATGGTTTCCATGACCTCGATCTGGTACCTGACATCCAGTGCGCTTGTCGGCTCGTCAAACAGGAACAGCTGCGGGTCCTGGGCGAGGGCTCGTGCGATGAAGACTTTCTGCCGTTCGCCACCGGAGAGCTGGTCCATATATTTTCCCGCCATCTGTCCCATTTCCAGCGCATCAAGTGCCTGCTGGACCCGCGAGAGTTCCTCATCAGACACCGACCATCTGATATGCTGCCGTCTCCCCAGAAGGACGGTCTCAAAAACCGTAGAGTAGAGGGTGTATGTGAAGTGCTGGGGCACGTACCCGATCATCTTCGCAAGATCGACCGGGTCAATGTCTTGCATATTTTCCTGATCGATACTGATGCTTCCCCCGGACGGCCGGTGGACACCTGCAACTGTTTTTATAAGGGTCGATTTGCCCGAACCGTTGGGCCCGACAAGTGCGACGATCTCCCCGTTTCCGACAGAGAACGAGATCGCATCAAGTACCCTTCTTTCCCCGTAATCCTTGGAAAGGTTATCAATAACGATCTCCATTATGTTGCCCCGCTAATAGAGCCCCCGTCCCCGGCCTCTCATGATTAGGAAGAGGAAGAAGATTCCCCCGATGGCGTACATGATGATCCCGACGGGGATCTCCACCGGGCTCATGACCGTCCGTGCCGCAGTATCCGAGATGAGAAGGATTGCCGCGCCCATCAGGGCAGAACAGGGGATCAGGTAGCGGTGGTCGTTGCCGATGATCATGCGGCAGATGTGCGGCCCCATCAGGCCGATGAACCCGATAACCCCGGTAAACGCAAGACAGCAGGATGCGGCAAACGTTGAGATCATGAGACCGGAAAGCCGGAGGCGTTCGACGTCGATGCCAAGGTTTTTTGCCACGTCATCTCCCGCGGAAAGGGCATTTAAGTCCCATGCCTTCCTTTCCAGGAGGATAAACGATCCGATGCAGAGCGGCAGGAGAAGGATAACGGCGTTCCAGCTGGCCCCCCACATCCCGCCCATCAGCCAGACCATCAGTTCCCGGAGTTTCTCGTTGTTGGTGATGTACTTGAGCGACATCACACCGGCCGTGAAGATGTACCCGATCACGACACCGGCAAGGATCAGGGTTGACTGGGTCGTGCCGCGGGACCGTGAAATGCTGTAGATGAGAAGCATGGAGAGCCAGCCGGACAAAAACGCCATCGCGACGATCCACAGATCATAGCTTATGAATAACAACGCGCCGAGGATTCCCGGCCCGATCACGATGGCAAGTGCCGCCCCAAAGGATGCTGCCGAAGACAGGCCGAGCGTGAACGGGCTCACGAGCGGGTTGCGCAGCAGACCCTGCATAACGGCACCTGCCATGGCAAGGCTCATCCCGGTCAGGATGGCAAGGAAAATCCGGGGCAGCCGGAACCCGACCACAATCATTTCAGCCTGCGGGTTTCCCGGTGCAGGAATGGTGATGGGAATGGCATCATACCATCCGGCAATGGCCGGCATATAATTATGAAGAAATGCCCGGACTGAGCCGGCAGATGCATGCCCGACAGCGAGGATTGTATCTTCCGGTGAGATCGTGACCGTGCCGATCCCTGCAGACAGGATTGCCGCAATAATCACGAGGAGCGTAAGTCCGGCAACGAGCGCGATGCGCCGTGCACTGCCTTCTTTGTACAGGGTATGCACGGTTGCGCCATCATCTGTATCCTTCAATGGAGAGCGGGACATGGGCACTCGTGAATTTTTTCAGGTTGTCTGGTTTTCAGGTTGTCTGGTATTACGGCAAATGGGATTTGTTCATCCCGGCGTACTACATCCCGATCCCTTGTACGACACCGGCGATCCGGTCTGCCCGGAGGTCCTCGAGTTTCAGGTACCGTGCCCCGAGTTCATCTGAGAGGGAATAGGCAAGGCCAAAGGAGAGGTATCCCTGCTCGGAATCAATAACAAGCGACGAGATCCCGGCATCACGGATATGAGATGCGACTTCCCTTGCATCGCCAAGGGGAGATCCGGAACCCAGGCTCACGTTAGCTTTCCCGTCAGATATCAGGACCATCCTTGGGATCGTGTGCTGGTTGATCATCAGCTCTCTTTTGAGTACCTCAAATCCTTTGGAAAGTCCGTGAGCAAGTGGCGTCTTCCCACCGACCGGCAGTGACTGCATGTATTTCCGTGCCAGTTCGACACTTGATGTCGGGGGCAGGAGCACTTCGGCACTCGTTCCCCGGAAGACCACGAGGCCGACCCGGTCCCGTTTCTGGTATGCATCGATCAGGAGCGAGAGGATAGCCCCTTTGACCTCGGTCATCCGCTGCTGGGCGCCCATGCTCCCGCTTGCGTCGACAACAAACAGGAGTGTGTTCCCTGTTTTACGCTCCCGGACTTTCTCGCGGATATCTGAAGATTCGATCCTGACCGCAAGTTCCCCTGCACGGTCCCTCTGGTAGGGTGCCGCTGCCCGGATCGTAGCATCCAGTGCGATGTCAGGTCCCACCGTCTCCGGAATCCGGCTGCGGATATATTTGCCATCACGGGATTCGGTAGTGCTCCTCCGGCCGTTTCCTTCCCTCCTGAAGGAGTCAATACGGCGCGAAGGTGAAAAGGGCTGCTGGTTCACCCTGAAGGCAGACCCCTCGGCAAACTGCGTTGTCACCGAACCGTCAGGCATGGTATTTTCTTTGGGTTTCCGGTTCCCGGGATGTTCGTGATTATGTTCGGGCTGCCGGTATTCTTTCTGAGCATCCCGGATCGATTGTTCCACCTTCTGCTTATCCATCTGCTGGTCGGCAAACGGTTTGCGCCGCATCCGGTGGGAGAGTACCAGTGTTGCAGCAGTACGGATATCGTCCTCGTTTACGTCATTGCGGCCATTATATGCAGCAATTGTTGCCCCGGTCTTCATCATGGTGATGTCGGCACGGTGACCGTCTACGGCCATGTCAATGCAGATCTGTGCGATCATGTGGAGCATCTCATCGGATACTACCACCCGGGGAAGGAGTTCCTGAGCCCGTACGATGCGTTCACGCAGTTCCTGTTCGTGAGATTCCCATGCACGGAGAAATGCCCCGGGATCGTCGTCGTAGTGTCGCCGCCGGCGGATGACCTCGACCCGTATACCGGCATCATGGATCCCTTCGATATCAACACATAACCCGAACCGGTCGAGAAGCTGGGGACGCAGTTCGCCTTCCTCGGGATTCATCGTACCGATCAGGATGAAGGACGACGGGTGCGCATAGGAGACGCCCTCCCGTTCGATAAAGTTCATCCCCATCGCCGCTGCATCGAGGAGAACATCGACAATATGATCGTTTAACAGGTTGACCTCGTCCACGTACAGAATGTTGCGGTGCGCCTGCGCGAGGATACCGGGATCATACTTTCTCTCACCTTTTTTTAATGCATGCTCGATATCAAGGCTGCCAACGACCTTGTCTTCTGTTGCACTGATCGGTAGTTCTATGACCCGCATCCGGGCAGTCGCTGAGAGAAGGTCCGGATATTTTTTCCGGCAGTCGGGGCACAGCCCTTTGGTATCCGCAGGGTCGCAGTTAAAGACGCAGCCTTCGACAACCATCCGATCCGGGAGAAGATGGGCGAGGGCGCGGGCTGCGGTTGATTTTGCAGTCCCTTTCTCTCCCCTGATCAGGACACCGCCGATCCGGGGATTGATCGCGTTCAGGATGAGGGCGAATTTCATCTGTTCCTGGCCAACAATCGCGGAGAACGGGTATATATCATCGAAGTGATGCATCGTCAGGCTCCAGGTATAAAAAATATAAATTGTATTACAACTTTTTTAATCAGTTTTTAAGTCTTCATAGTATTAAATATTTTATTTTTTGTATTTCTCAACAACATAAGTATGAAATTTCGTAAGATATTTAATACTCAATGAAGAGATATTCACGAGCTCATAAGGATTGCCTGATGTGAAAACGATCTTATGGCAAAATGAGGGGTTCATAAAACAGTTTTCCGGGCTCCGGGCATACCATGACATCGGCCCGTGACACCCTATGCACCTTGCAGGGGAGAAGAAAAGCGTGAAACTTACCGCAATAATGTGGGGGTCCTATGCCCCGATTCTGAAACGTGCAGCAGCTGCGACCGGTATCGACCTTGTAGTCTACCCGAACCGGGTGCTGGAGGAATCTCCTGAAAAGGTGGATGCGGCCCTGGATTCGATGCGGACCGCTGACGTAATCCTCCTGTATCACACGTCCGACCTGTTCTGGGAGCGCATCAACCGGGAGATCAAAACGATTGGAACAACAAAGCCGGTCATCTCGCTCGGGTACGACCCATCCTCATGGGTACATTCCACGGTCAGGCCTCAGGTTGTCACGACCTGCCAGGCCTATGTCATCAATAACGGCGAAGAAAATTTCAGGAACCTGCTCCTGTATATCGGAAAGGAACTGTTCGGCAGGGACGTTGCGGTTGTCCCTCCAGTCACCGTCCCGTGGGAAGGGCTCTATCACCCGGCTGCTCCTTCTGCATTTACATCGGTGGATGACTATCTTGCATGGTATGCCGGTTGTGCACGTACCAATGCCCCTGTTGTCGGCATCATCTTCTCCCGCGTGACCTGGGCTTCATCGAACACGGCGATTGAGGATATGCTCATACGGAGTCTTGAGGCGGAAGGTCTCAACGTCATCCCTGCCTTCACGTACGCAATCCGGGATGAGACCCTTGGGGCGAAAGGGATGGTATATGTTATCTCCGAGTATTTTACGAAAAATGGCGTGCCCCGCGTCGATGCGATCATCAAGCTGGTACCGTTTCTTATCGGCACTTCGCGGGGGGACGACTACCGGGGAAAGACTGCGGCAGAAGGAGGAATCGAACTCTTAACAAGGCTCAACGTCCCGGTTTTCCATCCGGTCATCTCCCTGTACAAATCAGTAGAACAATGGCATGAATCGACCGGGCTCACGCTCGACACCGGCTGGGCTGTTGCAATGCCCGAGTTCGAGGGGGTGATAGAACCGGTCTTCATCGGGGCCACGAGCAGCAGAGAGGATGGCGAAAAACCCCGTGAACCGGTGCCGGACCGGTGTCATAAAGTGGCCTTGCGGGTGAAACAGTGGATAACGCTTTCAAAAAAGCCTGTCCATGAACGCAAGGTTGCATTCATCTTCAACAACAACCCCTGCGCCAACGCGGATGCAAATGTGGGCGCGGCATCGCATCTCGATTCCATGGAGAGCGTTGCACGGATTATGCAGAAGATGAAGAAGGCCGGGTACTCGGTTACGCCACCAAAAGACGGCAGGGAACTGATCAGTACCATCATGGAGAAGAAAGCGGTGTCGGAATTCCGGTGGACAACGGTTGGAGATATCGTTGCAAAGGGCGGGGCGCTCTCGCTTATGGACCTGCAGACCTATCTTCCGTATTTCGCCTCGCTCCCTCCTGCTGTCCGGAAACGGGTAACCGACACATGGGGGGAGCCTCCCGGGGAGGGAATGGTCCTTGATGACAGGATCGTTATCTCCGGAATCTCATTCGGCAACGCCACGGTCCATGTCCAGCCAAAACGCGGATGCTATGGTGCCCGCTGCGACGGGCAGGTCTGCAGGATCCTGCACGATCCGGACTGCCCGCCTCCCCACCAGTACCTTGCGACTTATTACTGGATCCGTTCGATCTGCGGGGTCGACGTCATCGTCCATGTCGGGACGCACGGCAACCTTGAGTTTTTACCCGGCAAAGGGCTCGGCCTCTCGCAGGAATGTTTCCCGGACATCGCTGCCGGCACCGTACCTCTCCTGTATATCTACAATGCGGACAATCCCCCGGAAGGGACGCTGGTAAAACGGCGGAGCTACGCGACCCTTGTCGACCATATGCAGACCGTCATGACGGGGAGCGGCCTGTACGAAGGCCTTGAGGACCTTGACAGCCTTCTTACCCAGTATGAAACGGCAAAACATGATCCGGCGCGGGGGCATGCCCTCCAGCACCTTATCATCGAAACACTGGAAAAAAACAACCTCGACAAGGATCTGCACCTGTCCCATGACACGCCGCTTGCCGAAGTGGTGAGCCGGGCGCATGAAACCCTGTCGAAGATCCGCAACACCCGGATCCCGTCCGGCATGCATATCTTCGGCGATGTCCCGCAGGGAGAAAGGCGGGTCGATCTCATCAGTTCCATCATTCGTTTTGATGGTGGGGATGGCTCCCCCCGCCGCGTGATTGCAGAAGTGATGGGGTATGACCTGTCCGGGCTTCTTGCCGGCCAGAACAGGTATTCTGATAAGGACAACACGTCCTATGGCGCGATCCTCGAACGGGTTGATGCGGTGCTGAAGGATTTTATCAGGTCGGTCCTTGATGGCTCACAAACCCAGTATGCCGTCATGGCTGGCTGCACGCTCTCATCGGCACAGACTCAGGCGCTCGATGCCATACGGAACCGGATCCTTGCCATCAACCGGCGGCTTGATGAGACCTATGAGATCGAATCGCTCTTTAACGGGTTCAATGCCGGATACATCCCGGCCGGGCCGTCCGGGCTGATCTCGCGGGGGCATGAAGATGTCCTCCCGACCGGCAGGAATTTTTACTCGCTCGACCCGCACCGGGTCCCCACCCGTGCAGCATGGCGCGTCGGACAACGGCTCGCTGAATCGCTGGTCGCCAAATATGTTAAGGAGGAAGGGAAAATTCCGGAAAATGTCGCCTTTTACTGGATGGCCGGCGACATCATGTCATCTGACGGCGAGATGTATGCCGAGATGTTTGCCATGATCGGCATTGAGCCGGTCTGGCTTCCAAATGGGCAGGTAAAATCATTTTCCATTATCCCGCTTGAGAAACTCGGGCGCCCCCGGATCGATATCACCGTGCGTACTTCCGGCATCCTCCGGGACAATTTTGCCAACTGTTACGAACTCCTTGATGAGGCAGTCTGCACGGTCGCAGTACTCGATGAACCCGTGGAACAGAATTTTGTGCGGAAACATGCGCAGCAGAGCATGCAGGAAGGCGGGGGGACATGGCGGGACGCAACGCTGCGGATCTTCAGTTCCCGGCCCGGTACCTATTCCAGCGGGGTCAACCTCGCCGTGCTCGCGAGCGCATGGAAGGATGAAAAAGATCTTGCAGAAATTTTTGTTGCCACAAACGGCTATGCATACGGAAAGGAGATTAAAGGGAGCGCCGCCCACGCACAGCTGGCCTCAAACCTTGCAACCGTTGCGGTGACATTCAACAAGGTGCACACGGATGAATACGACCTGCTCGGCTGCTGCTGCTATTTTGGTGCTCACGGGGGCATGACGGCTGCCGCCCGCCATTATTCCGGGGATGAGGTGAAGCCCTATTACGGTGACACCCGGGAGCCTGAGCATCTGGAAGTCCGTGACCTTGCCGACGAGATCCGCCGCGTTGTCAGGACCAAACTCTTAAACCCGAAATGGATCGACGGCATGAAAGAGCACGGGTACAAGGGTGCTTCCGATATCATGAAGCGGGTGACCCGGGTCTATGGCTGGGAAGCGTCCACGCAGGAAGTTGACGACTGGATCTTCGATGACATTGCCGACACATTTGTCAACAACAGGGAGATGCGGCAGTTTTTCGAGGAGAATAATCCCTATGCCCTTGAAGAGATAGCCCGCCGCCTTCTTGAGGCAGAACAGCGCGGACTCTGGGATGCGGACGAAGAAGTGCTGGACAATCTCAAAAACAACTACCTTGAGATCGAATCATGGATGGAAGACCAGGTTCATGAAGGTGACTACCAGGGGGGAAACGTGAATGTCCTGACGCAGGAGGATGTGGCGGGATGGGGGGATTCCTTAAAAGAGATCCTGGCAAACGTGCACGCCCGGCACCGGAAGGGATAGCGATGGCGCACGATGTTTTCCGGAGACCGCGATGATCGCGATAGAAACAAATGATCTCACCAAATACTATGGTTCCCTGTGTGCCGTAGATCACCTGACACTTTCCGTGAATAACGAGATCTTCGCCCTGCTTGGGCCAAACGGGTCCGGCAAGACGACAACGGTGCTTATGTTCACAACACTGCTGCATCCGACGAGCGGGAGTGCGATGGTCTGCGGGCACGATATCGTGCAGGATGGAGGGGAGGTCAGGAAGACACTCAGCTATGTCCCGCAGGATATGGCGGTGGACATCAAGCTCACCGGGCGGGAAAACGTCCTCTTCTTTGCCCGGCTCTACGGTGTTTCCCGGCCGAAGGACCGGGTGGATGACGTTCTTGCAGTCCTGGAACTTTCCGACCGTGCAGATGACTTAACGAAGACATATTCCGGCGGAATGCGGCGGAGGCTTGAGCTCGCCCAGGCCCTCGTGCACGAGCCGGCGGTGCTTTTCCTGGACGAACCGACTATCGGCCTCGATGTCGCTGCCCGGAAAAAGATCTGGGGGCATATCGGGATGTTGCGGAAAAAAGGCATGACAATCTTTGTCACCACCCACTACATGGACGAGGCTGACCAGTACTGTGACCGGGTGGGGATCATCAGCTTTGGGAAAATCATGGCACTCGGGGCACCAGCAGTCCTGAAATCTCAACTGATGAAGGACGTGGTGACGGCAAGGATATCCGGCCCCTTCACGCCACCGGAGATTGACGGTATCCGGTTTGTCGGCCGGAACGATGATGAGGTGTCCTTCACCGTGGAAAACGGGAGGGAGGCTTTACCTCTCATCTCCCAGGCGCTCGCAGACCAGGGGCTCTCTGTCCATGCATTATCGCTCCGGGAGCCGACGCTCGACGATGTATTCCTTCATGCTGTCGGGAGCCAGGAAGAACCGCGCAGTTTCAACGACCACCAGTTCAGGAGCATGCTGCGGAGGCGGAAATGAGCAGCGTCTGGTACTACATGGAACGGGACTTACTCAAGTGGTTCCGGGGAAAAATTGCGGTTGTTTCCCTGCTTGTCATGCCTGCCGCATGGCTGATCTTTGTCGGGCTCGCACTCCCGGTCACGTTCACCGGAAACTACCTCGACTTCATCACGCCCGGCATCCTCGTGATGACTATGCTCGCCTCGTCCCTGCAGGGAGGTGCGCTCCTGATGTTTGACAAGATCCTCGGGTTCCTCAACAAGTTTCTGGCATTGCCCACGCCCCGGGAGAGCATCCTTCTGGGAAAGATTTTGTTCATCACGATTCGCGGGGTGATCCAGGCAACGATCATCCTCATCGTTGCAATCCTTATCGGGGCGACGTTGCTTGCGCCGTTCCAGTACGGGATGATCTACCTGATCCTGGTCCTCTTCGGCATCGTCCTGTCAGGGCTTGCCACGACGCTTGCGCTCTATGCCGGCGACCACGATTCCTATGCAGCGGTCAACACGATGATCTCGATGCCGCTGTTCTTCACGTCAAGCGCCCTGATGCCGTACAGCGTGATGCCCCCATGGCTCCGGGCGATCGCAGCGGTCAATCCCTTAAGTTTTGCCATCGATGCGATCCGTTCCGTGGGCACGGGCCAGGTACCGCTCATGCAGATCGGGCTCCTGGCAGTGCTGGGCATTATTGTCAGTACGGCCTGCATGCAGGTTTTCAGGAGGATAACGATATGAAACTGAATTTGATAACGATACTGTTTGTCATCGGTAGTATTGCCGTATTCGCGGCGGGATGCACGATGGCGGGGACCGGATCACCCGCAGGAGCCGTCCCGCCAGTTCTTCCGCTGACACCATCATCAACAACCGCTCCAGCTGCTGCGGTGCACCCGGGCAGTGCCTGCACACCGGTGACGATCACCCAGACCGACGGGAAGCAGGTGACCCTCCCCTGCCGGCCCCGGCGCATCATTGTTGCAAACGCCGGGGCGGCGGAGATGCTCATCGCGTTTGGTGTCGGCGACCGGATTGTCGGCGTCACCGAAGCGATCCGAAACGTATCGTATATCATGGACAAGATCCCGCAGGCAGAAAATATCGGCAACTGGCAGACCCCGAACGTGGAGCAGATCCTCGCGCTCCGCCCGGATATCCTGCTCACCTATTCGAGTTATAAACCAAGGAACCTCGACCAGCTGGCGGCAGCAAACATCACCGTGCTGTCGCTTGACTGCTACCGGCTCTCCACGCTTGCATCCGATGCCCGCGAACTGGGGAAACTGACCGGTACATCCAACAGGGCAGAGATCTATGCACGGATGGTCGAAGATACGATCGCTACGGTGGATGCAAAGGTCCGCGCTATTCCTTCGGATAACTATCCGACTGTGTACTTCGAGTCCTACACGGACTATACCGCAGCAGCATATGGATCCGGGTCTGATGAGATGCTGACAGCCACAGGAGGAATAAATATCGCCGGTGATGCCGTATCCTCCTCGATGCGGGTGAGCCCGGAATGGGTGATCGCCCGCCAGCCGCAGTATGTCATGAAAGTTGTCTCCTCAACAAATACCCGGCCGTTTGCGGAGATTGTTTCAGCGATGAAAGAGCGGCCGGGGTGGTACATGATCCCTGCCGTCCGGGAGAACCGGGTCTATGCATTTGCAAACGAAATTGAGTATGGCCCCCGGGCTTATATCGGCCTTGTCTGGACCGCGCAACTCCTCCACCCGGAGGATTTCCGGGACATGCACCCGCGCTCGATGCTCAACGACTATGAGCAGCGGTACGTTTCCGGCACCAACAGGACGATGGTGATCTACCCCTGACCCCCTGGCATTTTTGTTATTTGATATGTTCATGATGACCCGGATATTCTTACCGGATATTACGTTCTGATAATTCTCTCAAAATGTTAAAAAGGAATCAGGATAATATCCAATCGTGATTATGCCATGATTATTGACTCTGAACTTTCCCGTATTGGGATCTCTCTCCCAAAAAACCTTCTCGACCGGTTTGACGAAATTATCAACGCTCGCGGCTATTCATCCCGGTCAGAAGGCATCCGGGACGCCATCCGCACCTATATTACCTATTATAAATGGATGTCCGATGTCCACGGTGAACGCCAGGGGGTTGTCACCATGGTCTATGATCATGATCAGCGGGGACTGCTTGTTACCCTCACCGATATTCAGCACGAGTTTAAAGCGATCATTTCTGCGTCCCTGCACTCGCATGTCACGGATACCCGTTGTCTTGAAGTAATCCTTATTCATGGTGACGGGACCCAGCTCAAAGCGTTTGCCGAACGCCTGATGTCACAGAAGGGTGTCGAGTCGGTGAAACTTACTACGATCTCTGTTGAAGATTAATCCTGCTATTTCAGATGTGATAAAATCAGACTAGAAAAAGCGCCATACCCCCTGTTTTTCCAAATCCAGTCGAAGAACCTTGACAGGTTCTTCTCAAATCTCATCCCTTCGGGATTCGATGCAGAAAAAATAACCCTCAAAACAGGGCCTGGAATCGATTTTCCCCCCGTCAAATGGGATGAACTATAGGGTAAAATTCACCTCGATTTAAGGGCCTTTGGTGACCAATAGGTGAGGTGCAAATCTGCCCTATTTCAGCAAACGGGGCGCTATAATCCCTTCGTTTCCACAGGAACAGAAAAGAGCGGTTTTACGGGGTTTTCCGGTGTCTGGCCCCTCGTTCAGACGGGAAAAGGAACCCATTTCGGGCGTATTTTCCCTCCGATGGTAGAGGGTGGGAAAAGGGGTTGGGGAGGTGAAAACAGGGCCGGACAAAAGAGGGAGGATCTGCCTCCCCCGTCAGTATTCCTCGTTCTTTCCAGAGCTGCTCATATAGCCGAGCACCCGGTCCCACATGCAGCGAAGCCTGAAGGCTTCTCGTGTTTCGGGTCTGCAACCCTCAGCAACGAGCAGGCCCGGGATTACGACATAGGCGAGCAGCCCGGCGCCTACGAAGATCGCGGTGATGAGAACGTCGTTCTCCATGGTCATGCCCTCCGGGCCTGACCATCCGCGATCTTCCCGACTTCGCCTTCCGGCTCAGTCCAGGAAAACGCCGTGATGATGATCTCGTTGTCCATGTTATTTTCACCTCTGCACCGCCGGGGCATTTAAATAAGAAATTGATTTTTGTTAAAGGGGTTGGAAGAGGGTACGCGCGGAAATTTTGGAGAGATTTCATTTTTTTTTAATGGGATTTGGCACGAAAATTGGATTGGTGGGTTGAGCGTGCGGCAAATTTGAGTGAAAAACCTTGAAAAATTAAGAAATAATATTACTCCGCGTTCTCCAAGTTTCCTTGATGGTCATCGAGTGCGATATTTGCGGATTTAAAAATCCGGGGGATCCGAATTTTTGCGGAGGATGTAACGTGGATTTTAGGGAATCAAAAGATGCTGATAACCTGAACGCGAATACCAGAAAACCCCGACAGGGCAAAATGAAAGATAAGGTATCATCAAAGAAGGAAAGCGCGGAAAATGAGAAAGTAATTAATTGGTGTGCTATCCGGGCGTCATGTAATTCCTTTGAGATGTCTTTCCCATTATTCTTTTACTTAGTTATTATGTTGGCAAGAGGAGACAAGAAATTGGGCTTCTGCCATTGTCCGGCCTGCAATCTAGGATATCGAGAAATGTTAGCGAGCATTGCGAACGGGAAAGAAAATAAGAAATTAACTGCACAAAGCCGGGAAATTGTGATTAAAGCCCGTGGTGATAAGATCGACGGGCTAACATTCGATATCTCTGAATTTTTTAAAAAAATAAAGGAAACGGGAGGTAACAAATACCCTCAGGAAAAACAAGAGTCAATCCCTCAATTAAAAGATAAAGGGAAGATCATGATTGAGATTGACCCTGATGTACTCGAAAATGCAGTTTTTACTGTGCTTTCGAGCGAGGCCGGACGAAAAATCATAAAAGAAATATCAAAACCACGAAAGAAGATGCGAAGGGTGGGATTCGAACCCACGGACTCCTGCGAGAGCAGATCTTAAGTCTGCCGGGTTTGGCCGGGCTTTCCTACCTTCGCTCCGATACTATAATATGGCACAAGCGTTACATATCAATTTGGCTTATTTTTGAAACCCGATTGCTGAACGGGGATTATATAGAACCACATGGTAGTTTTATATCTTAAGTCCGGCGCCTTTGGCCAGGCTTAGCTACCCCCGCGCCTTATAATATTTCAATCCGTTACTGATAAAAAGAATCGTTTTAAAGAGTATTTTTAAGGGCATCTCACGCGGTGTTGCGTGCAAGTATATCGAGAATCCGCTCCCCGGTCTTCCCATCACCGAACGGGTTTGCCCATTTTCTTTTCCCTTCAAGCATCTTCTGTGCCGCGTTGACGATAGAATCTGTCTCAAATCCCGCGACAATGTTCGCCCCGACATCGACCGTTTCGGGCCGCTCGGTTGAGTCGCGGATCGTTACGCAGGGCACTCCAAGGATACATGCTTCTTCCTGCACGCCACCCGAATCGGTCAGCGCAAGCCGTGCCTGAGACTCCAGCTGGAGAAATTCGAGGAACCCGAGGGGCTTGATGGTCTGTATCCCGCGGGTCGACAATTTAAACGTGCGGATCATCTTTTCGGTGCGGGGGTGCACAGGGAAGATCAGCGGTAATCCATGCTCGCCGCTGATGCAATTGAGCCCCTCAAGAATTCCTGCGAGCCGCCGTTTGTCGTCCACGTTCTCCTGCCGGTGGAGAGTGACAAGGAAATACCTGTTCTTCTGCAAACCCAGCGATTTGACAATATCAATTTTCTTTTTTGCGATTGCAAGGTTCTGGCGGACCGCATCGACAATAGTGTTGCCAACAACAAAGATCCTCTCCTTTCCGATACCCTCCAGTACCAGATTATTCTCTGCTGTTTTTGTAGGTGCAAACAGGAAATCGGAGATGTGGTCGGTGAGGACCCGGTTGATCTCCTCGGGCATCCTGCGGTCAAAACTGCGCAGGCCCGCTTCAACATGCCCAATCTTGATGGGTAGCCCTGCAGCGCCCCTCACATAGCTTTTTGATGCGGCAAGTGCACCGGCAAGGACGGTGTTGGTGTCGCCCTGCACAAGTACTACGCCGGGTTTATGTTTATGAAACACTTTCTCGGCGCCGGCAAGGATCGCCCCGGTCTGCACTGCGTGGCTCCCGGAGCCTACGTCGAGGTTGAATAAAGGCTTTGGGAGCCCGAGTTCTTCAAAGAAGACCCGGTCCATTTCAAACGAGTAATGCTGGCCGGTATGGAGGATGAAATAGTCCTCGCCCCGCTGTTCGCAGGCCCGGATAACCGGCGACATCTTGATGATCTCGGGGCGGGTGCCAAGGACGATCGCATGCATGGGAAAGCTCAGATAATTAGTGTATGCTGAACCAATTCTTAAAGAGTCGCGCATTTTTTTTGGAGTTCCGGACTGACGCGAAGATCCATTAAGCATCGCGATCAATCGCAGAGCTCTTGAATGAGTTCGTCCAATAATGATCCGTCTTCATGAGTCCATTGCAGGTCAAAGGCTGGGTCGAGCTCGACGGGCGTCGCATAACAGCACCGGAAATCGAAGCGATCATATCAGATGATCCCGATGCCATCACCCGTTTCGGGGGGGAGTTTTTTCTCTCCTGGGGCACCTGCCGCGCCCGGGACCACTTCGGGATGATGCAGGGTGACTGCCCGAAAGGGACTATTCTCTGCAATGGAGAGAAACATGGCATCATCAACCCGATATTTCCGGAAATGCCGCTGGAACAGGCGATCATCACCGCAGTCAGCCTTCGCAGCGATGAAGGAGTGACGGCGCTCTCGGGGGGGGTTGACTCATCACTTATCGCGAAACTTGCCGGGCGCGAATGCATTGCTGTCGGCCTCGCGGGTTCCCACGACCTCCGGCAGGCCCGGCATGCAGCTGACCTGCTCGGGCTTTCCTGCACATACGTGGAGATTACCCCGCAGGAGATTGAGGATGCTCTTCCTATAGTGGTATCTACAATCCCGGACAAGGAACCTGTCAGCACGGGCATCGCGCTCACCCAGTACTTCATCGCCCGCCGGGCAGGAGAGCAGGGATTCGGGCGCATCATCACCGGACAGGGAGCAGACGAACTCTTCGGGGGATATAAGCGATACCTAAAAAGTACCGCACTTTCCGATGACCTCACCCGCGATGTTGCGGGGCTTGAGGGACAGGCTGCACGGGACCAGTCTGTTGCCGCACTCCATGGCACGTACCTCTCCATGCCCTACCTTGATATGCGGGTGGTGCGCGCTGCGCTTGCGATCCCCGCTTCTGAAAAAGTGCAGGGGGGCCGGCGGAAGATCCCCTTAAGAACGGTCGCAGAGCGCCATATTCCCGCAGAACTCGCATGGTACGGGAAGAAAGCAATGCAATACGGGAGCGGGGTCTGGAAGGTGCTGCAGAAGCTTGCCCGTAAAAATGGTTATAAAACGTCCATGCAAGATTACATAGACCACATCAGCAGGGTGGAACATGGTCACTGAAAAAGAAGTACAGCATATCGCAGGGCTTGCCGACATCGGCATCAATACCGGAGAACTGGGGGATTTTACAGCCCGGTTCAACGAAATACTTGACTATTTTGACGTGCTTGACCGGGTGCAGGGGGACGGGAAGGTCGCCTGTGACCTCTCAAACGTGATGCGCGATGACATTGTCGAACCTTCCCTTCTGCAGGAAGACGCACTGAAGAATGCCGCCGCAAAGGAAGACGGTTTTGTCAAAGCTCCGCGGGTGATGTAGTGGCGGCGCATGAGATCACGTTTGAACCCGATGACCGGTACAATGCGTTCCTCACCACCTGTAACAAAGCCCCGCACTGCGATGGAAAACTCGGCGGCATCGCTGTTGCGGTAAAGGATAATATTTCCACACAGGGGATCGAGACCACCTGCGCCTCAAAGATCCTTAAAGGGTATATCCCTCCCTATGATGCGCATGTTGTTGGCCTTCTCAGGCAGTCCGGCGCCGCGGTTGCAGGCAAGACCAATATGGACGAGTTTGGCATGGGGACGACAACGGAGAACTCAGCCTTTGGCCCTACCCTCAATCCCTGCGATACAACCCGCGTTCCCGGTGGATCATCCGGAGGAAGCGCCGCAGCAGTCGCAGCCGGGATGGTCCGCATGGCGCTGGGCACAGATACCGGCGGGTCAATCCGCTGCCCGGCTGCATTCTGCGGCATCGTGGGGCTCAAACCGACATATGGCAGGGTATCGCGGTACGGGCTTATTGCGTATGCAAACTCGCTCGAACAGATCGGCCCTATGGCAAAGAACGTGCATGACGTCTCGCTGCTCATGCAGGTGATCGCCGGGCATGACCGCCGGGACACCACGTCCTATGCAAAGCCCTATACCCACACCCCGTCTGCTGATATCAAAGGCTTAAAAATCGGTGTCCCACAGGAATATTTCGGGGAGGGAGTCGATAAAGGGGTCGCAGAAATCACAAAACGTGCTATCTTCAGGCTCGAAGAACTCGGCGCAACAGCCGTGCCCTGCAGCATCCCCTCAATGGAGTACGCCCTTGCTGCCTATTATGTAACCTGTACCAGCGAAGCGAGCTCCAACCTCGCCCGGTTCGATGGCGTGCGGTACGGCCCGGCCGCAGATACGAAGAGATCATGGCACGACGCGTACCAGGACGTGCGCAGGGCGAGGTTTGGCACTGAAGTGCGTCGCCGGATCATGCTTGGCACGTTCGCTCTTTCGTCGGGATATTACGGTAAGTATTATGCGAAAGCGCAGATCGCCCGCGAGAACATCAGAAAGGATTTTTCCCGGATCTTTTCCGGAGTGGACGTGATCGCCGGGCCGACGATGCCCACGGTCGCGTTCAGACTCGGAGAAAAAAGCGACCCGCTCTCGATGTACTTAGCCGATATCCTCACGGTACCGGCAAACCTTGCCGGCATCCCTGCAATATCCGTGCCGTGCGGGAAATCCGAAGGAATGCCGGTCGGGCTCCAGATCATGGGCAAACCGTTTGAGGACGAGCGTGTCATCGATGTCGCATATGCATACGAGCAGGCGGTGGGCTTATGACCGAACCCCACACGCAGGTCATTGTCGGGCTGGAGGTGCACTGCCAGCTTGACACAAAGAGCAAGCTCTTCTGCGGGTGCTCCACTGATTACCGCAACGACGGCCCAAATACACACACCTGCCCGGTCTGCCTCGGGCTCCCCGGCTCGATGCCGGTGCTCAACAAAAAGGCGATCGAGTACGCGATGCGGGTGGCCAAAGCGCTCAACTGCGCCGTCCTTTTCGAATCGGAGTTCTCGCGCAAGAACTATTTCTACCCCGACCTTGACAAGGCGTACCAGATCACCCAGTACGACAAACCGCTCGCAGAGGGCGGGTACCTTGAGATCGAAGGGGACGAAGGGGGGGAGAGGCGCGTCCGCCTTACCCGGATCCATGTCGAGGAAGACCCCGGCAGGCTCGTGCACATGGGCAATGCGGAGCGGGGCCGGTATTCGCTTGTCGACTACAACCGTGCCGGCATCCCTCTCATCGAGATCGTATCAGAACCGGACATGCGCTCGCCCAAAGAAGCCCGTAAATTCCTAAACAAACTCCGGGCGACTCTCGAGTATCTCGGGGTATTTGACAGCGAGAAGGAGGGATCGCTCCGTGTCGATGCCAACATCTCGATTGTGGGCAGCGAGCGCGTTGAGGTAAAAAACATCACCTCTTACAAGGGCGTTGAAAAAGCCCTTAATTTCGAGGTCACACGGCAGAAGAACCTGCTCCGCCGGGGCTTAAAAGTCGACCGCGAGACCCGCCATTTCCTGGAGGCGAGGGGTATTACCCAGTCCGCGCGCTCCAAGGAACAGGAGCATGACTACCGGTACTTCCCGGAGCCGGACCTTCGCCCGCTCCACGTCCAGTCATGGGTTGCAGGCATCTCCCTCCCAGAGCTTCCCGATGCACGCAGGGAGCGGTTCATGGCACAGTATGGCTGTTCGCTCAACCATGCACGCACCCTGACCGGAGAACTGCGGCTTGCAAACTTCTATGAAAAGGTCGTTGCCGCCGATCCTAATGGTCTTGCAGCTCCCGCTGCAACATGGATTGCCGATACCCTTATCGGGGAGCTGAACTACCGGGACATGAGCCTTGATTCTGTTGATACCCAGAATTTCACCCGGCTGATACGGCTCCTCAAAGATGGTACTATAACAGACAAGAGCGGGATTGAAGTGCTGCGGGTGATGCTCGACCAGCTCCACGATAAAGAGCCTTCTGAACCACCCGAAGCAATCGTAGCGCGGTTAAATCTTGAAAAGACTGCCGGAGATGCGGGTGCACTTGCCGGCATCATCCTCGAAGTCATCGCTGAGAACCAAAAAGCGGTCGAGGATTACCGTAACGGGAAGAACGGCGCGCTCAACTTCCTTGTCGGGCAGGCGATGAAAAAGACCCGCGGGCGGTCTGACCCCGGTGAGCTGAACCGGCTTATTGTCGGATCTCTCAAAAAAGAGGGGGAGTGAGTGCCGTGCATGTCATTGTCGCGGAAAAGAACATTTCGGCGCGCCGCATTGCACAGATCCTGGCCGGTGCAAAAAAAGTAACCGAGAAGAAAGAGGTGGGCGTCTCGACATACACTTTCGGGGAGACCGTGACCATCGGGTTACGGGGACATGTCGTCGAGGTGGACTTTGAACCAGGCTACCAGAACTGGCGCAGCGAGCAGTCCACCCCACGGAGCCTGATAGACGCCAAAACGATCAAGGTTCCGACCGAGAAGAAGATCGTGTACCTTCTCCAGAAACTCGCACGGAAGGCAGACCGGGTCACAATCGCCACCGATTTTGATACCGAGGGCGAACTGATAGGGAAAGAGGCATTCGAACTGATCCGGGCTGCCAATTTAAAAGTCCCGGTCGACCGGGCAAGGTTCTCCGCGATCACGCCGCAGGAGATCAGCCACGCGTTCTCCCACACGACAGAACTCGATTTTGCACTTGCCGCCGCCGGAGAGGCACGCCAGTCGATCGACCTGATGTGGGGGGCGTCGCTCACCCGTTTCATCTCGCTCTCTGCCCGCAGGGGAGGCCAGAACATCCTCTCGGTCGGGCGGGTGCAGACACCCACGCTTGCCATGATCGTTGACCGGGAGAAAGAGATCGAATCGTTTGTCCCGGAGACCTACTGGCAGCTCGCTTTAGAAACGGAGAAAAACAAGGAAATCATTGAAGCCCGTCACACGAAGGGCCGGTTTAAGGAAAAGGCTGCAGCACAGGCGGCGCACGACCGGACACGGGCACCGCTTGTTGTAACCGATGTAAAGGTTGGCACAAAGCAGGACCGGGCGCCCTCCCCGTTTGACACCACAACCTTCATCGTCGCCGCGGCACGGCTCAACTTTTCCGCAGCAAACGCGATGCGGGTCGCCGAGGACCTGTACATGAACGGGTATATCTCATACCCGAGGACCGACAACACGGTCTATCCCCCGTCCCTTGACCTCAACGGGATCTTAAGGACAATCCAGAACACCCCCTTCAGGAAGGATGTGGACTGGGTCATGGCGCACCGGCGCGACACCCCGACGCGGGGCAAGAAGTTCTCGACCGATCACCCCCCCATCCATCCGACAGGCGCAGCAAACCGGGACATGATCGGGGACGATGCGTTCAGAATTTACGAGCTGGTGCTCCGCCGGTTCCTCGCAACACTGGCGCCCGATGCTCAGTGGAAGACGCTCAGGGTCCTGTTCGATGCCGGGGGTGAGGAGTATACAGCAACCGGCGGGCAGCTCACAAGACCCGGCTGGCACACCGTGTACCCGTTCTCCGAGGCAAAAGAGACCGTGCTGCCGCCATTTTCAGTGGGCGAGAATCTGCCGGTCAACAAGGTCATGCTCGATGAGAAGCAGACCCAGCCTCCTGCGCGGTATACCCAGAGCAGGCTGATCCAGCGGATGGAGGAACTGGGGCTGGGCACGAAAAGCACCCGGCACGAAGTGATCGCAAAACTCGTCTCCCGCAAATATGTGGAGGGCAGCCCGCTTCACCCCACCCTTGTCGGCAGGGTTGTAACCGAATCGATGGAACAGCATGCCGATGCGATTACAAAACCTGGCATGACGCAGACACTTGAAGCCCACATGCAGCAGATCAAGGAGAGCAAACGTACCCGGGAGGACGTGATAAAAGAGTCCCGAGAGATGCTCCATGCGGCGTTCGACCAGCTCGAAGCTCATGAACAGGTGATCGGCGACGATATCCGGAACCGGACTGCAGAAGAGATGAACCTCGGTGCATGCCCGGTCTGCGGTAACGGGACGCTCGCGATCAAACACCTGCGGGGGTCTACCCAGTTCATCGGGTGCTCGCGCTATCCCGGGTGCACATTCAACATCGGTCTCCCGGTGGCCCAGTGGGGCTGGGCTGTCCGGACCGATGAGGTATGCAAAAAGCACAGGCTGAACCATGTCCGTCTCGTACGGAAAGGTGCCCGCCCATGGGACATCGGCTGCCCGCTCTGCCACCACATCAGCAGCAACCGGGAATCGTTATCAGAGATCCCCTCACTTACCCCGGCACTGCTGGAAAAACTCGAAGCCCGCCATATCTACAGCGCGGCAGACATTGTAAAAAGCCCCCCGGAATGGCTGGCAACCGCACTCGATATTTCAGCCGCAGAGGCCGGTGCTCTGGTGCGTGATGCGGAAGCGGAGATGGCGATTTTGAAGAAACGGTCTGAATGCCGCAAGTTCCTGCGCAACCACCTCGTCCCCCGGAAGGGCATGAGCTATGCCGCGATCCTGAAATCGCTTAAAGAAGCCGGGATCACCGATATCGCCGGCCTCGCACGGTCACAGGGGGCCGAACTCAAAAAAGCCGGCATCAGCGAGCAGGAGGCAGGATCCGTGATAGGAGAAGCACAGGCGTTTCATACGATGCAGGTGTTCAAAGAGATCGGAATTCCCGCAGCAAGCATAAAAAAGTACCATGCCGCACGGATCCTGACCCCGGAGGATTTCTGCACGGTTCACCCGGTTGTCCTTGCCGACCGGTCCGGCATCAGTCTTGACACGGTATACCGGCATGCCGAGATGGTCTGTACTGCACTCAAACGTCCCGTGCCAAAAAAGATCACCCGCCCCCAGATCGAAAAGAGCAAAAAAGATCTCATGACGGTCAGTGGGATCACGGAAGTGATGGTCCTGCCGCTGCTACAGGCGGGAATCGCTGATGTGTCCGCACTGCTTGCCGCAGACGCAAAAAACCTGTCGGCAGGAACCGGCATACCGGTGGAAAAAATTTACGGGTTCCAGGCAGCCATTCAGAGAATGAAGGACCGGGCGATCATCCAGATCTGACCGCACTCTTTTACTTTTTTCCAAGGGATTAGAACAAGCCGGAAAAAATCCATCACGGATAACAATCCGTTGGCAGAACCTGCAAAGCGACCCTCCTTTCCCTTTACGGCATGCAGACAGGGTTTGTTGTATGGTGATGAGCGCGGTTTATTGGGATCCGCAGCAAAAGTACTGGTGATTGTCATGAAATGGAAAGACTGGGTGCACGTGACCAAACTCGATCCTGACAAACAGTTAAAGCCCGGTGATATCGATGCGATCGCTGCAAGCGGGACCGATGCCCTCATGCTCTCAGGCACCCTGAACGTGACGCAGGAAAACCTGTCTGCCCTCTTAAAGCAGGTAAAAGCGTATTCCCTGCCGCTCGTCATGGAACCGGCAGGCCCGGAAGCTGTGCTTGTCCAGGGGATCGATTATGTCTTTTTACCTAGCGTAATGAATACTACCGATGTGCAGTGGATTGTCGGCAAGCACCGGATATGGGTACAGCAGCAAAAACAGCAGGTGCCATGGGAACGGATTGTGCCGGAAGCCTATATCGTGCTCAACCCGGACTCATCGGTCGGCAGGGTGACAAAATCCAACTGTAACCTCAAATCCGAAGAGGTCGCAGCATATACGACCATCGCTGACCATTATTTCCATTTCCCGATTGTGTATATCGAATACAGCGGGACGTACGGCAACCCGGACTTGGTGAAGGCGGCATCGGACGCGCTCGACAGGTCCATCCTCTATTACGGCGGCGGGATCAATTCTGCCGAGAAAGCGGCGCAGATGTCAAAGTATGCCGATACGATTGTCGTGGGCAACGCGGTGTATGACCAGGGCGCCTCTGTCCTGAAAGCGACCGTGGACGCGGTCCAGTAATTTTTTTATGCCTGACATTGACATCGTGCTTGTCGCTCCTCTCTACGAGGGAAATGTCGGGTTTGCCGCGCGGGTGATGAAGAACTTTAATTTTCTTCGTCTTGTCCTCATCGACCCGTGCCCGCTCGGAATTGAGGCAGACGCCCGCGCTGCACACGCACTTGACGTGCTGAAAAACGCGGAGGTCTGTACAATCGAGGACGTGTTTGCACGGAGCAACATCGTGGTTGCAACGACCGGCGCGGTCAGCAAATCGGTCTGCACCCCGATGCGCATGCCGTTTTTTACGCCAAAGGAGCTCCGGGAGCATATCAGTATACTTGACGGGCGCATCTCGATCTTATTCGGGCGCGAGAACTGGGGGCTCAACAACGAGGAAGTGAAAAGGAGCGACATCATCTGCACGATCCCGACCTCGGAAGATTACCCGATCCTCAACCTCTCGCACGCGGTGGGTGTTATCTGCTATGAACTCTCTAACCTGCCCCGGCCGGAATACCAGCTTGCATCTCCGTTTGAGATGGGGCACCTGTACCGGCACATTGACCGGTTCCTCGATGAGGTCGGGCACCCTGAGTTCAAGCGCAATAACACGATGACCATGATCCGGCGGGTCCTCGGGCGCTCAAACCTGACAATCAGGGAGGCCAGCACCCTGCACGGGCTGCTGCGGAGGGCGGAGTGGCACATCGACCCGGCACTTCTTGGCAAAAACAAAGACAATAGTGTGGATGATAGTTCTAAAGATGATGAAATGCATACCTGATCCCGCATGATTCTTGTGGACTGGCAGATCCGCGACCGGATCGAGCGGGGCTTTATTTCTATCGAACCGTTCGACCCGTCGCTCATCCAGCCGAACTCGATTGACATCCGGCTTGGCAGCCATTTTGTCTGGTATGCAAACGGCGATACCGTCATCGACCCGTACAACAGCGAGACAGTTGGTTGTGGTGTCGAAGAGATGACGGCTGACTCCTTTGTGATCCGGCCCGGCGCGTTCGTTCTTGCCCGGACCATGGAAACGATCGGGCTTCCCGACAATATCGTTGCCACCATTGAAGGCAAGTCCAGCATCGCCCGGCTCGGCGTCACCCTCCACCAGACAGGTGGCTGGATCGATGCCGGGTTCCGGGGCACGATCACGCTGGAGATGTGCAACGTGAACACGCGCCCGGTGAAAGTCCATGCAGGGATGCCGATCGGACAACTGGTATTCTACACCACCGAGCGGGCGGAGCGCCCGTATAATAAAAAAGGTGATGCAAAGTATCTCGACCAGCGGCAGGCGACACTGTCGCGGTACCATAAGAACAGGAAAAAACCGGACAAAAAAAGCCAGTGAGGGACTCCGGAAGTCCTGCCCCCGGCTTCTCGTAGTCTTCCTGCAAAATGCCATGTTTAGCACTATATATACCAGCACAACCCATTTTTTAAGGATAATCATTCCAGTCCGGAGATGAATTCATGCGACTTCTTCTGATCCATTCAGATTACATAGAATACGAAGCCAAGAAAAAAACCAAAATGGCCGAGGAGGATGCGGTGCTTTCCGACTCCGTAAAGGAAGCCCTGACCGTGTTCTGCGCAGTGGAATCGGTTGACGAGGACGACCCTGAGGGCGTCGTGATGCAGGCCGTTGCCGAGATCGACAAGGTTGCCGACCAGGTACATGTGGACAATATCGTGATCTACCCCTATGCCCACCTCAGCAGCGACCTTGCATCACCGGATTTTGCCGTGCAGGTGCTGAAGTCCCTCAAAACCGAGCTCGAGGCCGAGGGCTTCACCGTGAAGCGTGCACCGTTCGGCTGGTACAAGTCTTTTAAGCTCTCGTGCAAAGGCCACCCGCTTTCCGAACTCTCAAAAACAATTGTGCCCGGAGAAGAGGGAGCGGTTAAGAAGGATAAGAAAGAAGTCACCCACGACTGGTTCGTCCTCACCCCGGACGGAAAGCAGCATGATTACAGGGAATTTCTCGATGACTCGCCCTTCGGCTGCCTTGTGAAAAAGGAACTTGGCGTCGCGGTTCCGACCGGGGGAGAGCCCGCCCATGTCGGCCTGATGCGGGCCAAGGAACTCGTCGATTATGAACCGGCAAGCGATGTGGGCTGCCTGCGCTGGATGCCCAAGGGCAAACTGGTCCGTGACCTGCTTGCCGATTACGTGCTCCGGATGGTGCTTGAGTACGGCGGCACGCCCGTCGAGACGCCGGTCATGTATGACCTCGGCGACCGGGCGATCTATGAGCATGCAGAAAAATTCGGCGAGCGCCAGTACCGGTTCAAGTCCAACAACCGGAACATGATGCTCAGGTTCGCCGCATGCTTTGGAATGTTCTCCATCATGCGGGACATGCACATCTCGCCCAACACCCTGCCCATGAAGATGTACGAGCTCTCCACGTACTCGTTCCGGCACGAGCAGAAAGGGGAAGTGATCGGGTTAAAACGCCTCCGTGCGTTCACGATGCCCGACATGCACTCGCTATGCACGGACATGCCAGAAGCCTTACAATGCTTTGAAGAACAGCTCGCGATGGGCTGGCAGACGGGAAAAGACTTCGAGACAAAACTTGTCGCAGCGTTCCGGTGCACCAAAGATTTCTACGCGGAGCACGAGGCATGGGTGAAGAAGATTGTGAAAGAATCGGACTGCCCTATGCTTATTGAGATCCTTTCCGACAGGGTACATTACTGGATCGCAAAGATTGACCTCGCAGCAATCGACGGCCAGATGCGCCCGATCGAGAACCCGACCGTCCAGATCGATGTAGAGAGCTCGACACGGTTCAACATAAAATACCACAAGGAGGACGGCACGGTCGTCCACCCGCCGATCCTCCATTGTTCCCCGACGGGGAGTGTCGAACGCGTAATCTGCGCCATTCTCGAAAATATCTCTACTCAAAAAGTCCCTGCACTCCCGACATGGCTCTCACCGGTGCAGGTCCGGGTCGTGCCCGTCGCAGAGCGCCACGGTGCATTTGCAGAAGAAATATGCAACGCAATCAATGCGGCACAGATCCGTTGTGATATAGATGACCGGGACGAGAGCGTTGGCAAGAAAGTCCGCGAGGCCGGCATGGACTGGGTCCCCTACGTGGTTGTCGTGGGAGACGAGGAAGCCGCAAGCAGGAAACTCACCGTCACGGTCCGAAAGAAATCACAGCCCAACAAACCCTTCAAGGAACAGATGAGTACCGATACACTGGTTGCGGCAGTCAGAAAAGATACTGAAGGCATGCCGTTCCGCCCGCTCTATACTCCAAAGAAGTTGTCGAAGAAGGCACGGTATATCTGAATTTTTTTTCGAAATAAATTTTAAAAAAGAGCAGGGGATCTCTCCCCTGCCCCGGCGACAATTATAGTTGCCTTTGATCAGGTTATGCTGATGCCTGGTGTGGGGTTATGGGAGGGAAACCTAATCATTTTTCAAAACTTAAGTACTATCTGCAATAAGGAGGTATCATCCTGAAAGTCCGCCAGATCATTACATTGATCGAAGATGATGGATGGTACCTCGTCGTGACAAAAGGGAGTCATCGCCAATTCAAACATCCGGTCAAGCCGGGGAGGGTTACTATTGCCGGAAATCTGGCTGATGACCTTGCACCCGGTACTATGAACAGCAATGCAGGCACCATCGAAGAGTTCTGCTGAACTCTTCTCGTCTTCGAATTTCGCCGTGCTCAATTCTTCAGAAATTAAAGGAGTACTAGATCCATGCACAGGTTTCTGGTTATCGTAGAAAAAGCAGGAAAGAATTATTCGGCGTATTCCCCGGATCTTCCGGGCTGCGTTGCATCAGGAAAGACGCGGGAGGAGACGGAACACCGGATGCATGAGGCCATCGAGCTCCACGTGAAGGGATTACTTGAAGATGGTCTTCCTGTCCCAAGAGCTCATGCCTCTGCCGCGTTTGTTGCGGTGCAGTAATTCTGGAACTCTTCGTTTTTTTAAAGAATCAGTTTTGAAAAGTAATCCGGGATCAGGAAAGATAGAGCAGGGGATCTCTCCCCTGCCCAGTGGATTTCACACATTTTCTTTTTTTTAGAACCCGCCCATGTAGTCGAGCACCCTGTCCCAGATTACGAGTAACCCGGGGATGATGATGTAGGCCAGCAATCCTGCACCCACGAAGATCGCGGTGATAAGAACTTCGTTCTCCATGGTCATCCCCTCCGGGGCTGACCAGCCGCGATCTTCTCCACCTCGCATCCGGAGATGCTCGGTCCCAAGAACAGGAGTGTTATCTGCACTTCGGTTTCCATGATCCTTCCTCCGAATCAGGCTAAGGCCGGCACGGTGTCCGCCCAGGTCTCGACCTTTGCGAGGATCGCGTTGTCCGAGTAGGACTGGACCGTGACCCGGTCGCGGCTGAACGTCACGTTGTACAGCTCGCCGTTCGCGTCATGGCACCGGATTGTCGCGGAGAACGAGTCGTCCAGCCGGTCAGGGTACGGGACCACTCGTACGACTGCCGTAACTAGTTCAATCACGTGATCGCGCACGAGTTCGTTCTGCGCTTTTGATGTCAGCGCTTCAAAAAATTTTGTCACTCCTTCACCCCCATCACCCGCTCGACCTCCAGCCGGGCGTCCGTTGCGCGTCCGGCAACGCCGCGATCCACTTTCATGAACTCCGGATCCACGAAATCATCGATCCGGTTCACGTGCGAGCCATCGTCCGCGATCCGCGAGGTCACGGTGAGCCGGTAGATCATACGGTCTTTTCCGCCGTCCTGTTCGACAAGGTGGAGCAGCCGTTTTCTCGCGTGGTCGTTCATTTTCATAACCGTTTGACGACTGAGTTCGGCAAGCCGGTTGTCGATGTCCTCCATCCAGTCCGGGACGGTATCCGTGCCGAATGGTGGCAGAAATTCCACGACAATGCCGGGATCTCCCTGGTAGCGGACAAAATGTACATGCACTTCCACCCCGCCGAGCACGACCTCATTTCCTTCGAGCGCCATCTTCATAGCCTCGTCTTCCGTCACTGTTACGATCTTTGTCATGACATTCCCTCTTGTCCGCGATTTGTTTTGATCATCTGTCCTTCCGGATATTCAGCCGGACCCCCGGAAAAACAGGGGGTCCCTCCTCCTCTACAATCTGCAGCCCATCCCGGCAGCCAATCGCCTTCTGGAAAGCATCCATTAGCGATCATTTTGGAGACCTTACCATAGAGATTTCTGGCAATCCGGGCCCGGTACTCCCGTATCTGCATAATCATGTACCGTAATTCGCCCTTTTGTGCAACCTGATGCCCGTCCAGACTCACTTTTTCAAGGGTGGGATGAGAGGCTCTCCGACGGAGACAGTATTCCCGTTGATCATGGGGGAGGTTGAAGTCTCCATCATCGATCCAGTTACAGGGATCCTGGATCATCCGGGCCGGAAGTGAGATCCCAAAATCCCCGTTCCCCCATTCCCGGCAACCTGCAGGCCGATCCCGTGGTCGATCCTTCATCAGAAAGCGTCCATTAGCGATCATTTTTGAGCCCGTATCGTTCCCGGTTTGCACAATCTGAGACCGATACTGGCAGATCGCCCTTTCGATGTACCGGAATTCGCCTCTTTTTGCAACCTGATGCCCTTCAGAACCCCTGTTTTCAGGGGATGGTGGAATCAGTCTCCGACGGAGAGAGCTGGCTAGGGACAGGTGTCTGCCTTCAGGGAGGATCGGGCACTCAAATGATTGGCCTGCCCTGTAACCAAGGGGGTAATCTGGCATAATCACCCCGCCGCCGGTGCCTGTTCCGGAACAGGGTGCTTCTCAGCTACCGGAAGTGCAGGTGCCGGAGTTCCAGCAGGATCTTTTCCGGCCGGAGTTTCTGGTACCTGATCCGCAGCGTGAGGTGCAGCATGACCTTTTCCTTCAGCAAGTACCTGTGCCGGAGTTCCAGCAGGAATTTTTCCCGCCGGAAATGCCGGAGCTTCTTTTTGTTGTGGCAACTCCAGCGGATAATCGATCCCTGTCATGATCGATCCATCGGCCTGAAGCCTGAAGATCCGTTCCTTTCCGACCAGGAAGAAATGAAACGTCCCGCGTGGTGACCGTACCCAGAACTCGCGGGCGTCGACCGCATTTAACGGGACGCGGGCGAGGTGTCGGATCTCGCGCTCGTAGTTATACAGGATCTCCTTTGGATCGCTCATGTCCGAGAGCATCCGTTTCACCTTGACAAACGTGATACGGTCATCTGTGAAAAGGATGAAATGGAAATGATCGCACCTCCCTTCAGAGACCGGCATGACCTGCCCGCGCTTCATCGCAATCAGGTACGCTTCCTTAAGCGCGACAAGCGGCGGCCTTCCTCTCGTCATGCCAGTCCCTCCGCCTCATCAGTGACAACCGGCACGGGTTCGCGCACCGGCCTGAGCTCCTTTGGCAGCAACCGTGTCCGGACCGAGACGTTGTAGTGATGATAGTGCGTCCGCACAACACTGATGCGGTACACCTTTTCGCCACGCGCCCGGATCAGGCGCGTGACGGCCTGCGGGACGAGATAGAGCGGTATCTCGGTTGCTCTCGTTGATTTGGCCCCGGTCATTCTATCCGCTCCCACTCTTCGAGTCTCCGCTCCTCGAATTTTGTCAGCCTGTGGTCCAGCCGCGCAATCTTCTTGTTCAGCCGGTCCGCGATCCGCTCCTGCCGCTCATAGCAGGAAAAGATCCGATTACCGCAACGCTCCTGCCGATTTTCTGATGAGTCTTTTCCGGTACAATGGGAAGTATCCGGGAGCGTGCCGGCATGCATCGGCCCGTTGTACAAAACTCCCAAGCCGATGATCTCCCGGTTATTTCGGCAATTTTTCTGCGGATGGTTCGTATCCGGTTTCCCGGCAATTCCCGTCTTGTTCCTGTTCTCCTGTCCGGTCCCGGCCCTACCGGACGCGAATATGTCCGGCTCGGCCACATCCTGATGATCCTTTACTTCAATTTCCATATCAATCACCTGTCCTGTTTTTTATCCGACCTTCAATCCCAGAATTCTGGAGCTGTCGCTCCTGTGCAGACTCTTACACTGCCGGTCCGGCTAAAGCCGCCGCTCGTGCAGTGGCCTTATGGCCCGATCAGGCTGATGGACGGGAGGCTAGACACGTACACCAGTCATCGAATCAGGACGCCGGGACCGGCAGTCAATTTTTAAAGAACGTATAGAGCGAGAAGAGAGGGGCATGCGCGTGGCCGCTCGATAACCTGAGACACTTCCCCACATCCGGTACATTTCCTTCCGATACTACAGGATCCGAAGCGATCTGGTGACCGGCCGAAAACAGGGACGCAATCTTCTCCACGGCAGCGGCTGCTTTTGCCTTAAAGGCTGCAATGGATTCTTTTACCCATGTTTTCAGACGTTCGATTCGTTCGCGGATCATTGTAATAACAATCGGTTGATCCGGCCCATTTATAAACTCTGTGGTCAGTGCGAACCTTTTCGCAGTTATTCTGTGTCTGACAGGGTAATCACAGCCCGTATTGCGCCCGGATTTGTCAGACAGGAAGCAGCCGGAAAAAAGCGCGGCAATGACGCGCAATAAAACGGTTATACGGTAACCATTCCCGAACCGCAGGTGAGGGGAAGGTTATGAGAAGAGTGCGTTAGCAATCTTCGAGGGAGATTTTTTCGGTAACCTTTCCTCGCGCCGCACGCGAAGGGAAGGTTATGAGAAGATTGCGTTAGCAATCTTAAAAGGAAATTCTGTACAAAAAGAAAAAGGGTGCCGCACCCATGCAATATTCAATGTTAAAAAAATCAGATATTGATCTTCCTTCCGCTCGCGTCCCTCCGGTAATGGCCGAACTCGCTTTTAAGCAGCAGGTCCCCGGAAAATACCGGGCCGTCGCGGCAAACACGCATTCCCGAGGGATCAATGCAGCACGAACCGCAGACGCCAATCCCGCATTTCATGTACCGGTGGAGGGAGAACTCGGCCCTGTTCTCAATCCCGATCTCGGTCAACTTTGCAAGCACCGCCCGCATCATGCCTTCAGACCCGCAGACAGCAATGCGGTCATACGAGCCAAGATTTAATTCATCGATGAGCGCCGGCACAAAACCTTTGAGTCCCATCGAACCGTCATCGGTCGCGATCTGGAGGTCCGTGCATTCATCGAGCTGGTCGACAAAGAGGAGTTCCGGTTCCGTGCGGGCGCCGAGCAGAAATGTCATGACAGAGTCGGCTCTTGCGAGCGGGAGGAGCGGGGCAGCCCCGATCCCGCCGGCGATCGCCAGCATCTTTTCCCCCCTGACAAATCCGTTGCCAAACGGGCCGCGGATCCCCAACTGATCGCCGACAGATAATTTGAACATCGCAGATGTTGCATCGCCGACCTTCTGCACCGATATCGAGGCATCCGAGGTCAGGGCCATGGGGATTTCGTCCACCCCGGGCACCCATGCCATCACAAACTGTCCCGGGACAAACGGGAACTCACGGTCAAAGAAAAATGTGATCACTGATGGGGATTCCTGTTTTATCCGTGTGATGGTCACCGGGACTGGAAGCCCGGTATCTTTTTTATCAGCCATGATGAGCGCACCCCACGATCTCTTCAACCCCGCACCCGTCCTTTGCATAGAGCCTGGCGCTCACATCTGAAAAGATACGGATGTTGTCTGCCACTGCACTGCCTATCTCAACGGCACCGGCCCCCGCCATCATCATCTCCACCACGTTGTCTGCGCTTCCAATCCCGCCGCACCCGATAATGGGGATTTTACATACCTCGTAAAGCTCGTACACGCACCGCACTGCAACGGGAAAAATCGCAGGACCCGATAGCCCGCCATACCGGTTGCCCAGCACCGGGCGTTTCAGCCCGGTTGATATCCGCATCGCTTTAACCGTATTAATTGCGACAATTGCGCTCGCACCGCCGCGTTCCGCTGCCTTCCCGATCGCGGTGATATCGGTCACGTTCGGGGTGAGTTTTACCCATGTCGGGACACCCGTTGAACTGACGGAACGGGTACATTCTTCGACAAGTTTTGGATCGGTGCCGAGCGCTGCCCCGTAACCTTCCGCGTGGGGGCAGGAGAGGTTCAGTTCAAAGCCCGCGACTCTTCCCACAAACCATCCCGCAACGGTGGCAAACTCTTCCGGGTTTCCTCCAAAGATGCTCGCGACTACGGGTTTTCCTGCGAGTGGTGCAATCTCTTCTGCAAAGTCTTTAGAAGGGTTCGGCAACCCCATCGCGTTGAGGAGCCCGTCATCAAGAACCGCAACACAGGGGCCGGGGTGCCCGTCTTTGGGAACCGGGCCAATCGACTTGGTCACAACACCCCCAGCTCCAAGCGATAATATGCGGGAGAGCGATGCCCCGGTTGTCCCAAGCACTCCGGCAGCAAGGATCAGGTGGTTCTTCAGCGCCACCCCGCCCACGGTCACCGGGCCCGGCCTGATCAAAACCATTCACAAGGAAATGGTCGTTATTTATTATTAGCATACCCATATTGAGATCGAATGGTGCGTCTTGCCGTGATGGGCGTCGGACGGGTCGGGGGGGAAGTCGCCTACCTTGCCGCATCGCTGGGAATTGTGGATGACCTCGTCCTCTATGACTGCGCAGCACCCCTCTTAAACGCACAGGTGCTCGACCTGCGCCACACCGGGCTTGCAACCCGCATCAGCACGGATAAAAGCGATATCAGGGACGCCGACATCTGCATATTTTCTGCAGGACTGCCGCGGGACCCCTCGGTCAAGACCCGTGCCGACCTCCTTGATGCAAACCTTCCCACGGTCCAGGAATGTGCGGCACTTTCAAAAGGCTTTTCCGGTATCCTTATCACGGTCACCAACCCGATGGACATAAACAACTATTACTTCCATGCAAAGAACGGGATTCCGCGGGAGCGGTGTATCGGCTTTGGCGGACAGCTGGACAGCGCCCGGTTCGCGCTCGCCCTGCAAAAGCGCGGGATCACCGGTTTCCCGTACGTTCTGGGCGAGCATGGCGAGCACCAGGTCCCGGTCTTTTCCATGCTCTCGCACTACGTTCCCGAAGAGCTGCGCAACGAGATCCTCACCGAACTCCGCGGGGCCAGCATGGAGGTCATCAGGGGCAAGGGGGGGACGGTCTTTGGTCCGGCACTGCATATCGTCCACCTGATCCGGATGATCACGGAAGACGCCCGGGAACTGGTCACCTGTTCGTGCATTCTTGACGGAGAGTACGGCATAAACGGGTGCTCGCTTGGTGTTCCCGTCCGGATTGGCAGGGTGGGCATCCATAATATCGAGGAGTGGCGGCTCGACGCATGGGAGCAGGTGCATATGGACGAGGCAGGCCGATCGGTAGGAGAACTCTGCAGGAAGGCGGTCTCCTGATATGGCAGCACAGTCAGCAAAGCCGGCAACGTGCAGCATGAATTCTCCCTGCACGCTGGATGCTTTTGGTGGCATAACCCTTGCGATCAACCAGGTCGAATACAGCAATTCTCCTGACGGGCCGATCATCCATATATTCGGGCGCGGCCCGGACAACAAAGCCGTCCGCCTCGATGTCACGGGTTTTAAACCCTATTTTTACGTGCCGGAACCCGAAGCAGCCGAAAAAGCCCTGCCCCCGCAGGCAACCCTTGAACCGGAGACCATATACCGCTCGATCCGTAACGAACCGCTTCGCCGGCTCTATACCCAGCGCCCGGGCGATGTGCGCGATGTGCGCGAAAGGTACCGGCACTTTGAGGCGGACATCCCGTTTGCGACGCGGTTCATGATCGACACGGGGTTGACTGGAGGAGTGTCCGCACCGTCACTTACCGTTGATTACCATGACCTCAGGGCGTCCGATGTGGACGCTCCTGCCCGGCTCTGCATCATGGATATCGAATGCGAGGACGAACGGGGATTTCCCGACCCCCAGCGTGACGCGATCACCTGCATCACCTGCCATGACTCGTTTGAGAACGATTATACCACGTTCCTGCTTGCCACAGGGGGCACGGTGCCGCCTGACATCGCAGAGAAGGAGAAGCAGGGGGGGCTCTCAAACGGGTGCTTTAAAAAAGGAACCCACACTGTCTGCACCTATGGAGACGAGACTGCAATGCTCAGGGCGTTTGCTGCATATATCGCGGTGCGCGACCCTGACGTGCTCTCCGGCTGGAACTTTGTCGATTTTGACATGCCCTATATCACTGGCAGGATGGAAAAACTCGGGCTCTCCGTCTCAAGCCTCGCACGCCTGCCCGGTATGACCGAGAGAAGGGCATTGCGGGGCAGGGCGCTCTTTGACCTGCTGACCGGGTACAAAAAAATCCACTCCACACAAAAAGAGTCGTACCGGCTCGATGCAGTTGCCGAGGAGGAACTGGACGAGCGGAAAGTGAGGTATACCGGCACGCTCTCCGATCTCTGGAAAAAGCAGCCGGCGCTCCTTGTCGAGTATAATTTCAAGGACGTCGAGCTCTGTGTCTCGATCAACAGGAAGGACAATATCATCGAGTTCTACCGCGAGATCGCACGGTATGTCGGCTGCCCGCTCGACAAAACCCTCAATTCCAGCAGCGTGATCGATATCTACATCCTGCGCAAAGCCTCGGGGATATATGTCCTGCCCTCCAAAGGGTTTGCGGCATCCGAGGAATTTGAGGGGGCAACCGTTTTTGAGCCGAGCAAGGGTGTGCGGGAAAATGTCGTAGTGCTTGACTTAAAGTCCCTGTATCCGATGGCAATGATGACGATCAATGCCTCAATGGAGACCAAGGATCCCGGAGGTGAACTCGTTGCCCCCAATGGCATACGGTTCAAAAAACACCCCGACGGGCTGACAAGGAGCATCATCGCCGAACTGCTCAAAGAGCGGGATGAGAAAAAGGCGCTGCGCAACACGTTCCCGTTTGGTTCCCCGCAATATGTCATGTACGACATGCAGCAGAACGTGCTCAAGGTGATTATGAACACCTACTATGGCGTTTCAGGATATACCCGGTTCCGGCTCTTCGACCGGGAGATCGGGGCTGCTGTGACATCGGTAGGAAGGGCGATCATCGAACACACGCGGCGCGTCATCCAGCAGCAGGGATTTACCGTGATCTACGGGGACACGGACTCCTGCATGGTGCAGCTCCCCCCGCTTGACCGTGAACAGACTATCAGGACTGCAAAGGAGATCGAGAGGCAGTTGAACGAGAGCTACTCCGGGTTTGCGAAAAACGAACTCAACGCCGATACCCATTATTTCTCAATAAAGTTCGAAAAGATCTATGCGAGGTTTTTCCAGGCAGGCAAAAAGAAGCGGTATGCAGGCCAGCTGGTCTGGAAAGAGGGAAAAGACGTCAGCGAGATCGATATCGTCGGCTTTGAGATCCGCAGGAGTGATACCCCGCAGATCACAAAGGCCGTCCAGATGAAGGTGATGGAGCTGATCCTCTCGGGTGCAGGATACCCCGAGGTCAAGGAGTTCCTTTCAGGTGTGATCAAAAAATACCGGGCCGGGAAATATCCCCTTGACGAGGTGGGGATACCGGGCGGGATCGGGAAAGGCCTTGACGATTACGAGAATGATGATGCACAGGTCCGGGGAGCGAAATACGCAAACCAGTACCTCCACACGGAGTTTGGGAAGGGAAGCAAGCCCAAACGGGTCTACATAAAGGCAGTCACCGGAAAATATCCCAAGACCGATGTGATCTGCTTTGAGTATGCCGATCAGGTACCAAAGGAATTCCTGCCTGACTGGGAGCTGATGCTTGACAAGACAATCAGGCAGCCGATCTCCCGGATCATCGAGGCGCTCGGCTGGGACTGGACCGATGTCGACCCCTCCCGCACGACGCTTGCGGACTGGGGATTCGGGTAGCCGGATCCTGCGCGCCGGCGCCGTACGGGCCGGTTGCCGGCGCTCTGCGGCCTTATATTCCCCTGCCGGATTTTTTCCTGCAATTTTGTGTCCCGTTGTCGGTTCTGCATCGTCCGGGCAGGTCTTTTAATAATCCGGATTATTGCGGCGCATTAGGTTTTTTATGGACAGTCACGACCCTTAACTGCAAAAAAATCAACAAACCACTAACGGCACATGCCGTCATGAGGTGGGATACGCATGAAAAACAGACAGGTTATACTTTCCGGAATTATTGTGATTGCACTGCTCTGCATGGCAGCGTCTGCTGTAGCGCAAACAGACACCGCAAACAACCTGAATGCTCCTGATACCGCTCCGCTCGTGGATACTGTACCTGATGCTGCTGAAAATACCGCTGAAATATTTGACGACATCGAGCCATATAACGGTTCCATCGGTGCCGGCAACCCCATGTATGGGCTTAAAGTTGCAATGGAAGATCTTGACGAGATCCTTACTTTCAACGAGACCGAGCGGTTCAACAAGCAGCTGAACAATGCACGGCTCCGGCTCTCGGAGGTCAAAAGGGAACTTATACTGAACAACACTGACTCTGCCGACCGGGCGCTGGATCTCTACTGGCAGAAGGTCAACCTGACACAGATGCGGCTTTCCGTGTTGTCGTCTTCCAATGCAACGGGTCTTCTCCATGCACAGGAGATGGCGACAAAGCACAAGGCGGTCCTTGAAAGCCTCATGCTCTCCCACCCGGATAACACCGGCCTTGCCCGGGCATACAACAACAGCCTTGCGCTTGAGAGCAAATTCGAACAAAAAACCCGGATGCGGTTTGAGCGCGTCATGGAAAAGAACAACAAAACGATCGTAAAAGCTATCCGGCTTACGGTGGCAGAACAGGAGCACACGACAAACACCGGGGAGAACCAGACAGTCCGGGTACAGCAGACCCAAAAGACCCGGCAGGCGGAAGGGAACGGGAAGGATGACGGCAAGGGCAACAGGGTGAATGCAAGCCCATCTGAAACGACGGCACAGCCGGCCCGGACACCCGGCACTCCGTCCCCTTCAGCCACACCATCTGATACCGGAAAAGGAAAACCGGATACCCCTGGCAATGGCGGCAGCAAAGTAAAAGTCACCGGAACCAGCGACGGTTCCGGAAACGGGAGTACGGGAAGCCCGGGAAATGAGAACCGTGGGCAGGGCAATGGCAGGAACAAGTGAAACCCGGCTAAAAAACCTGTTCCTCACATTTTTTCTTATCCTTTGAACAACAGTAATGTGATAACCCAAGAGTGAACAATGACACGACTGCCGTGGCACAGACTGGCAGTGATCTCTATCCTGCTCCTCGTACCTGTCGTTCTCTGTGGTAGTACAGCGGCAGCAGAGCCGGACTATTCCATCACGTACACGATCACCATCTCACAAGACGGATCGGCACTTTGGGGAGTGGAGTACCGCACGCTCCTGCCATCTGAAAAGGAAGTGTCGGATTTTGAGGGTTATGCCCGCGACCTGCCGACCGTCTATCTCCCCCAGTTCCACGAACTGATTGAGAAGTCCGCCGCACAGGCAGCGGTCGCGACCTCGCGGCACATGGACGTATCGGATTTTTCCGCAGATTCCGTGGTCCAGACATCCCCTACGGGGAGGTACGGCGTTGTCCTGTACTCGTTTGCATGGACCGGCTTTGCAGAGCCCGGAAACGGCCTGACAGCCGGGGACGTGTTTGCCGGTGGCCTGTACCTTCCAAGGGATGCCACGCTGGTCATGCGGTACCCGCCCGGCTTTTCGGTTATATCTGCGGATCCGCCGCCCGACGAGGTTCGTAACGGGCTGGTCTGGTACGGCCTCCGTTCTTTCGGGGCGGGTGAACCCAGGGTTGTTCTTGAGAGAGCATCGTTCCCGGTGATTCCGGTTGCTATTGGTCTTGTGATTATCCTTGCCGCAGCAGCATTCACCGGCTACGTACTGGTAAAAAGGCGACGCGAAAAACCCGGGACACCAAAAATGGAGATACCTTCTCTGTCGGGTACTGAGATGAAGGACCTTGAAGAAAGGATCCTCATCCTGCTCGCAGAGCATGGCGGGGAGCTCTCCCAGCCGGAGATCATCAGGAGACTCGGGCTGCCCAAATCAACAGTAGGCACTGCGCTCAACGAACTCGGGCAGCGCGGGCTAATCCATAAAGTGAAAAAAGGCAGGGAAAATCTCATTCGTCGCACCTGAATCCGGGTGAATATAGCAGGACTGATGGTGTGTTGATGCACACCGGATATTTTTCCTGTCTGCACATCATGGGAAAGGCCATGGTTAGAAAAAACACGATCTCTTCTGTTTACGGTTATTTTGAACAACAGAACCATCAGGGACGTTCCAGTGCACGGTCAACGCGCGGCGAACCATCTAATTTTTCTGGACAATGGCCATCCTTATTGCAGATCCGGTTCAACAACGGTACAGGACAAGGAGCAGAATATATGGGGAGGACATGCCGGATCGGAATGCGATTTACATTTCTCTTCATCATCGCTGTTGCAATCAGCCTTGCGGCCATCCATTCCGCATCAGCTGCAGGCCCGGTCTCAACCGCAGCCGTCTCCACCCAGCCGGTGGTTGTCGTGGCACCGGAACCGGTACTCGGCGCTTCACCGGTTGCTACCGGAGTGCCTGCACGTACTGCCGATGTCCGCATCGGACCGTCGAGTGTCTTATACGGGCTGAAGATCTCGCTGGAGAACTTCGATGAGTCGTTTGCCCCATCACCTCTGGTAAAGATAGAAAAGCAGCTGGAGCATGCAAACATAAGAATTGCCGAGGCCGCAACAGAACTCCGGAATAACCGGCCGGACGGGGCAGAAACCGCGCTCCTGCAGTACCGCGAGAAGATCGCCGTTACGGCAGCCATTGTCCCGGCGGTCCCTGCAAGTGACCCGGGACTGCTCAAGGCGCAGGAGAAGGCCGCAGCTGATGAACTTGTGCTGGGCCAGGTGTTGAGTGGACAAAAAGATCATCCGGGTCTTGCAGGTGCCCGTGCACAGAACGCGGCGCTTGAAGCAGCCTTTTCAGTAAAGACCGGGTTCGAGATGCAGGAACAGGTTTTGCCGGACAACCGGATCGTGGTTCAGGCAGTAAAAATTACTGGGCCGGTTTCCGTCACCGGGCAACAGATCCCGACAATCATCGCCACTTCGACATCCACCCCACCTGTTCCAACACCTGTACCCACAAAAGTTCCTGTAAAATCCCTGGTCACACCCTCAATTCAGCCGGTGGTCACTAATGTGGCGCCATCGCCTGCATTAACTCCCCAACCCCAGACCACCAGGACAACGGTCCCGGTTACACCACAGGTAACCCCGGCAGAAACACCTGTCCCGACACCTGCGTTAACGACCCCGGTTACCCCGGTGCCGACCACGAAACCGGTAGTATCAGTCACCCCCCAGCCAACACCAACATCAGGAACCGGTACAGGGGGCAACACAGGGAACGCAAAGTGATGTTCATGACGCCCGAAGATAACCGTGGACAAAACGAGATCGCTTATCCTGAGAGCCTGCATGGCACGGACTGCACTCCCCGGTCAGCGTGTCCTGTTCCAGGGCACCAAGCAGGGAAGGTTGTTGGGCAGAATGGCGATCAGGAGCCGGTTGCAGGATCCTATCCGGAACCGGCAACGATAACCGAGCGGTACAACAAATTAAACCTCCTCTTATCCGTCACGCGTCACGACGTCTTTAACCAGCTCACCGCCCTCCAGTGCTATATCGGGATCCTCCATAACAGTACCCTGCATGACCCGGCCCAACGGGAATTATTCAACAAACTTTTCCTGACAGCCGACAGCATCTCTGCAATCATGAGATTTACAAGGGATTACCAGGAGATCGGGACAGAATGTCCTGTCTGGCAGGAGCCCGGAATGCTCGTTGATATGGGATCGATGTCGCTAAGCCCGTCTACCATGACAGTCATCAACCGGCTGCCCAAGGTCCAGATCCATGCCGATCGGCTCATTTACCGGGTATTCTACACAATTATTGAAAACGCGATCCGCCATGGCGGGAAGATCACCCGCCTTGTTTTCACTGCAGGCATGGATGGACCGAACCTTGTTATTTCCTGCGAGGACGACGGGATCGGGATTCCGACTGAAGAAAAAGAACGGATTTTTAAAAAGGGTTACGGCAAACATACCGGTCTTGGCCTTTTTTTCGTACGGGAGATCCTTGCCATTACCGGAATGATGATCCGTGAAACCGGCGAGCCGGGAAAAGGAGCGAGATTCGAGATTCGCGTACCCGGGGATAAGGTCAGGATGATGCAGGATGCAAACAAGGCATTTCCCAGGCATGCAGCCGTAATTTCACATACTGGGGTTATCTGAAAGTAAAGCAGCAATGGGAGAGAGACACCATTACCGCTATTCATGGAATCATTCCGGATGCCCGATCGGTTCCGGGCATTTCATCGACGAGATGTCTTTCTGATCCACAGACGGCCCGGTTCATGGTTGTGCCTTCAGGCATTCCTGTCGATTTTAAACAACCGTAATCTGCGGACAGGGACAAGCACCCGTGCAATTGTTTAAGGAATAAAAAGACAAGTTAACAATAACGAGGAACCATGGTCCGGGCCGGCATAGTTCTGATCAGCATTCTCTTCTGCATCTGCATCCCTGCTGCTGCAGCACCGGCATATACGATCAGATATTCAATCGATCCTGCACCTGACGGATCGGCGCTCTGGAATGTCGAATACCGGGCGCTTCTCCCCACCCAAGAGGATGTCGGTGCATTCGAACGGGACATTACCGATGCTGCCGCCATTCCCGCAGATGAGGTACGGCTGGTAATGGAACAATCTGCCAGCAACGCCGCGACTGTAACCGGGCGTGCCATGGAGATCAGGAACTTCTCCACTGCGACATCGGTTCAGACAACCCCGACAGGCACATATGGCGTGATCCGGTACTCGTTTATCTGGACCGGTTTTGCACAGGCCGGAAGCGACCTTTCGATCGGTGATGCTTTTATTGGAGGCCTTTACCTCTCCAAGGAGACAACACTGACAGTCCATCTCCCAAAGGGATACAAGGTAACGGCCGCGACGCCCCCACCGGACCTCTCCCGAGACGATCTCACGTGGTACGGCCTGCGCTCGTTTGTACCGGGAGAGCCACAGATCGTGCTGGCGCCCCCGGCTTTCCCTTTACTGGAGACGGCGACAACCATCCTCATCATCTCCGCTACCGGGATCGTGATCGCCGTCTTTGTCATCCGGCGCAGGAAATCCCTGCGGCCGGCCCACGCGGAACCCGTTCCTGCCCAGCAGCAGCAGGATCCGGATCTTGCAACCATTGAGGAACGGATTGTCCTGCTTCTGCAGCAGAACGACGGCGAGGTCTACCAGTCCGAGATCATCGCCCGGCTCGGAGCACCCAAATCCACGGTGAGCTCGGCACTTGCCGTGCTCCATGAAAACGGGCATATCGTCAAGGTACGCAAAGGGCGGGAAAACTTAATCCGGCTCGTCCGAAATGAAAATCCGGCCGGTAAAAAATGATTTATTAAAAAAATCAGCCGCTGGATCCAAAGTTGAAGAACGAGCGGATAATATTTCCAATCGAGCGGATGATGTCGGGTGATGGCTGTGCAGAGTTACCTTCTCCTGCCTGCTCCTGATCTTTTCCTGTAATTTCCTTTTGTAGGACTGTGGATACATCCGGACTGCTGCCAAGCTCACCGCTCCCTGCCAGCCGCACGCGCTCCTGAACAACGACCTCATCCCTGCCCAAGGCTTTTTCCGATACTGTGGGATTTTTACTCACGTTGCCTAACTCCACCCCATTTTCGGAGCGGCAGATCCCTGATGCAGGATCGCACGATGCCGAGATCACGTACGGCGTGGCGACGGCTTGCGGAACAATGCTGCCTGCAGGCTTTTTGCAATGGCACTCTGCATACGCAATAGTTCCATCAGCGTTATTCACGACCGTATTGATCTGGCACGCTTCATTTGTGTTCCCGCAAGACCCGGTGCAGCGGTTGTTCTGATAGTCATAGACACATTTTGTACAGGTGCAGGAACAGGTAGGGAGATTTACCGCAGCTGTGTCCGGAGAATTCCTGCACGAACACGCACAGTTGGCCGTGCCGACAGATGGCGTTTCTGTCGGTTCCCCCGCTTTCCTGAAGCAGTATGCCACCTGCGCTGCAGATGCCACCGGCGCATTCATGCAGGGCGCATTGGAGCACCGGACGTATGTGCCGAATTTCTCCTTTGCCTGCGCTTCTGTCATGCAGTCGCATCCCGCGGGGCATACCGATGGTACCGGCTTGCCGTAGCAGTACAGCGGCCGGGTCGTGCTGGTTTCCGCTGACGTTCCTGTCAGGGACTGGTACCCGCAGATCTTCTGTACTCCTCCGCATGGGACATACCCTTTCTCTTTTGCGTCTGCCTCGGGGAGACAGGCGCACCCTGCCGGACAGATCGGGACAGGAGTTGCCTGTTCTTCGATCTTACGGACGCAGTACTTAGGCACTGCCGCTTTTCCGGCCGTCGCCTGTGTGCTGACTGATGCCTGTTCGTACCCGCAGGCAGCATTGCTGCAGTAAGAGAATGTTCCATACTTTGCCTTTGCCATTGCCTCGGTCATGCACTCGCAGCCCGCAGGGCAGGCTGAGACGGAGCTGACTGTATTGAGAGGCTGTGCAGTTGCCAGAGTTTCCTGTTGCGCAACTGCGGTCTGGACCATAATCAGGCAGACAGCAATTGCCATCACTGCAATGAGTGTAACATATCTACCGGTTTTTTCCTTGACCATCATCTTCACCATTCTGCCAGTTTCTTAATGGAACCATTTCTTTTACTTTTCCATCCGCGCTCTCCGGCCACTGGTGACCTGGCGCATTTCTGGCAATAATCTATTGTTTTTTTCCAGTTTAAGGGTCGTGAGCGTCCGATTGTCTGTGAACTGTCCACCGGTTCCCGTTCAGCAGTTCAGTCAGTCCCGAATCGTCCGGACTGCAGTTCCGGACCCGGATCAAAGCAGAAAAACCATTTTTTATATACAAGACCTGAAACAGCAGCTGCGGCTGGAAGAGGGGCACGGGTGCGTAATAACCTGCCGGGCAATAACTGCAGATATTATCGCGGGAGAGCAAGGAAACAACCAGATGAAAGAACATATATTTTATTACAGCAATGCATGAAATTGAGGTATATCATGGTCACGATCTCGATTGATCCTGCAATCTGCAAACACGATGGGATATGTGTTCAGGTCTGTCCGGAAGCTGTCTTTGTCCAGAAAGATGAAAAATCTGTTCCGGACCCCCTGCATGATGCTCTCTGCATCTCCTGTGGCCAGTGCGTCGCGGCCTGCCCGCATGATGCTCTCACCCACAGCGACTTTCCGAAAGGATCGATCCGCACCATTAAGAAGGGGGTGACACCGTCATTTGAACAGCTGATGCGACTTTTACGGAACAGGAGGTCACAGCGTTACTTTACAAGCCGTCCGGTCCGAGAAAAGGAGATACAGCGCATTATTGAAGCTGCCCGGTTTGCCCCGTCAGCTCTCAATTCACAGAGCACGAAATATCTTGTAATTCAGGACGTCGTTCTCCTCACGGAAATTTCTGAAAATGCAGCTGAATTTCTCAAACAGACCATCACAGAACTCCGCAAAATCCACAAAAAAGAGGAGCTCGAGCAGGATCATGCATTCAATGTGATAGCAAAGAAGGTCTCAGAGGTGCAGGATGCGGGGAGGGATGTGTTCCTCCACAATGCTTCCGCACTCGTCCTGTTCTATTCAGACAGGCATGCGAGTATGGGCGGGATCAATGCAAACCTTGCCGTCCAGAATGCCCTTCTGGCAGCGGAGACACTGGGCGTCGGGGCTTTCTATTCCGGGTTTGTTCTCTTTGCCATCCGGCACAATCCGGAATTTAAAAAGATCCTCAAAATACCTGATACCTGTGAGATCCACGCTGCCCTGGCACTTGGCTATCCGAAGGTAAAATTCAAAAAATGGATCGAGCGCAATCCCGCTGACATCACCTGGCGGTAATTTTACAATATCCGGACCCTTTTTTTATCGGTGTTCTGCCGGTCATATCCGCCGCCATGAAAAGTGGCGCGGGCATCGTGCGGGAACATCCTTGTTCACCGGATACCGTTTGCACGAATGGGACATTTTTTGTATCACACCATACTCCGGTATTTGTAGGATAGGACATGCTATCGTATTTTACCCAGGTGACATGGTCACCGTATATTACGGGTGCCGCAATTGGCGTCCTTGTGTGCATAAGCTTCCTGCTCTCGGACCGCCGGCTGGGATGTTCGACGGGATATGTCAAGATAAGCGGGCTGATTGCCCTGTTGTTCCAGCCTGATATGGTTGAAAAAAACGAGTATTACCGTACCATTCCCCCTGCACTTGACTGGAAGCTTGCGGTTGTCCCGGGCATCGTCATCGGCGCGTTTATCTCGGCAATGCTCTCGGGTTCCTTTGAGATGGTATGGGTGCCGGCGCTCTGGGGGGATACCTTTGGCTCCAACCCTGTCGTCAGGGTCCTTGTCGCTGTCATCGGCGGTATATTTCTTGAAATTGGAGCACGCTGGGCAGGTGGCTGCACAAGCGGGCACGGGATCTCCGGGACATCGCAGCTCTCGTGTGCAGGCATCACCGCGGCTTCCTGCTTTTTTATCAGCGGCATCCTGACGGCCATGTTACTCTTCCGGGTGATCGGGGCATGAGAGGTGGTGGCAGGATATGCTGACAACCCTTCACCGGAATGCATACGCCCAGCTCGCGCTCGGGGTAATTATCGGCATCGCGTTTGGCTTTTTGCTCCAGAAATCCGGTGTCACAAATTACGATGTGATCGTCGGACAGCTGCTGCTTAACGATTTTACCGTCACAAAGATGATGCTCTCGGCGGTCATTGTAGGGATGATCGGGTTTCATTTGTTGAAACGGGCGGGGCTGGCACAGCCACATGTAGTGACAGGCTCTATCGGTTCGAGCGTATACGGAGGTCTTATCTTCGGGCTCGGGTTTGCATTGCTGGGTTACTGTCCCGGGACGGTTGCCGGGGCAGCAGGACAAGGTGCGCTCGATGCGCTGGCTGGCGGGTTTACCGGGATACTGATCGGTGCCGGACTTTTTGCCCGTTTCTATCCGTTCCTCAATTCCCGCTTCCTGCACCAGGGTAAATTTAAAAATACGACACTTCCCGAATTCCTGAAGGTCAACGAGTGGCTCGTGATCATCCCCGCGGTCATCCTCCTGGCAGGATTTCTCCTGCTGCTTGAATATGCAGGGTTGTAGCCAGTGAATATTGTTTTTCCCCACAGAAGCAAATATTATTAACCTTAATGATGTGAGCATTTATACCGGCACAGAGAGTAAGTTTAGGGATTAAAAAAAATTGATTGTTGACAAAAATACCTGCCTCAAAAAAAGGTTGATACACGATGGAAAACACCAAGGAACCCGGCATCCGGGACGAAAGCTTTGTCGGCATCTGGTTCTTCATTATCGTAAATACCACCATCCTTTCCATCCTTGTCAATATTTTCAGTTTGTCTTTCGGAATGACTGAGGTAACCCCGGGACTGTTCTTTATCCCTGTCGTCATCACTGCCTACTGGTACCCGAAGAAGGGGATGCTGTTTGCATTTCTTGTCACCGCGATCTACCTGCTCATGATTTATGTTCTTATGGGCGGCTCCACTCCTGATCTGGTAACCGGCCTGTTCAAAGCGATAATTATGATCGGTGTAGCTGCGGTTGTCTCAAGCCTTGCCCTGAACCTCCAGAAAAGCGAGGCAAAGTACCGGGGTATCTTCAACAACTCAGAAGCCGGCACCGGGCTGATCGATGCCAATACCCTCTCCATCATCGAGGCGAACCAGCGGTTTGCATCAATACTTGGCTATTCCATGCAGGAGATCCGTGACGTGCCATTCTCCGTGCTGTGGGTTGACGCTTCCCAACGCGAGGGGTTCTTTGCCCTGGTAAAAGAAGAGGGCGTTGAGAATTTCGAGACGCGCTTTACCGCAAAAACATCGGATATCCGCTGGGTGCTCCTAGCCGCGGGAATGCTGCCTGACAACCAGATGGTCTGCACCATGGTGGATATCACCCAGCGCAAGCAGATGGAGGCGGCACAGCGCACTGCATTAAAGCAGATCGAGAAGAACATCGAGCAGTTTGCAATCCTAGGGGATCATATCCGGAACCCTCTCGCAGTCATCGTCGGGCTCACCTGCATGCTTGCCGAGGATGTGGCAAATAAAGTGCTGGCACAAGCAAAAGAGATCGACCGGATCATCACCCAGATCGATATAGGCTGGATCGAATCCGACAAAGTGAGAAACATTATCAAGAAATATTACGGGATCGGGGCGGATGATATACTAGAGACCGAAGCAGATCCCGGACCGGTTGCAGGCACGGATCCGGTCACAAAATAAGATTTTACCTCTTATTTCTCCTTAACGGTGGACGATTATTTCCCTGCTGATTTGAGCCTTTCGTTGAGCTTTTTTATCTGTTCCCTGATCGCGATCGCCCGCTCGAAGTCCAGGTTCTCCGCTGCGTCCCGCATCTGCTTCTCGAGCTCAATCGTGACATTGGGGATCTCGCTCTTGGGCACATGCTTTGTATCTTTGATATCGACTTCCTTTTCCTTTACCGGTTTTCTGATCGTCTGCGGGACGATATCATGCTCACGGTTGTACGCGATCTGCAGGTCCCGCCGTCGCTTTGTCTCTGAAATGGCCTTCTTCATCGAGTCGGTCATGGTGTCGGCATACAGGACTACCCGTGAATTGACGTTGCGCGCTGCCCGCCCGATAATCTGGACCAGGCTCCGTGCATCACGTAAAAACCCTTCCTTGTCGGCGTCGAGGATCCCGATGAACCCGACCTCGGGGATGTCAAGCCCTTCCCGTAAAAGGTTGATGCCGACGAGCACATCGAACTTGCCCAGCCGGAGCTCGCGGATGATCTCGGATCGTTCCAGCGTCTGGATCTCGGAGTGGAGGTACCGGGTACGGACACCACGGTCGGCGAGGTATTCCGATAACTCTTCGGCAAGTTTTTTGGTGAGCGTGGTCACCAGCACCCGGTCGCCCCTTGCAATCGTTGAGTGCACTTCCCGGATCACGTCATCTGTCTGCCCTTCAGTGGGGCGCACCTCCACCTCCGGGTCGACAAGCCCGGTGGGGCGTATGATCTGTTCGACAACCTGCACCGATTGCGCAAGCTCGTACGGGCCCGGTGTTGCCGACACAAAGACCACCTGCTGCATATACTGCTCAAACTCTGTAAACCTGAGCGGCCGGTTGTCCAGCGCACTCGGGAGCCGGAACCCGTAATCGACGAGTGTTTTTTTCCGGGAAAGGTCGCCGTTGTACATACCGTGGAGCTGGGGGATGGTCTGGTGGCTCTCATCGATGATCATGAGAAAGTCATCGGGGAAATAGTCGAGAAGGCAGTACGGTTTTTCACCTGATTTCCTGCCGTCGAAGTGCCGGGAATAGTTCTCGATCCCTTTGCATGAACCCGTCTCTTCAATCATCTCAATATCAAACCGGGTCCTCTGTTCGAGCCGGTGTGCCTCGATCATCCCGAGCGTTGGCAGTACTTTATCCAGCTCATCCTTTATCGAGGCGATTGCCGTCTTCCTTGCGCTCTCTGGCGTCACGAAGTGCCGGGCCGGGTAGACATGGAAGTACTTCAGTTCCTCCTTCTTTGCACCGGTATTTTTGTCCACCTCCCGGATCCGCTCGATACTGTCGCCAAACATCTCGAACCGGATGATCTCGTTAAAGTAACCGGGCACAATATCAATCGTGTCGCCCTTGACACGGAACCTGCCGGGCGAGAGGTCGATATCGTTGCGTTCGAACTGGATGTCAAGCAACCGGCTCATAATTTCGTTCCGTGAGACCTTCTGGCCCACCGCCAGTTCAAATCCCATGTTCCGGAAGTTTTCCGGGTTCCCGAGCCCGAAGATGCAGGATACCGAGGCGACGACAATCACGTCGCGCCGGTGCGAGAGCGAGGCGGTGGAAGAGAGGCGCATCATCTCAATTTTCGGGTTGATCGCAGAATCCTTCTCGATATACTGGTCTTTGGCCGGGATGTAGGACTCAGGCTGGTAGTAATCATAGTACGAGACGAAATACTCGACCCGGTTTTTGGGGAAGAAGTCGCAGAACTCCTGGTACAGCTGGGCGGCGAGCGTCTTGTTGTGGGCGATGACCAACGTCGGCCTGTTAACAGCTGCAATCACGTTTGCCATCGTAAATGTCTTACCTGAGCCGGTGACGCCGAGCAGTGTCAGGAACCGGTCGTTCTTCTCCATTCCTTTTTTCAGCTCCGCTATCGCTTCCGGCTGGGAGCCGGCCGGTGCGAATGTGGAGGTGAGCTGGAATTTGGTCACGGTGCTTAGGATGTCTGACTAGGATATTAAAAGGGATCGGCTTGCGGCTGGAAAGTGTGTGGAAGAAAGGTGCTGAATCAACGATGAAAGCGGTTGTGAAAATGAGGATCGGCCATGTACTGCCATTTTAGGTCAGACACTGTTTCCCGAAATCAAGTAATTTGATTGTGCAATGGTTCAGACGGATGATAAGCCCCTGTCGGTTGAGGTCTTCCATCGCCTCTTCATATTTATCGGGATTTTTTGCTCCTGCGATATGCGCGGGGATCTCTGCAACCATGATCGGATTTTCGATGCCATAGACATCGTTTAAGTCAACATACAATCTCCTTGCCGCATCGCTCAGCCGGTACAGCCGGGCAACGGGATGCTGGGTCGAGACGATCTTTTTCGCCCGGTAGAACATGTCAGACCACAGGTCGACACCTTTCCTGATATCGTCACTGCTGACATTGAACCGTGAGTTATACCGGGCAAACGAGGCGCCGAGCCGGGGTATGAGGGTGTTGAAATCCTGGGTATAGGGGATACTACCCGATCCTTTGACGTCAGAGACCAGCTCGTACATTGTGTCAACGATTGACCCCTGAAGGTTATCCGGTAATACCGGTTGCATCAGCAGCGCATCGAGCATGAATGCCGTTACCAGCGGTTTTTGAACCTGAAGTGTTTCTTTGTATTTTGAAAGATTTTTGATCTCAACATCCAGGACGAGCGGGATGTGCATAGGCACACGTTCCGGATTGAGGAAGGCGAGGCTGATCTCCCGGCTTTTCAGGTTTGCATAATCCTCTTCCTGCATGGAGAGCCTGTAGAAGTAGTCTGATGATTCCCGTTTCAGTTCAGAGGGGATGATGTCCATGCTGCGCTTGAACCCGGCCCACGGTTTTGATCTTCCCAGTACAGCTGCATTGATCCCCCCTTTCTGATCCGGAAGCGGGGGCGAAGAGATCGTATACAGGGCAGAGCACATGGCAATCTCATTGACGATCTCCTCCTCCCCGGTGTACGGCAGGCTGAAGAAACCGGTTACTTCATCAGGATGGAGCAGGGAATGGTGCCGGATAAGGGTGTTTGGATCGATGGGTTCAAAGGACGTGATGCAGTGGATCAGGAGCCGGAAATACCCGACATGATCCTTGAATATCTCTTCCCGGGTTTCCGAAACGGATACCCGGATGAGTGCTCCTTTTTGGGGAGGCGGGCAGAGGGCGACATACACCTCCCGCTTCGGTGTTTTCAAAAATGGGGAAGGGTCGAGATAAAAGACGGTGCCTTCCGTATTGGCGGGGCGGACAAAGCCCATATTATTTTTACGGAACAGGATCTCCTTTTCGATCTCGGAGAAGCTGTACCCGTACATTCTCTGGCTCAAGGATGCCATGGTGCATGAACCCGTATTCCTAATCTCAGGGATTTCTTATAGTATCAGGATGCCGATGCAGCCCGGCACGGCCGGGATATAACAATAGTCCGGACTACCGGCTCTGTTTGCACTGTAGGGATTTTCCCTATCATTAGGATTGTGATCTGTTCCTGTCATCGCGGATCCGGACCCGTGATTATGATACGATGTCCAGTACCGGATACCCAAGATCTTCAAGGGCATCCAGTGCTTTGGAGATCTCCCCCTCCGGACAATTGAGATGTACAGACAGCGATTGCAGGGTAACCAGGTGCCGTTCCGTTTCCTGAATATACCGGAGAATGCCGGCCCTGCATCCTTTCAGGCGACCAAGCTCTTCCTCAATACTCTCATCGCAAAGGAGGTTATACTTCTCCCCCGATTCTGTTAGTTCAGCAACACTCTGGTCCGGAGTTGTGACCAGATCTTCTTCTGCCAGTGTTGCGATCGCTTCCCGGGCTTCGCTCAACGGGATGCGCAGACGATCGGCAATGACCTCTGCATCCTTTGGGCCTTCCCGCTGGAGCAGCAACAGGACACGACGCTGCGCAAGATTGAGGTTGAGTATCATCATTTACCGGTGAAGACCTTGTCACATGGATTGATATTCTTAGGCACTGCGTGTGGTGAAAGTGATAAAAAGAGGTGTCATGATCACTTCCCATCCCCTTTCCTCACCATCGGGCAGACATTGCAGCCCAGCATCTCGCCAAAGCAGAAGAGGAACCGCTCGCGGATGCTTTTAGGGAGCTGCTCTTCGGGAATCGGGGTGAACCCGAAGGTCTTGTAAAAGGAGATCAGCACGATCGTCGAATGGATATGAATTGTCTCTGAACCACACGTTTGTATGAGGGTTTCCACGGCATCCCTCGCATAGCCTTTCCCCCGGAACTTGTCAGGGACAAAGACGCAGTCCATCTCGTTTCCGTCCAGGTGCCGGGTGTAGCGGGCCGTTGCCACGAGTTCCCCCTCCGCAAAGACGCCGAAGATCCGCTCGTGCACCGGGTCCGCTTTCTGGCCCCGGTACTGCTCCCACAATTTCTCAGCACGAGGAAATTCTTCGTGTTTCAGCTCGCGGACTTCCGGTGTCATGATTTCACCCGGTACTCACTTCGGCTTGTAGTATCCCCACTTCTCCAGTGCCTGTGAGAGTTCCTTTGCCTTCTTTGCTTTTTCATCGAGCGTGACATCCTCCTGCCATGCCTCGATCGCCTGCATGGTCGCCCTTGCCCCGGCCCGGGTGCCTTTGGGGTGGCCGTGGATGCCGCCGGAGACCAGCAGCACGAGCTCGGTGCCGTAGATGTCCATTACATCCGGCACAAGGCCGGGGTGCAGCCCTCCGGAGGAAACGGGGAAGGCGTTCCTGATCTTCCCCCAGTCCTGAAAAAGGCATAGCTTTTCAACAGCGTCCACCTTCTTCTCCCGCAAAAGGCCGGCAAGCAGCATGGACTCCTTCCTTGTCCCGGCCAGCTTCCCGACTGCGGTTCCCGTGTGGATCTGCGAAACGCCGAGCAGGCGCATGATCTTGGCAAGGAAATACATCGTCATCCCGTGCTTTTTGTTCCGGTCGAACGCCGCGTGCATCGCACGGTGGGCGTGGATCGCAAGGCCGAGATCCGAACAGTAGTCCCGCATGGTCGCTACACCGGCTGTCCCGACCACGACCACATCGATCATCGCGTAGTTCCAGCCGTATTCCGCAAGGAGATCGGCACGCTTCTTCATCGTATCCACGTCAGCCGTGATGTTGAGGAACGCGGACTTCTTCTCACCGGTCTCATTCTCCGCCTTCTCCCGCTTCCGGGTCATCAGGTTGACCCGGTCCTCGAACCGGTTGAACGAGGTTGAGGTTAAGTTCTCGTCGTCTTTGACAAAGTCGAACCCGCCCATCCATGTCTCGTACCCGATTTCAGCGTGCTCCTTTGCGGTAAACCCGATCTTGGGCTTTGGGACGGCGCCGGTCAGTGGCCGGCCATGGATATTCATCATCTTCCGGATCCCGTCGTTTCCGAAGTGCGGGCCTTTAAAGTGCTTCAGGTATGCCGGCGGCAGCGTGGCATCGATAAGCCGGAGGTTTTTTACCGCTTTCATCCCGAAGATGTTTCCGGCAATCCCGCTTAAGAGCTGGACGGCATTTCCCTCTTCCCAGAGCGCAAGAGGGTACGCGATCCTGACAAAGTTCCCGTCAATATCAAACGCGGTCGCCTGCAGCTTCTTCATCCGCGGCGGCATAGAAAAGAGCGTTGTCCATGTGCCCGTCGAGCTCTCAGACGCGATCCGGCCCACGGCCTCCTCCCTGCTGATGCCGGCAGCCGGTTCGAAATAGAAGAGGCAGACAAGGTCGTCTTTTGCAGGCGAATAGTTCAGGTCCACAAATTCGTTATACCAGTCGATTGCCATACAGATCCCTGTATCACTTGAGGGCAGGATTGGTAAAAAAGGTGAGGGGCGGATAACAAGACCACAATATCCAATACCCGCGAAAAACAACAATCGTCTGGTAAAGGAGCACCAGGAGCATTCTCTTGAGACACCGGATTTTTGGATCTCTTATCATCATAGTGGTCTGTTCTGCACTTATTGCGATGGTCCCCATCGCATCTGCCGAGGACACGCTGACACGGGGGAGTGGGTTTACGGTCACGATCACCGGCAAGCCGAACACCGCGTATTATGTCTGGGTCGCCCGGACGTTTTCGATGAGCGGTGAGCCGGGCGACCAGCCCCCGGTCATCAACAGCAATCTGGTGAACGTGGTGCAGGACCCGCCGGAAGGCCCCTATGTGATCGGCTCGTACCAGTACTACAACGGCAACGGGCGGACAATTATTGACGATGTCGCGCCATCCTCGTCAACAACATCGAACACACGGTATTACGCGCAGGTGACCACCGATATTGACGGAGTCGCCATCGTCGGGTTCAGGACATCGTCTGCCACGGCTGACAAGAAATTCTCCATTGCAGCACAAAACCCGCAGTCGCCCGGGGATACGGTATATGTAACACTTGGAGTGCCCGAAAGGAAGGTGTCCATCACGGGAGATACAGTTCCACGTGCAGTCACTTCTGCACCCTTGCCGCCCGTGACAACCGCTTTGGCAGAAGAGACTGTGATCACTGCTCCACCGGTACCGGTCATCCCTTCCCCGTCAACACCGGTCCCGGCAACAACACACCCGGTACCACTGGATCTGCTCATTGTCCTGCCTGCAATCGGCGCAGGGCTCCTCGTGCTGCGCCGGCCGTCCTGAATATTTTTTCTTTTATCGTTTCTGGACCCGGAAACAGGATAATAACAATTTTTCCCCATACCCGAAAAGGTGATGTCCCATTACATCCAACTATGACGGGAAAACCAGGTGAAACATATGGGAATTTTTGACAAATTAACCGGAAAACCTGCACAGCTGACCCCGAAATCCGCGCTCGTGCTCTCGGCACTGACCGTTGTCGCCGCAGACGGCGTTATTGATGAGACCGAAATGGGCGACCTTGCAAAGATCGTCCGGGGCGACAAGAAAGCCGTCGACACCGCGATCGCGGTCATGAGACAAAATCCTTTCCCGGGTGTCATTGACCTTGTTGCAGCCTGCCTTGACGAGAAGCAGAAAGTAGCAACGCTTGCAGTCCTCTGCGACCTTGCAATGGCAGACGGCGTCCTTGCCGGAAGCGAGCAGAAGATCCTCCAGATGTACATGGACAAGTTCAAAGTCTCAGAAGCGACTATGAAGCCGATCATCGAAGCGATCGGGATCAAGAACGACTTCTCCATCTTTGCATAAATCCTTCCACTTTTTTTCACACTGCGACATTTTCAGGAGTAAGCGCTTCCAATCCGGTATTATTAAGATAAGAATTGGGATTTCTATCGGGATGGATGATTTTTTGTTGGTATCAACACCAAAAAAATGGAACATTTCCGTTATCGGGTTGGCCGGTGTGAGTCCCGATCATTTTACCGGCACGTAGATCTCGGTGATGACCTCTTCTGGTTTTACCTCCCGCGGATCGTTTGGATACACCTCGCGGATTGGCCCGGCGATCGTCAGGCCCTTTTTAAAAATCCAGGCAAAGAGCGAAAGATACGTCGGTTCGCATGCCTCGTATGGCCCACGGTGAATCCTTTGAGCCATCTTTTTTCCGGGAAGGTCATAGAGCCGGACCTCCCGGTTCCCTTTTGCGTTGCCGGCAACCGGCCACGCAATTTCGATGATTGCCGTTCCCTTCTCGTTTGCCTCTTTAACGGATTCCGGTGATGTCTCATGGCAGACAAAGACCGGCGGGCCGGCAATCGTGACCTTGTTGAATACAGCAAATTCGTACACTTTCATCAGGAGTTCCGGAATCAGTGTGTAGTTTCCTTTCCTTGTTATGCCAAGGACCCTCTGGTCCGGAATGTCAACGATGGTGATCTCGTCCATGTCTGCGACCACAACATTGTCCGCCGGAGCGTTTAAGCATTGAGCTGGAGGGGGGTGAAAATGAGTGCGGCTGACCCACTGTCAGTACAATTATACATAAGAATCCCTCCGCCAAAAAAAACTCAAAAACGGCAGGAAATACCATTATCCTGCGGATGTGTTAAAAGCGATCAGCGCACCAGTTACGATGAACAGGAGGCAGGAGTCATCTGGCATTCGAATGCGTCCAGTGCGGGGAGTGCTGCAGCCACCTCGGGCTTGTCCACCGGATAAAAGAAGAGCACGGCAACTACGCATTCCTGCTGGCAAACCAGTACACGGGCGAGGAGAACGAAGTCGTTATCGACAACGATAAGATTGCCCTTTTTTCTGATACAAGCATCTTTGATCGCGAACCGGAAGCATGTCCGTTTTTCCGGGTAAGCCCGGCAGACAAAAAAGGGTACTGCACCATCCACAGAACCCGCCCGGAGATCTGCCGTGACTTTTCCTGCTGGCGCCTGCTCATCCTCGATTGGCGGGGCAGGCGGGTGGGCAGGGTCATGTTTATTCGGACACTTGTCTCAGAAGACCCGCTGCTCACCCGGCTCTGGGAAACGTGCATCGATCCACTCCCCATAGAGAACGATGCCGTATGGCAGGACGAGATGATCCGCATCCTCTCCAAGGCCGGTTACGCGGTGCGGACGTGAACCTTACAACACCCGTTTGAACCAGACAGTCCTTCTTTAATACCGGGCTTTTCCATATTCCTGTGAATGAGGACCACCCGACACGGGAATTTCCCTGACTATGCTACCCGCTGTGCTAACGGGGGAACCGGCCCCCGTTGCGACCCCGTGGCGGATATTGTTGGTGGGGACAACGCGATCCCAAGCACTGCGCCAGACGAATATAATGAGATGAGCCCGATGGTGCTGTATCGGATGCGAAGCTGCGAGACACCTGAGTGGGACAGGGAGAAAGGGCGAACATGACATTCCATTGCCGGCAGTGCGGGTCATGCTGTATGCACATTGGCGATTACATCGTAATCGAGAAGCAGATCAGCCCATTTGGATTTAAGTGCTGCTCTGTTTCGACAGGGACACCATTCACCGCTGAAGTTGACGGGGATAAGCGGCACCTCTTTTCAGATCATGCATGGATCGACAAGCACCCCACCGCCTGCCGGTTTCTCCGGCCAGATGGCGATTTCACACGATGCACCATCCACTGCCACAGCCCCGCCCAGTGCAAGTCATTCCGGTGCGTGGTGATGCGGGTCTTTTCCGGGCCAGACGAACAGATCGGGACGATCACCGGAACGTTCGCGCTCCATTCGGAAGATCCCGGGCTATGGGAGGCATACGATGAGGCCATGCGGGGTATCCCTGCGACTGATCCGGATGCAGAAGATCGGCTGAAGGAATTCCTAGAGGGAAAGGGGTACCGGATCCAATAAGGAATCCTTGTTCTCTTGGATGTGCCACTCAAATTAAAAGTCGTCCCCGGTCAATCCCGCTATCGCAATGCACCGATGGACGATCCCGGGTTTCAACTCATCATGGAGAGGTACACTGAGTTCATCAATAACCCCCTCCTTCTGCATGATAACGTGGCTTCCCCGTCTGGTCTTACGGGAAACGATCCACCCTTTCCGGTGCAGGACCTTGATCATCTCCCGCCCCGAGATCACCGGTAATCTCATGCTTCGATCATGAGCTCGCGGGTGTTTGGCAGGAATTTGGCGTTGCGAGCCGTGTGGACTTCGAGGTACTCCGGAAGCAGTTCTTTCATATTTGCCAGAGCCTCCTCCTCGGTCTCACCCTGCGACATGCAGCCGGGCAGGCCGGGAACGAAAACAGAGAATCCACCCGTTTCTTCCGGCACCAGCTGAACCACGATCTTCATGCCATTGTGTACGCGCTTCGAGTTCATCAGTTTTCTCCTTATTTATTTCAATCCTTGTTCTCTTGGATGTGCCGCTCGAAGGTTGATTAATACACCGAAAAATCAGTAACCATGAGTATCAATCATACACCGCGAGGTGTGCGACTGAAAGATGAGGGCCATTATCGTTCGATTGATATTTCAATCCACGCACCCGCACGGGGTGCGACCAGTCATCCTTGAAGAAGAAGCAACGCGATTAATATTTCAATCCACGCACCCGCACGGGGTGCGACTGTCATATACGCTGCCGGCGGCGGTGGAGGTTGTATTTCAATCCACGCACCCGCACGGGGTGCGACTATAATCAATCGTTCCTGCTTTCGGGTTCTCCTGATTTCAATCCACGCACCCGCACGGGGTGCGACATTTCAGCAAGCCCCCTTTGAAATAAAGGAGTACATTTCAATCCACGCACCCGCACGGGGTGCGACCAATGGGATGGTTGTTATATCGACACCACAGACCATTTCAATCCACGCACCCGCACGGGGTGCGACTTTGTCGCTGCGTCTTGTGCTGCAACCGGATCAAATTTCAATCCACGCACCCGCACGGGGTGCGACAGGATATAATATGCACCAATGCAGGACACCACAAATTTCAATCCACGCACCCGCACGGGGTGCGACTTGCAGCGGATTTAATGTCCGGTACGATGTTTATACAGATTATTTCAATCCACGCACCCGCACGGGGTGCGACTTCATGGCACTCTGGTACGGTATCGACGTTCTGATTTCAATCCACGCACCCGCACGGGGTGCGACTGCGGTACTCATCCTTTTAATCATTGAGAAAATATTTCAATCCACGCACCCGCACGGGGTGCGACTGGTGAATGTTGCAGAAAGACCGGAGATTGTTATTTCAATCCACGCACCCGCACGGGGTGCGACCCACTTTTTTACGCAGTCTCAACGACAGGATGGGATTTCAATCCACGCACCCGCACGGGGTGCGACCATCATTGAAGCGACAATGACTAAGGGCATTACACCCCAATTTCAATCCACGCACCCGCACGGGGTGCGACTGCACGGAGTGTGTCACTTGCCGCTGCTACCTGATTTCAATCCACGCACCCGCACGGGGTGCGACGTGAAATAGCATTTCCCGTTATGGCGGGTTGTGAATTTCAATCCACGCACCCGCACGGGGTGCGACTATAACAACCTGTTCGTCCCGCCCGTCCTCGCCTATTTCAATCCACGCACCCGCACGGGGTGCGACTTGCGACGGTGGTCAGCCGGATCATCTCTATTACAACCATTTCAATCCACGCACCCGCACGGGGTGCGACGTGATCCCCCATCGTCTTCGCAGCTCCCTCGAAATATTTCAATCCACGCACCCGCACGGGGTGCGACGAGGAATTATCCTAATTTTCCATTCTGGAGGAATTTCAATCCACGCACCCGCACGGGGTGCGACTTGACAGATCAGGCACAGTCGGCAAAAGGGATATTTCAATCCACGCACCCGCACGGGGTGCGACACCGGAATTTATGGTTTTTTTGAATACAAATCAGATTTCAATCCACGCACCCGCACGGGGTGCGACAATGTATCATCCGGTGGTAGTTTCCTTTTTCGTGATTTCAATCCACGCACCCGCACGGGGTGCGACATGACCGTAGCGTGGTTTCGGGGTGAGATTGACGATTTCAATCCACGCACCCGCACGGGGTGCGACAAAATGCAACGGCAACCACATGGTAAAAAACGATTTCAATCCACGCACCCGCACGGGGTGCGACGAAACATTTACGATGAGAGCCTTGACAGATGATATTTCAATCCACGCACCCGCACGGGGTGCGACCTGGAATGTTCACTGTATTTTGGTTTCTTTTTATTTCAATCCACGCACCCGCACGGGGTGCGACTGTGATCGATTTATCGCTATAGTCAAGATTGTAAATTTCAATCCACGCACCCGCACGGGGTGCGACATTAAGCCTTGTTAACAGTGTTTATGCCACGCAAATTTCAATCCACGCACCCGCACGGGGTGCGACAGAACCAGCTGCTGCAGGCTGGAAAAGAGTGACAATTTCAATCCACGCACCCGCACGGGGTGCGACACCAAAAAGAGTGCCAAGAAGGATTGCAATAAATATTATTTCAATCCACGCACCCGCACGGGGTGCGACTGGGCTGTGCGCTTGCCATTGAATTTATGAAGGCTGGCAATTTCAATCCACGCACCCGCACGGGGTGCGACTACACGACCTTTTGACGAGTGATAATTCTTAAAGTAATTTCAATCCACGCACCCGCACGGGGTGCGACTGTAGATCCAATAGCAACAACTAACATAAAAAAATTTCAATCCACGCACCCGCACGGGGTGCGACAATACAGCCATAATAATATCAGCCAACGCCCAACATTTCAATCCACGCACCCGCACGGGGTGCGACTTTATTAGGCGGGCGGGTCTCGTATGGTAACGTATTTCAATCCACGCACCCGCACGGGGTGCGACCACTTGCATCGGCAACAGCCGGGCGGGGCTTTTGGTATTTCAATCCACGCACCCGCACGGGGTGCGACACGTATGCCACGCCGCCAACGTACCGATCTATGACATTTCAATCCACGCACCCGCACGGGGTGCGACGGTGTTCTGTGCGGGGTTTCCTTGTCGATAAAATTTCAATCCACGCACCCGCACGGGGTGCGACTGCGGGTCTCGTCGTCAAGACGCTCTCAGACCTCAAATTTCAATCCACGCACCCGCACGGGGTGCGACAACATTATTCCAGGTATGTTCGTGCCGCCTGAATATTTCAATCCACGCACCCGCACGGGGTGCGACCACCGCCGCTCATGCGACCACGACCAGCCGATAGGGATTTCAATCCACGCACCCGCACGGGGTGCGACGTTATGTTATTGTTTGGGCAATGCGTGAGCCCGGGTTATTTCAATCCACGCACCCGCACGGGGTGCGACTGTTCGGCAACAGGGTGCGGCATAATTGGGGTGTGGGATTTCAATCCACGCACCCGCACGGGGTGCGACTTTAAAATGGCAATTACAAATGCGGGTTCTTATTTATTTCAATCCACGCACCCGCACGGGGTGCGACGGCCGTGGCTGTCATTGGATACGCACTCTTCAAATTTCAATCCACGCACCCGCACGGGGTGCGACGTGGGGGTGTTGGTATATATAGGATATAGTATTTGATTTCAATCCACGCACCCGCACGGGGTGCGACGTAATAACACCTTTTGCATTATAATAATAAGATTATTTCAATCCACGCACCCGCACGGGGTGCGACCTCACTCGTAGTGATCGGGATGCGGCAATTATTTTATTTCAATCCACGCACCCGCACGGGGTGCGACGACCGACCCGTTAATCTTAATCTCTTTTCTTTTCATTTCAATCCACGCACCCGCACGGGGTGCGACTTCCAAAGATGCCGGAACTGCATACCTAGTCCAAATTTCAATCCACGCACCCGCACGGGGTGCGACGCTCAGTGCCCTGACAGCCGGTGCCAGCGTCCAATTTCAATCCACGCACCCGCACGGGGTGCGACTCACACTGAGTCTCACCGAATTACCAACGACATTGATTTCAATCCACGCACCCGCACGGGGTGCGACTATCAAATGTCGGGACGCTCCTCAAACAATCGTTTATTTCAATCCACGCACCCGCACGGGGTGCGACTGTGGCGCAATCTGCGGGCACGTGGACACCGGCGCGATTTCAATCCACGCACCCGCACGGGGTGCGACATCGAGATCCTGCTGAAGCTCGCGGACCTGCAGAAATTTCAATCCACGCACCCGCACGGGGTGCGACGACCGGGCCAAGCGGTTTTAACAGGATATCCCAATTTCAATCCACGCACCCGCACGGGGTGCGACTAAAGATAAAGATTATTTATGATTATGTCTCTTATTTCAATCCACGCACCCGCACGGGGTGCGACTTCTCGCCCCATTTTAAAATCACCGTGTCAGGAAATTTCAATCCACGCACCCGCACGGGGTGCGACTTTCCGCCGCGTCCACCATTAAACGCACCACCAATTTCAATCCACGCACCCGCACGGGGTGCGACTATCCTGCCGTGCTGAATCAATCGCACTTGGTGAATTTCAATCCACGCACCCGCACGGGGTGCGACCGCACTCGGGGATATCACAAAGGGCCGTATACTGTATTTCAATCCACGCACCCGCACGGGGTGCGACCGGTCTCGTCCACAACAATCACTTTGTATCTTGATTTCAATCCACGCACCCGCACGGGGTGCGACCTCCATGCAAGTTCTCTCCTACACGCCCATTCTGGCATCATTTCAATCCACGCACCCGCACGGGGTGCGACTTGATCCTGTAGCAGATCAGGACGCAGCGACAATTTCAATCCACGCACCCGCACGGGGTGCGACGGAAACGAGCGGGACAAAACGCAAGACTGCGAAATTTCAATCCACGCACCCGCACGGGGTGCGACCTATCACCTGTCTAAAATGCAAATACGGGTGGAAATTTCAATCCACGCACCCGCACGGGGTGCGACAAACTGGGTGAATGGCGCTCCCCCAAAATGGGATATTTCAATCCACGCACCCGCACGGGGTGCGACGATCGGGTGTCATATTTCAATCACATCTTTCATTAATATTTCAATCCACGCACCCGCACGGGGTGCGACCTCCACCGGGTTGCGGCTCCATGCCTTGTCGCTATTTCAATCCACGCACCCGCACGGGGTGCGACTTGATCTTCTGTGGATCGTTCAATCGCTCCGGGTGATTTCAATCCACGCACCCGCACGGGGTGCGACATCATGTAAATCAAGGCACTTGATCTCATCCAATTTCAATCCACGCACCCGCACGGGGTGCGACGCTATGATAAAACAATCCGCGATCGCTCCACTGATTTCAATCCACGCACCCGCACGGGGTGCGACCGTAGGGGTCTTCATTACTCATTCGAATCACCGTATTTCAATCCACGCACCCGCACGGGGTGCGACTCCCGAGCGTCTTGGAACGATCCCATGTATACTTGAATTTCAATCCACGCACCCGCACGGGGTGCGACAGTAAGATCATGCCGGATACCACGTATGCACCGATTTCAATCCACGCACCCGCACGGGGTGCGACTCCAATTCCCCACCCAATAAGTCCGATGCTTTCTTATTTCAATCCACGCACCCGCACGGGGTGCGACGGGGATTGAAATGACTTCGGCAAAGACATGGAATTTCAATCCACGCACCCGCACGGGGTGCGACTGCACAGTTAATAGCGATCATATGATCCTTAGATATTTCAATCCACGCACCCGCACGGGGTGCGACCGCAAATGATCAGATCAATGTTCGCATAGAATTAAAGGATAATCATTCATCAAACCCGTAATAAATGAAAATTTGAACCCGGATTGGAAAATTTTTCCAACTAGGAATATTTCGTGATAATGATCCGTGACCACCAGACTTGTTGAATCCGGCATAAAATGTAAATAGCATAATCCAATCTTTCCTGCGAAGGTCTTGGGAAAAGGATGTTTGCTTCAGGTTCGCGGCAATCACGCAACTAATAATCCTTCAGGATCGTATCCGGTCTTGTTACCTAAATGTTCGACCCGGTTCTGCCAATTCGCACCCAGATAGTAGAACCGGATACTGTCCCGATCCTTATCCATAATACTGTTCAGGGAATGTTTAAGTTTTGCAAACTGTGCCGGATCGACAAGACATTCGAATACGGAATTCTGAACCCTTTGCCCGTAATTTACGCATTCGCGTGCAACCTGCCGGAGCCTTCGCCTTCCCTCCGGCGTTTCCGTATTTACATCATAGGTAACCAGGACCATCATATTCAACACCTCAGTTCATAAAGAACGGCGGATAACCGTCGATATCACCGCGCAAATACCGCGCCATCAGCAGGCTCTGGACATAGGGAAGGAGCCCGATCGGGATTTTCTCGTCGAGGTACGGGTGAGTGATCTCGTCCTGTTTTCTCTTCTGCCATGCGGCAAGCACGGATTTGCGTCCCTTATCAGTCAGGAGAATCCCGCCTCCTTCCTTTTTCAGGAAATCGTCACCGCATACCTGTTGCAGGTTCACAAGGTTGAGCGCGAGCCGGTCCGCGATGAACGGCCGGAGTTCTTCCATCATATCGAGCGCGAGACTTGCCCTCCCGGGCCGGTCAGTATGGAAGAATCCGACATACGGATCAAGTCCCACTGTCTCTAGCGCCGATTCGACATCATGTGCAAGAAGGGTGTAAAGGAAAGATAACAGGGAATTCATGTTGTCACGGGGAGGTCGCCGGTTCCGTTCGCGAATAAAGAAGTCATTTTTCTGTTTGAGGATCAGCTCGTCCAGAACATCAAAATAGAATTTCGCACAGTTTCCTTCGATGCCCCGGAGTGTGTCGGGTGTCGTGCAGCTATCTATCTTCATCAGGTTCTCAATGAGGAGATTATCAGCACACCGGATCTTTTCGTATCCTATCACTTCACCATGGTCACGGATACTCCGTCCAAGAACAATCCGACAATTGACTATCTTTCCCGCGATGAAACATTTTGCGATATCCAGTGACTCCTCGATATTATCCGCGATACGATATTGGGTTCGTCGTAAAAGGACATTGCCCTTGACCCGGCCATTCACTCGCCCAAGAAACTTTCCATACGGCGTGAGGAATGAGAGCCCGACATTTTTGTCCGAGCACAATCGCATAAGTTGAGGACTCGCACTCATATAGCCGAAACAAACGATCCCTTCAAGGTTATGGACAGGAATCCGGAATCGCTCCTCACTGCCGACTTTGATTATAACATTCTCGCCATCCCGGTGAAGATAGGATTCAGGAGTTGTCACGTAGAGAGTGTTGAGCAATTTTCTCATAAAGTAAAAATCCCGGGGACAATTTGATGTTGCCCCCAATATGAGAGGGTAATTTCAGGAGTCATGGACGCAAGCCTCCTGAACGTGTCTCCCGATATAATTACGGACAGGGGTCTTTTTCTTCGTCAGTTTCGGGACGCACACATCGATTAAAGAACATAAGGAACAATTCTTCCCAGTCTCGGCTTCCGGTGTGATACCGTTCCGGAAAAGTTCGTGCATCTCGTCAGCCAGTGATACAACGAGGCTTCGTAAATCCTCGGTAATTTTTAGGTGCTGCCTCCGGCGGATCTCATTGTAATACAAATCCGCCTCATCGATCCGGATCCCGAACATCTCCTCAAGGCACATGACCTGTGCGCAGAGCTGGACTTCGTCGCGCTCATCGATCTTCGGCTTGCCGCGTTTGTATTCCACCGGTTTCATCAGCCACCGGCCGTCATGATCCGGAATCGGGATACCGGCATCGGAACGGGTGTACTCAATCACATCGGCGATTCCGGTCAGGCCGAGAGAATACGAGACAAGGGGAAATGCCCGGGAGATGACAACATCTCCCCGCGACTCATTGAAGAACGGATCATCGACCCGTTCGTGGACAAAATGCCCCTCCTGCGTGCGGAGGTTGTCCTGCCATTGCTGCTCGACATGAATCAGCGCCCACTGCCTTTTGCAGAAACAAAAATGCTGGATACCGGATAACAAGAGCAGCTCGTCATCGGTATAGCGTTTATCGCTCATAGTTTTTCGATGACTTCGACTTCCTTCGGTACATCTTTAGAGATGGTGACCTTGTAATCCTTGAACGAGCGTGGCGGCAGATCCGTTGAGAGCCGTTCGACTTTGACCTTGTCGAAGAGGACGTGAGACTGGCAGCATCCGAGTTCGCTGTCATGCTTGAACACAATCAGCTTCTTTGCAGAGAGTTTTCCCCGGGCTGCCGAGTGATCGTGCTCGAACATATTGACGAGGCTGTCCCAGAGAAGGGCGAGATCGTCTTCAGAGAAGCCGGTGGTTTTCTTTGCGAGATGTGCGGAGATGTACCCTTCTGCCCGGTACAGACCGTACGGGACTATCTGTTTCTTTCCCATCGTCTGGCCTTTCTCGGCATCCTTGGCATTCGCCACAGCCTGCCGGGTAATCGTCACTTCCTGCTGGAAGATCGGATCCTGGCTCCGGGCGAATGTGAGCTGGACCGGCCCTCGTACCTGACCGCAGTTCACTTCAAGCGCCATGACAGCACCGAATGCACGGATATCAAAGAAATTCTTGCACATGAATTTTGTCAGTTCGTCATCCTTGGGTTTCTTTGAGTCCGGCTTCCTCCCGAGGGCGGCATACGCTTTCGTGTGCTGCTCGTTAAGCACAACACCTTCCTTTACGTAAATATCATACCCCTCTTTACCCTCTCTCACCATATCGACATAGTCCCGGATCTTCCGCTTGAGACAGACATCTGTCACGATACCGTATCCGGTCTGGGGATCGACCCGAGGCATGTTTCCCATATCGGGATCGCCATTCGGGTTCCCGTTCTCGACATCAAATAACAATACGAATTCATACCGGTTCTTGATTGCTTCGCTCATGGTTTAACCTCCTTTTTCTCCTCGCTGCTTTCTTTCTTTTTGAAAAACGCTTTTCTCTGGTGATAGTACCCGAGCATGAACATCCCCTGTTCCTCAAGGTTCAGATATGCCGGGAAGGCATCGACTCCCATCAGGACATCCTCAATCCACTGGTTTGACTTGAATCCCCAGTCCGATTTAGCAATGTGGTGCTGGGCAAGTTTCAGCAGGACCGGGAACACGACTGCCGGCGTTGTCGATGCACTGCTGAAGTACTTGCTGTTGATGGTACTCTTCATCTCCCTGTTCGTATCGCTCTGCGTCTTTTCCAGTACCGCAAACAATCTTCCAAGACGGTACGGGACATTCTGGCTTTCTTCGTTCAGACTCACGGTAATCATATCCTCTTCATGTTTTCCTCTGGTTCGTGCAAGGCGGATCAGGCAGGCTTTGATGAAACCGGCCCGGGCATAATTGATCGAACGTTCGACTTTCACCCGGTTCAGGATCGCATTGTACATCGGTACAGGGTATGGGGTGTTCTCAAGGATCGAACGCATGAGAAGTCCCCCGAGAAGGGGGGATGCTGCCTTGTCGCTGGAATTCTTGGGAATAGTCTCTTTCAACAAACGGTACACGGAGATATATTGCGGCCCGTGATCATCCCGTTCGATCTCCATATCGAGATGATGGCGTGCAACCCGGGTGATGAAATTTCCGAAACTGTCCTCATGCCAGAAACGGACGGCAAGCCGGGCGTTGTTCGGTGCCAGTCCGAGAATATAGAAATTCGTCTTATCAGGATCCACGCCAAGATCTTTTTCCTCCAGATGCTTCCCGCTCCTGACTTTCTGGAGAATATCGCTGACAAGCTGGCGGGCCTGGAGATCCTGTTTCTTTCCTTCTGCTTGGATATCATCTCCACCGGTATCTTCCGGCTCCTCAACAGGATCAATGAGGAAATGGGCAAGATTCTCACAGGTCTTTTTGGTGGTCTCGGCCCAGAACACGGTTGAAGTATCGCCGATTTGGACCCTGTTCTCACTCTCACGTTCAAGAAGGTAATTCAGCGCTGTTGTGTACTTGAACATCGCTGATTCGCTAATCGGGGCATTATAAAATCGCTTTTTTTCGTTGTTTCCATATGACCAAAATGCATCATTGTTGAAACTAACAAGAGATGCACCTGCAGGTTGAGCATCATATACCCCTTTGATCTTCTGGTGCGTCGTTGCAATCTTTTCCTTTCTGCCGCTGACCAGACACTGAGCAATCTCTGATCCTTCTTCCGAAGAGCTTTCGTAATTTGAATCCCATATCTGGCGGATGATCGGATTCTGATGAATATACATACCCCCCACATCAAATACAAAAAAACCACCGGCAAGCAACTCCTCCTTGTATTCGGAAAACTTGGGATATTTCAGGGAATTTTCCGGGATCCAGGTATCAAGGAATGTAAGGAACGATCGAACTTCGGCATCCGGCACAGAGTCGAGGAGCGAATGATGTAATCTCCTGAATTGCTCGAAACATTCCCGGGAACGTTTCGTTATCACGATCTTTTCTTTTTCCTTTTCTTCCAGAACTGAAAGGAATTCCTCTGAAGAAAAACCCTTTCGCGGATCTTCTTTTACCTTCTCGAGGCCGAATATATACTTTGCATTATCACATGCAAAATACGGGATAATCGAGACTGCCCGGGATTTCTGGTACGGGACTTCCATCATCTTCGGTTGCTTTTTCTTTCCATCGCTCCTGAGATCAATGATGTTGGTAAGATCACCATCCTTCGAAATTACCAGAGCGAATAAAATTTTTGCCGGGCTGTAACCGGTTTTCGGGATTTTCACGGAGGGATCCCCGGCAAGAATATCATAATACCGGGCAAGGGATTGTACAATCACGAGTGAACACCTCCCTTAAGACAGTTCTGCACATCGATCACGCCATCATTCATATCAGCCCGGAAAAAGACCGGGTTCATGTTGTTGGCAAAATCGATGTCCCAGAGCATGAGCCCGAGATCTTTTTTCCCGTTCAGTTTTGATTTGGGAATCTCTCCCTCAACGAATTCGAACTGCACCGGGAACTCGCGGCATCCAAAGTACGGGTGGTGGAAGCACTGCCCTTTCCGCATTCGCCTGAGGGCGACATTGTAGTGTTTCTGTACCGTATCATCGGGGCGGGCCTTGTCGGTGAGATTGAAATGTGCCTCGATGTAATAACAGACATCCCGGAGAATAAGGGAGGCCCGCTGGACCCGCTCGTCATTTGCATCCTTGAAGAGAACGGCCTCCTTCCCCTGAAATGCACTTTTAACCGGAGCGAGCGGAATTTTTCCGAGCACTTCATTCCTGCGGATGTTGTCGAACTTCACCGGCTTCATGACATGAATCCGGTCGATCTCCCAGACTATCGCGGGCTTCCAATAGATCGCTTCAAGAATTCCCCGGGCAGCCGAAGGGGTCATCACATCATAGCTGACCCGCTCGACCTTCATCTCGGGGCGCGTGAAGCAGGCATAATCCCCCCAGACTCTCAGTTTGATTCCAAATCCGATATCCACCACCTCCTAAATGATCCACAATGATCCATCATATCCGGCATTCTCCCGGATTTTCAATCCTGTTTCATCGGAATAATCCTCACAGGATCTCAATACATAAAACCGGTCGGCAATCGTCTCAATCAGGTTCATGCGTTCCATCTCCCGAAATTCATTAGGATAGATACTGACCGAATATCCCTGAAGATCCCGTATGTACATCCAGGGAAATTCTGTTGCACGAAGATCCGTTATCTTCGATCTGGCGTTCTCATCATAGGGAATAATCAGGTCTTTTGTTCCTCCCTCGATTATCCGGAATTTATCCGCGACATCCACGAATGGGAATGCAAGTTCATCGGAACGCTCTTCGAGTTGTTGTAAGATTTTTTTCTCATCCAGTCCTCCATCTTCCTTGTAGTGATATAAGCGTTGGAAATAGTCCGTCACAGTTGAGAGCGAGAGCGGATCATCGGAATAACTCAGGGCCATCTCGCCGATTTCCGCAACAAGATTCTGCCATGACGTTGCCTTGCCATAACTCTCCGTGGATTTGAAAATGAAAACCTCGCCCTCATTTAATTTCCCTTCGCGGTTGCACCTGCCGGCAGCCTGTGCGATCGAATCGATCCCGGTCATCGCGCGATACACAACCGGGAAATCAATATCCACACCGGCTTCGATCAATTGCGTCGAGACAACCCGGCAGTCCTTATCCTCTTTGAGACGATTCTTGATCTCCATAATCTTTTTTCTGCGGTGGACCGGGCACATCCTTGCGCTAAGGTGAAAACAGTTCCCGGAACCGGCAAGCGCATCATACAATTTCTTCGCATGATTCCGGGTATTCACAATGCATAAGACCTGACGATGCTCTTTCAGTCTGGCTGATAGTTCAGCATCACTGAGTGAACGGAGGTCAGTCACGCGTACCCGCTTGAAAGATTCATACAATTTATCCGGCGAGTCCATGATCTCCTGGGGCCGGATGCTCTCGTCCAGCAGATCGCCCAGTTTCGGCTGGGTCGCAGTACAAATGACAACCGTTGAGCCATAGTTGCGGACCAGCTCGGACAATGCGGCAAGACAGGGTAACAGGTACCCGGTCGGCAGCATCTGAGCTTCGTCAAGGATGATCACGCTCTTTGCCAGGCTGTGCAGTTTCCGGCAGCGGGACCGTTTGTTGGAGAAGAGCGATTCGAAGAACTGGACATTGGTCGTGACAACGACCGGCATGTCCCAGTTTTCCGTTGCAAGCCGGAGAGATTCTTTGCCACTATCCATATCATCGGTTTCAATCGTTGCCGGATCAAAATTGCTGTGATGTTCCAGAACATTCCGGCTCCCGAAAATGTCCCGGAACACCTTGGCATTCTGTTCGATGATACTGGTATAGGGAATAACGTAGAAGATTCGTTTCAGATTATGTTTCTTCAGGTGTTCGAGCGCAAATGCCATTGAAGAGAGGGTTTTTCCCCCGCCGGTCGGAACCGTCAGGCTGAAAATGCCGTGTGGCAGCGAGCCGGCCTCAACACACTGGCTGAAAATATTTTTCCGCTCGCGGTTAATCAGAGAATTTTCCGCACCGGAATTTTTTTCCCGCATGAAAGTTTCGAATTTTTTACTAAGTGCTTCGAACGATTCATACTGTCCACGCACTGAAGATTTTTCCGGGTTGGTGAACTCTTCCGTATCGAGCGAGTCCGCATCCACTAGACACGAGTAAAGCATCCGTGTGAAAAATGAAATACAATAGCCGGTTTTTTGGGGAAATGGTTTCAATGCGAGATGAAACGTTTTTTGATCGGGAATGGTGATCTCATGCTTGTAAAAAGAATAATCCGGTAAATCAGATTTTTGCATACGCTCATAAAGGCCACTTTCGCTGCTGCCAAAATTCAAGAGGCCCCCATGATGTCCGGAGATTACATACGCGAAAATCAGACCGTACGATTTATGATATTTTTTCCTGGCTTCAATCGCTCCTGCGGTCGAGTGATCAACGTGAAATCGTTCACCTTCGAGACGTTTCTGGAATTCCGGGGAATATTTTCCAAGATCATGAAGTAGTCCACTTGTGTATGCCAATTCACCGGCATGAAAATCATTGGCAAAATTTTCAGAAATAGTTGCAACATTGATGAGGTGATCCTTGAGGAGCTGCCAGTCGGATTTCTCCGGATTTCCTGTGGAATGAGCGTAATACATAAGGGCGACTTCTTTAAATTACAAAATTATTCAACACTCCAGATATTGCTGAGATGATCCCCTTTCATCCCCCTACAGATTAAACCTTGCGTCCCGCGCCGTGAAAGTGATCGAGGCAATCATCGCCCTGCCAAAAGGGCCCGTCCCGTCACCGGAGGAGATCCAGAAGAGAAGTGCGGCGGGAAAGAAAGAGCAGGGGGCGGGGAGATAGTTGCTCTCAGTGGAGAGTTGAAAAAGGCGCGGCCGGGACTGGATGTCATCGTTTATAAACACGGGACCGTTTGTCGATGTTCACGATAAGAAGCGTCCGGTCATCGTTTTCGAGTGAGAAAAGAATCCGGTAATCTCCCACCCTTGTCCTGAAGACACCCTCCTCGCCAAGGACTTTTTTAGCCCCGCGAGGGAACGGATTTTTGGCAAGGGCCTCGATTTTTCTGGCAATTCTTTTCACGATCCTCTGATCCGCATCCTGTAAAAACCGGTCCGCCTTCGAACCGAACCGTATTTCACGTGACATGCCGGCTCTTCAGTATCTCATCAAGCGAACGGGTTTTTCCTTCCCTGAGTTCGCGACGGGATTCTTCAAGGAGGTTTTTTTCATCCGGGGCGAGGATCATGTCCTGATCGACCATGTGTTTCCTGATATATTTCAGGTCTGCTCGGATTAGTTTCAGCTCTTTCAGGACTTCAGTTTCCATTGTTTTCTCCTCGTGTTATGTACTCTTCTTCCGGGATATATGCATTCAGTTGTGCTCATCCACGGAAAAACCATTCACAGAGCCGCACAACGCCGGCTTGCATTCGATTCGTGTTCTATTATGTTCGGGTTTTGTCCGGTACCAGAATGTATTTGAGGACAGGTACATAACCGGTTGAGTACAAGGGAGCCACGGCAAACCGCAGGGGAAAAATATAATACTCCAGTATATCGAAAAAGCACTCGCCCATGCACGCTACGATGTGATCAAGGACGAGGAGCCCTATTACGGCGAAGTGCCCGAACTGCCCGGTGTCTGGGCGACAGGTAAAACGCTGGAAGAGTGCCGCAAAAACCTCATCGAAGTGATCGATGGCTGGATCATCGTGCGGCTGCGCCGGGGCATTCCCATCTGCCGGTAATCTGTCACCCCAACGCTTTAATTTCTTTGAACTTTTCAGAACTTTTTTCCGTGATCAAAAAAAATTGAAAATTTTTTTTCACTGCTCGCGATTTTTTCAAATTTTTTTTTCGATTCTGAATTTTTTTCAAAAATATTTTTTCCCGGGTATCGGAAGGACGGTTTCGCGTCCGGAAACGGGATGGCCATCTGGGAATGAGAAGAGACCCTTCCGGCTCCCCGGCAATGATAAATCATGATAGATTAGTGCCATTTAAAACCTTCCGTTTGCCAAAATACCCAATATCTGAAGAGATTAAAATGCCCGCAAATGACCTGCCAAAGCGTTCTGTACAAGGATTGTTTCCAGAATGTCCAATCCATCAGCTGGCTTCCGGATTCCCGAATTTCCATGCAGGTTTTGGGGATCTATAAAATCGTCCGTTTGCCAAAATAAGCCTTTTACGCGAACTTTGGGAAACAGAGCCCGATACGAACTTCTTTTCACCTTGTCAGACACCAATCGGAGCCCGTATCGGGCCCGGATTGCCTCAGGCTCACTGAAGGTGATCGAGCTGGGTGGTGTTACCGGACAGGGGGTCCGGATGCAGAGAAAGGCGTTTTCGAACGGGATCGGACTGACCATAAAAAAACGATTGGGAAAATGTCAGGTTGCGTGAGAAAAAACCGGAATTTTTTTGCTCAGGAAATATTCCCAAAGCCGGATCGGACAGGAACGTTCAATCGTCGGCGGGCCCCTCTGACAATTTCCGGATCTCGTTGTTGAGCGATACAACGGACTGCCTGATAAAATTCAACGTTATCACCCAGTAAGAGAGGTATGATTCTGCCAGTGTACGTGTTGTAATCCGGCCTGAATGTACCCTTTCAAAATAGCGAAGATCTGAATAAAACCGGTATCGTAAAAAAGAGGTGTGGCAGATTATTCCCGGACCTCACCATCAGATCGCTGCGGTACCGGCAAGCGGGATCGCGATACCGGATTCCGATGCGGTTGCGGTACCGGCCGATGCCCGTATCGCGTCGCGGACAGACCGGAGGAACTGCTTTGTAAGCTCGATCAGTTTCTGGTTGACAGTCTTTAACGCTTCGCGGTCATGGTTGTTGAGCGCCTGCTCGAGCTCGGGGCGCATAGCAGCGAACTGGTCAAGCACTGCCTGCGGCCCGCTTGTGTTGATCCCGTGGGCTTCAAGTACATCGATGATGTCCTTTGCGTGCCGGACGTGCATGTCGAACGTCTCCAGCCGGTTCTCCGCATGAGCCTTCCAGAGATCGTCCTGCAGGCCCGAATCGATCTTTGCTGCCTTTACGTTCATTCCCTGTACACCGGATGCCGCCGAGGCCGGCAGCACCATCATGCCGATTAAACAGCAGGCGAGGAATGCACCTGCGATCAGTTGTGTTGCTTTCATCTTCGTTCACCTTTTTTGTATCGTGGGGGTGTCTCACCCGTACAACTGTCGGGCGCTGCTGCTTATCTATTAATAAAATAGGCGCGGTTCAACAGCCTGAACAGAAAGGAACATGATTGAGCTGATCGGTTAGACAATAGATCCTGCAGGGGAGCGGTTTTATATTAACCCGGAATTTTACAATGGCAGGATCTGTGTAATATTACCACCCTGATATCGATGGCAATGATTCCGGACACAGGAAAGCAGACAAACAGGACAGTTGTCAATGTCGCGCTCTTTTTAACCACCCTCCTCACCGGTGGCGGGGAGCATCCCTGCCCGCCGCCCGTTTGCTCCTGAGAAGCTTGTGGTACGCGATCGCGAACCGGTGGGCCTCATTCCGGATCTCCTGCAGGTACTGGAGCGCGGTTCCTTTGGGATCGAGCCGGCGCGGGAGTATTTCCCCGGGGACGTAAACATCTTCCTCCCGTTTTGCGATCGCGATCACAGGAATGTCGCAGCCGAGGCTTACCAAGACATCGCGTGCAGCACCGAGCTGCCCCTTCCCGCCATCGATGATGACAAGGTCCGGCAGTTCCCCACCCTCGCCTGTCAGCCGTAAATACCTGCGCTTCACCACCTCCGCAATGGAGGCAAAATCATCGATTCCCTCAACCGTCCGGATCCTGAACCTGCGGTAATTCTTCTTGTCCGGCTTCCCATCCCGGAACTGCACCATTGACCCGGTCATCGATGTCCCGAATAGGTGCGATATGTCAAAGCACTCAATGACTGACGGGGGGGTTTTGAGATCAAGCGCTGCCTGCAGGCCCGGCACCTTCAGTCCGTCACGGAGGAACGCATGTTCAATATTTTTATACACGAGATCGAGCAGCTTCTTCTTCTCGCCAATCCTTGGCACGGTCACGCGGACCCGCGACCCCTTTCTCTGCGACAGGTATTCGGTGAGCGCAATACCGATCCCGACCGGGACGACGAGCTCTGCTGGCGGAGTGCGGTCCGCATAGAACTGCACGAGGAACTCTTCAAAAAAATCCTTGCGGGAATCAAAGGAGTACTCCTGTTTTCCGATAAGAAGCCCCTTTTCCACAGAAAAAACCATCAAAAAAACCGTTTCGCCTGCGACCGTGTACGCTATGATGTCCTGATCGGTCTCTTTGGGGCGTTCCACATGCTGCCGGTCTGCGAGGTGCCCGATTGCGGCGATCTGGTTGCGCAGTACAAGCGCGTATTCAAAATCCTGTGCTGCCGACCGTTCCTCCATCTCTGCCTGAAGGGATTTGAGCAGCTCGCCCGATCTCCCTTTCAAAAATGTGGCCGCCCGCTCGACCTGTATCAGGTACTCCTCCCTGCTGATCTTCCCGATACAGGGGGCGCTGCATGACTGCATATGGTACCGGAGGCATGCCCGTTTGGGAAGCTTCCGGCACGACCGCAGGCAGAAAACCTTTTTTATGACCCGTAGCACATGGTCGCGCTCTTCAGCAGAGACAAACGGCCCGAAGAATGTCCCCTCTCCTTTCGTGATGCGCCGTGCAATCCCGATCCGGGGGAACGGGTCGCGTGAGATCCCGATGTATGCAAACCGTTTCGCGTCCTTTAAATCGATATTGTACCGCGGCAGGTGTTTCTTGATGAGGTTGTTCTCAAGTATAAATGCCTCGACTTCGCTGGTGGTCACGACAAAATCGACCGATGCGGTATGCCCAACGAGGCTCCTGGTCTTTGTATCATGATCGGTCCTTGAAAAGTAACCGGCAACGCGCTTCCTGAGGTCTTTTGCTTTCCCGATATAGATGATCGTGCCGGACTGGTCAGAGAAAAGGTAGCAGCCGGGGGCATGGGGGATGTCGGGGAGGGTGATCATGGAAGCTGTAGTATCGGTTTTAAAAATTGCCCGGTATAGCTTTTTGAAATACCGGTGACTTCCTCAGGTGTACCTGTCGCGATGATCTCCCCGCCTGCATCCCCGCCATCGGGGCCGATATCAATGATATGGTCGGCGGACTTGATCACGTCAAGGTTGTGCTCGATCACGACAACGGTGTTGCCCTTGGCGACAAGGTCGTCGAGAACCTTGATCAGCTTTTTCGTGTCGTCAAAGTGGAGCCCGGTCGTCGGTTCATCGAGCAGGTACAATGTTTTTCCCGTCGCACGCTTTGCAAGCTCGCGGGTCAGTTTGATCCGCTGCGCTTCGCCACCTGAAAGAGTGGTCGCGCTCTGCCCGAGCTTGATGTAATCAAGGCCGACGCGGGTGAGCAACTCCAGCTTGCTCCGGATGGACGGGATGTTTGCAAACAGTACAAGTGCCTCTTCCACACTCATACCAAGCACATCCGCAATGGACTTTCCCTTGTACTTCACATCGAGCGTCTCGCGGTTGTAACGCTTCCCCTTGCACTCTTCGCACTCAATATATACGTCGGGCAGGAAGTTCATCTCGATCCGGATCAGGCCGTCACCTTCGCATGCCTCGCACCGGCCGCCACGCAGGTTAAAAGAGAACCTGCCCGGTTTATATCCCCGCATCTTTGCCTCTTTTGTCCCTGCAAAGACCGTTCGGATCTCGTCAAAGACCTTCGTATATGTCGCGGGGTTTGACCGTGGCGTCCTGCCGATTGGCGACTGGTCGATCACGATTACTTTGTCAATCGCCGAATCGAACGTAATTGCGTCATGTGCGCCGACAGGTTCCCGAGACTGGTGGAGGACCCGCATCATACCCTTGTAAAGGGTTTCGTAGATGAGCGTCGATTTCCCGCTTCCCGAGACCCCGGTTACTACGGTGAGAAGGCCGATCGGGATTTTTGCATCGATATTTTTTAGATTGTTTTCCCGGCAGCCTTTAACCGTCAGGTACCGTTCTGCCTTCCGGCGCTCCGCTGGGACTTCGATCCGTTTTTGACCGGAGAGATAGTGCCCGGTTAAGGACTTTTTGTTCTTTTCGATCTGCTGCGGCGTTCCTTCCGCAACGACTTCCCCGCCGTGAAGGCCGGCGCCAGGTCCCATGTCAATCACATGGTCGGCGGAACGGATCATGTCCTCATCATGTTCGACAACGATCAGGGTGTTACCGAGGTCACGGAGCGTACGCAGGGTGCCGATCAGCTTCCGGTTGTCCCGCTGGTGGAGCCCGATAGAGGGTTCGTCCAGCACGTACAGAACACCCATCAGGTTCGAGCCGATCTGTGTGGCAAGCCGGATACGCTGCGCCTCACCACCTGACAGCGTTCCGGCATTGCGCGAAAGTGTGAGGTAACCGAGCCCCACCTTTTCAAGGAAATCAAGCCGGGACCGGATCTCCTTGATGATCTGGTGCGCGATCTCCTGCTCCCTGCCGGTGAGGCGGAGTGACTCAAAGAACGCAATGCACCCGCTGACCGAAAGATCGGTCACGTCGATAATCGACCTGCCGTTGATCCGTACCGCAAGCACTTTTTCCTTGAGCCGCTTTCCCCTGCATGTCGGGCAGTCAAAGACTCGCATATAGCTCTCGAGCTCGCGCTTCCGGTACTCGGACTGGGTCTGGCTGTAGAGCCGTGCCGTCTGGGGGAGAAGCCCCTCCCATTCACCCGTATGCGACCAGTGTGCGTCCCCGTTCTTCATGCTCATCGAGAACTTCATCCGTTCACAAGAGCCGAACATGAGCGCATTATACTGGACCTCTGTGAGGTCTTTTACCGGGGTAAGCACATCAAAACCGAAATGTTTTGCAACGGTTGCGAGGTATTGTCCCCGGAAACCGTCCATCGGGTTACGGTACGGGGCAACGGCCCCGTCTGCGATGCACCGGTTCTTGTCCGGGATGATCAGGTCGGGGTCAAACTCCATCTTTACACCCAGACCATGACACTCCCCGCAGGCGCCAAATGGGCTGTTGAACGAGAACATGCGGGGCTGGAGTTCCTCAAATGCGAGCCCGCAGACCGGGCATGCCATGAGTGAGGAGTATGTCACCTCGTTGCCCTCTTCACCGACAACCAGTACGAGCCCTTCAGACTTTTTCAGGGCGTTTTCCACAGCCTCGGTGAGCCGTGACCGGTCGGATGTCTCGCAACGGTCGATCACGATCTCGATGTCCTGCTTCTTGTACCGCTCCAAATTGATCTCCTCATCGGTGCGGATGATCTCCCTGTTAACCCGGACGCGGGCGTACCCTTCCCGGTTGAGATCACGGAGGAGTTGCTGGTAAGTGCCCTTCTTCTGCCGGACAACCGGCGAGAGTATGGTAACCATCCCTGCGTGCTCAGCTGCGATCTGGTCGGCAATCCGGTCCGGCGTCTGGGACGCAATAGGGATATTGTGTTCCGGGCAGTATGGCGTCCCGATGCGGGCAAAAAGCAGCCGGAGGTAATCGTAGATCTCAGTGGTGGTCCCGACAGTCGAGCGGGGGTTCTTGCTCGTTGTTTTCTGTTCGATCGAGATCGCGGGCGAGAGCCCTTCGATGCTGTCCACGTCCGGCTTGTGCATCAGCCCTAAAAACTGCCGTGCATACGTAGAGAGCGACTCGACATACCTCCGCTGCCCCTCTGCATAGAGCGTATCGAACGCAAGCGTCGATTTACCGGAGCCGGAGACACCGGTGATTACAACGAGTTTGTCGCGAGGGATTTCAACACTGATATTTTTTAAGTTGTGCTGGCGCGCGCCTTTGATGATGATATTTTTCATAGCTGTTGCGCTGTACCAATCGTTTCCAGACATTAAAGAGATTTATTTTGGGGCATGGGTGCGGCCGGGTCGACTGCGGCTGCGGCAGGGGCTGGCAGCAAGGATATCTTCTCCTGTCTGCCATTTTTAAAAAAGCAGACATGCAAAAAACATTCTGATAGGTTCCCAGGTTAATCACCGCTCTGCAATGACCGATTCCCCAGGGAACATTATGAAAACCGATGATTTCTGCAGAACCCGTTTTTTTAGGCTTTCCTACAGTATTTATCCGCCCGCTCCCAATACTGGGAGACAAGAGTGAGCGACAGGATTTTGGCCATGGAAAAGATTCTTATCATCGGTCACCGGCAGCCGGATACGGACTGCATCGCGAGCGTGATCGCGTACGCGGAATTCAGGAACCTTGCGGAGCCGGGAGTGTATGTCGCAGCCCGCTGTGGTGAACTGAACTCTGAGACCTGTTTTGCCCTCCGTAAATTCGGGATGGATCCCCCTGTTCTGATTGAGAGTGTTGAGCCCCGCGTTTCCGACCTGAAGATTGCACGGATCAGCGTAACCCTCGATGTACCGACGGTCGAGGTTGCGGAACTCATGGACACGCACGATATCCGGAACGTGCCGATCACGGATGATGAGGGGAGACTCGTCGGCGTTGTGGGTGAGCACGGGCTCGCCCGTGCCTACGTCCGCCGGCTGAAGATCGGTGCGCTTGCAATTGCGCCGCTCCCCCCGGATACCCTCGCGCGGATACTCTCCGCACGGGTGCTGGTGAGTGCAGCGGAAACACTTGAGGGCAGGGTGTTGATTGCACTCGACACGCCTGATGTTGCCGGAAAGAAGATTACTGACAAGGATATCGCTGTGGCCGGTGACAACAAACCGCTTCAGCTCGCCCTTATTGCATCCGGCATTGCGGCACTGATCGTTGCGGACGGCGCACCGGTCAGTGCACAGGTAATCCGCGAGGCAGAGGCGCGGGGAGTGCCTCTCCTTGCTACAGACCTTGATGCATATGGTATAGGGACTATGATTAGCTTGTCGCTACCGGTACGGATGGTGATGGAGACAGACATCCCGAGGCTCTCGCTTTCCGATACCATCACACAGGCAAAACAGACCGTGTACAACTCCAAGTTCCGTTCCGCCTGCGTCGTTGACAGGGACGGGAATCTCCTCGGCATCGTGACGAGGACCACGCTCCTCTCGGACGTGCATAAACCGGTAATCCTGCTCGACCACAACGAGTTTGTCCAGGCAGTGGACGGGATTGACGGGGCAGAGATCCTCGAGATCATCGACCACCACCGGCTCGGCGCGATGTCGACCCTGAAACCGGTGAAATTTTTAAACGACCCGGTCGGGTCCACCTCCACCATCATCACCCAGAAATACCGCGAGGGCGGTATCTCTCCGTCGCCCGCGATCGCGGGTATCCTCCTTGCCGGCATCCTTTCCGATACATTAGTCCTGAAGATGTCTACTACCACACCGGATGACCTGGAGGCGGTGGCATACCTTGCACCGATCGCGGGAGTCGATCCGGCTGCGTTCGGGCAGGAACTGCTGGAGAAAGGAATGAACCTTGACAGTTCAACGACGGAGGAACTTTTAATGCGGGACACGAAACGTTACACACTCTTTGGCAAAAACGTAATCATTGCACAGGTGATGGTCCCTTCCTTCTCGTTCCCGCTGGCACATGCGGATGAGATCCGGCGGGAGCTGGCAAGACTCCGGGTGCAGCAGGGTGTGGACTTCTACATAGGGATGTACACAAGCGTCATCGAAAACGGGAGCATGCTCTTTGCGGCAGCGGAAAGCCATGTCCTCACAACGCTGGGAATCCGGGACCAGCCTGTCCTGCTTGAGAACATGATGTCCAGAAAGAAGGACATCCTCCCGTGGTTTGGGGAGAAACTGCGGCCGTCCTGAAGAGATATGGCAGGTTTATTTAAAAACATTCACAGTTGACGGGCAATAAATAAAAAGGGGGGAATTTTAAAAAATCATTTCCACCGCCTTGCCTCCTCCGACCCCGATAAGGCGGTCGGGTGGTGGGGATCTCGTATCGTCGTTATCTGTCTCGGTCAGTTCATCATCAATTGTCCTAAATACTCCCGCGTCCAACGATTCCGGATATGCTGGTGCCATTATGCCCGTTGTAATTCTCAAGATGAAAAAAGGCTGGTCGGTTGAACAGAAGGCAAGGATCGTAAAAGAGTTCACAGATACGCTTGTCAGTACACTGAAGATCGAGCCCGAGCTTGTGACCATCATGATCGATGAACATGAACTGGAGAACATCGGAAAAGCCGGAAGACTCCGGTCCGACACCAACTAATTGGTCATTCCAGCCATCTTTTTTGCAAAGGTGACCGCCCGGCAAATATCACGCACATCCGGGTGCCCTTTGTTGATCCCGCCGAATTTTCCAAAGAGCCCATACGTATCATACCCTTTGCAGCAGAACTCTCCGGCAAGAACTCCACCTTTTGCAGCCATCTCCTTTTTGATCGCCCGGTGGAAGAGGAACCATGCTGCACAGGACCCGGCTGTCGAGAAGACAAAGACGTTCTTTCCGGCAAGGGCCGGTAGGGCAGCGATTGCCATGAGCAGCTCCTTATGGTGTTTTGCGAAATAGATCCCGGAGCCGAACCCGATCAGGTTAGACTGTGACAGATCTTTTCCGCCAATTCCTTTGGCCCGCACAGTTCCGCACCGATTGCCTGTGCCATCGCTTCAGCAATTTTTTTTGTATTCCCTTGATGGACAGACAGGTAACAGATAAGGTCACTCATCTTTTCCACCTCTGCTTTGAGTTCAAGGAGTACCTGTTGAGATTAAGATCATGCCATGAGGGCAATTACAGGAACTGTCGATATCCACTGGTTAACACTCCTGGCAGGAAAGATCTGATTCATTTCTGGACTCTCCTCCGGCTCCAGCCGACAAACAGGATACCGGCAAGCAGGATTGCTCCGACTGCGACAAGATGCAGGTTCGTAATCCCCATCTGGGAGAGCCATATGAACATACCGATATCCGTCATCAGTGGCCCTTCAGAAGGCTTCCCCCCTTTTGCCATCACGGCTTTTGTGGTAATTATGCTAAAGATAGAGGTCCCGTCAGGAGAATAAGCCGTGAATTTCATGGCATCCTGCGGTGTCGTCCCTAAATAGCGGGTGTCAAGAACCTGTGTAGTATGATCCTTCTCACTGATCCGCGCAATGCGGACGCTCTCAATCCCGCCGTTCGAGATGACCCATCCGGAGGGAACTGTAAATGTCAGGTTCGCAGCACCGGTCTGTTCGAGGTTCACTTTTGTGATGTTCATCATAAATGCTGCCGAGTTGTAACCGAGGTTCTCCCTTTCAGCTTCGGCCTTGAAGAGATCGCTTATAGTGGAAGAGACATTGGCATCAATGGTTTTTGTCAGGGATCCTTTTCCGGTCAGCCCGATCAGGTCAACACGGACGGTCCCCGTCAATTCCCCGGCATCGATCTTCCCGATAAGAGGGCTTGTTATAAAATCTGCGCGGGTCACCTTTCCGACAATTTTCCCGTTCTTAAATTCAAAATTTGTCCCGTAAAACGTGATCAAAACTGATGGTGAACCGTGCTGGTATACTTCAACCCGGTCAGGATGAGGGGTGACTTCAGCACCCGCGGTCTGCGCTGCCCCGAGATCGAGTTCCAGGGTATTTGCATTATCCACATTGAAGTTCAGTCCGAAAAATCCGACAGGATACGTCCCGGCAGACTGGCCAGGCAGAAGCGGAGGGGGCGGGGCAGGATGTTTCAGTTCTGCATAGGACATCCCCGAGCTGGATCCTCCCGCTGATGCCAAAGGAAAGATCAATAGAATCCCGATACACACTGCGAGATACCTGACAGCCGTATTTCCTCGTTGACCATTTGTTATTTGCTGGATTTTCGTACTAATCGGAACCATCTCCAGTCCATAATAAGGGTATTACAGGAAAAGTCCTGACCCTCATGGCGGCATATCTACTGATGGCTCAATTCGGTTATTAATATTATGATAGTTTTTTTAGAAACGATGTTACCCGGATTGGGGGTCCTTGATGCATTACAGGCATTTCCGGGAAATATACTCATCCTCATATCCAAGAGTAACATTCATTCATAAACGTGTTCAATAGGTGATAATAGCATGGCAGAATCATTCAACGGGGCAGGTGGTCTTCCCGAACAGGTTCCAGCCAATACCTTGTATCTGGCCAGGTGGAGCACCCGTTTCTGGGCATGGCTGATCGATATCATCCTTGTCATCTTATTTTTAAATATTATCAGAGGGGCCCTGGAACCATTCTGGACCATACACCAGATCCTTGACTATAAAAACTGGAACCCATTTGAAGTAGGGTTCCAGACCCTGTTCTTCTTTTTTTACTGGACGAGTATGGAAGGGTACTGCGGGCAGTCCCTTGGTAAAATGGTGATGAACATCAAGGTCGTAAAACGGGATGGGACAAAAATAAAATACGGATCTGCTGCAATTGAAAGCATGGGTAAAGCAATCCTTCTTCCGGTCGACTGCCTGATCGGCTGGTTCGGGATGCCCGGAACCAAGCTCCGGCTCTTCAACCGGATCTCCAACACCATCGTTATAAGGACGGACTACCGGGAGCCAGCCGGGATCGTTTATGTGAAGGAAAAGGAGTGACGAATTTTAGGCTCTGTAAAAATGCTTAGAAATCCCAGCTCTTAACGCTCTTGGGGGCTTCGGCTGATGCTTGCGCCCCCGCCGCTGCCGCATCCCCCACAATGCGATATCACTGGAACAAGTTAGGGCAATATGGATAATAGAAACGAGGTTTTCTACAGAGCCGAATTTTATATTTTTTTATTTATCGAATGCCGGTGACCTGTTCAAAATAGTGAGGGACTGATGGCAGAGCAGGATCCTGATATGTCCTCCCGGCCGGATATAAAAGAACCAGAACCTGAGGGTGAACCTGATAAACGGATTGGCCATCATTTCAGGATGCTTGCGGATGAGAGCCTTCAAACCGATAGAAAGCCACTGAATCCCCCGGGAGGCCGGGGGACTTCCGGGCGACAGGTGCGCTCCTCGATGCACTGTTTGATGAGAGTTTCCGAGTGCGAACATAAGTGACACAGGCACCAGACTTGATCGGGGATCCCCGGGGTGCTTGCTTAGCTCTTCGCCGATGCACTCCTGATCATCGGGTGGGCTGCGATGTGGGAACCCGTAACGGTTCTCCTCTATGAGCTCTGGCCGATTATCCAGACGAAAAATATTTACTTTCGGATCAGTCACATGGAGATCGATGTCCTGCCGTCTCCCTGAAACAGTCATCCAATCCGGTGGATCTTTTTGAGGTGTGAAACCAGTTCCTGAGTGCTTCGCTGCGGTTGTCGTACCTCATCTCCAGTGTCGCGTTCAGACCGCAGACCAGCAAAGATGCCCGCAACCGCTTTTCCATGGGACGGGCTGTACCCGCCCTCCAGAACAAGGGCGATCGGGGCACCGGTAGATACCGCAAGCATCCTTGTGAGGAGTTCAAAATGCTGAGGCATGACTTCCATCATGCCAAGCGGATCATCAAAGAGTATGTCCTGACCCGCAGAAACAATGATCAATTCCGGCCGGAACCGGACAAGAGCCGGGACAAATACATCAGAAAAGACGCATGTGTAATCTGCAATGCCGGCGCCGGCATAAATCGGGGCATTGATGTTGAACCCGGCACCGTCTCCGGTCCCGGTCTCACCGATACTGCCGGTGCAGGGGAAAGCATCCCGCTGGTGCACAGAACAGTATAACACCTGGTTGCTGGAAAAAAATGCGTGCTGGGTGCCGTTGCCATGATGATTGTCCCAGTCGACAATCGCAATGCGGTCCGAGCTTTTCAACGCAGCAGCGGCAGCAACAGCGGCATTGTTCAACAGGCAGAACCCCATCGCCCGGTTATGTTCCGCATGATGGCCGGGGGGTCGCACCAGCGCAAAACAGTGCTCACCGGAAAGGGCACGGTCCGCAGCGGCAACAGCGCTCCCGGCCGCGAGATTTGCGATATCAAAGGAATGCCGCGTGATATAGGTGTCGGGATCAAGGAATGCCACACCGTTTGTGCCTAAACACCGTTGCTGCAGCATGGCGATATAAGAAGGAGAATGGATGCGTCCGAGATCTTCCATCGGACATGCCTGCGGGGGATACACAGGGCACCGGGGATCCAGCCCGCTGCAGGCAGTTATCAGCCGGTTATTGGACTCGGGGTGCCCGGCACAGTCATGGGCAGAGAACTGCGTCCCTGTGATCGCAGAGCAGCGCATGGTCGATCAAGCAGTCGATACCACCCGTCAACAATAAAACATTCCGTTTTATTCTTATTGGCAAAACAGCGTGGGACTGCCCCTTTGGCAGATCCCCACATTTCAGGTTATATTCAACACCGTCCATAAATTAAAATATTGACTGCATGCCATATTGAATGAGTGACACTCGGGGCCTTCTGATGCCGTTATTCGGATCTCTCAATATACGACAGCCTGATATCAGCGCGATGAGGGAGGCCAGGGATATCAACGGCCTGAACTCATTGCTTGACCATGGTAATTTTGATATCCAGTGGCGTGCCGCTGATGCGCTGGGTACTGTTGGGGCGGAAGCGGTCCCGGTTTTGCTTGCCTCCCTTCACCACCGGAGCATCAACACCCGGGTGGGTGCTATAGAGGCGCTTGCCGCCATCAGGGATGCCCGTGCGACCGGCCCGCTCGCTACCCTCTTAAAGTCCGAAGAGACCAGTGAAATCCGATGGGCGGCTGCCCTTGCTCTCGGGGAGATCGGCGATACGAACAGCATCCCGCTTCTTGTTAAATCGCTCCAGGATATGGACCGGTACGTGCGCTACGGGGCGGCAAAAGCGCTCGAGCAACTTGGCTGGAAACCGGAGAGCGATGCTGACAAGGCATATTATCTCCTTGCCCACCAGAACTGGGACGGCGCAAAAAAGATCGGCAGACAAGCCACCGGCCCCATCATCTCCCTCCTTAAAGAGAAACACCCCGCGACCCGGGCAAGGATGGTAGAACTCCTCGGGAGCATCGGGGGCCCGGATGCAAAGGCAGCCTGCAACCTCGCATTGCAGGACAGCGACAGCAGTGTCCGGTGGAATGCGGTGCTTGCATCGCGAAAATGCGGGATCCCCATCACCCGGCTCCCCGTAGGGCTCTCACAGCGCCCGAAAAGCGGGCCCAGCCCCTTTGGGTCAGCGCTGCTGAACTTCTTCTTCCTCGGGCTCGGTTACAACTACATGGGAAAATGGTGGGGATTTTTGATCTTCATGAGTTACATGACTCTCATTGTTTTCGCGCAGCTCGACCTTGGGCCGTTCCTGCCATTTATTCTCGCGTATCCTGTCACCGCAGTGTTTGCTACTCAGACCTATTTCATGGCAAAACGTGAATCGGAGATGACGGGGTGAACAAAACGATCAACCTTCCTGGCATATTAACCAAAAAAAAGCCGGATATTGAGGCTCTGGCGGCAAAAAAAGATATTGCGGGCCTTGTCAAAGCGCTCCAGTTCCACGATATTACGGTGCAGTCGCACGCTGCACAGGCGCTTGGATCACTGGGCACTCCGGCAATGGACGCGCTTGTCCGGGCACTGAAGAAGAAGGACAAGCACATCCGGCTGGGCATCATCGAAGCGCTCACCATAATCCGTGATCCAGATGCGGTGGCAGCCCTCACCGAGACGCTTAAGGACGAGAGCAGCGAAGTACGGTGGGAAACGGCGATCGCGCTAGGTGAGATCGGCGATGAACTCGCAACCGTGCCTCTTGTCCAAGCTTTAAAGGACCATGACAAATATGTCCGGTTCGGGGCTGCATTTGCCCTTGCGAAAATTGGCTGGAAGCCCGCGGATGATACTGAGAAGGCATTCTATTTTGCCGGCATGCAGGAATGGAAAGCGGTAAAAATGATGGGAAAATCCGCGATCCCTGCCCTTTCCCACATCCTCAATGACCGGGACAGCAATGTCCGTCAGAAAGTCATCGAGATCCTGGGCGAGATCGGCGATCCCGATGCGACACCGGCGCTTATCCGCTCGCTTGCAGATGAGAACACTGAGGTGCGTTGGAAAACGATTCTCTCCTCGCCCCGGTGCCGGATCAAGTTGATGCACCTGCCCCGCGGGTTGGCCCGCCGGCCGAAGATGACAAAAAACCCGCTGGTCGCAGGGTTTTTAAACTTCATGCTTCCCGGTCTCGGGTACGGTTATCTGGGCAAATGGTGGGGTGTGATGATCTTCCAGATCGATATCACCGCCACGGTCTGGCTTTTTAAGTTCGGGGGCGAGACCAATACCTACAGCATCCTGTTCCCGCTCTACCTCCTGCTCGGCATCCATGCGTACTATATTACGGTAAAAATGCCGGAGCCGCCGATCTGATTTTTTTTTAATTAATCCGATTGTTCAATCAAAAAAGTGAATTCCTGTCCCATTACCGGGACAATGGCAGGATTACTATTTTAAAAACGTTACCGCTGTGTTACCCGGGTAATGCCTGTTTCCGGTTCTCCAGCTCCTGGCTGCAGGCATCACAGAACATCTTTTTCTTGCAGTCAAGTTCGTCAAGCGAGTTGGGCAGGAACATGATGCATTCCGGCACGGCGCAGTGGTTAAGGCCGAGCAGGTGCCCCAGCTCGTGCGCCCCTTCCTTGGAAAGCCGGTCGATCAGGTCATCGTCGTGTGCCGGCTTCCCGTAAAATTCATTCCCGAGCCGGGCACATGATACCACCGCTGCGCCGACTGGTTCCCGGGCCAGCCCGAACACGAACCGGTGCCCGTCCCGGAAGAGGTCCTGGGACACGACGAGGAGCACAGGATCGGAAATTTTATGCCGGTGCTTGTATGCCTGAACACTGTCAAGCAGCACCCGGGCATTGACCTGCTTTCGCGCATGGTCATAGCCCATCATGCGCACGGGGTTCTCGGTGATGCCTGATTCCACCCCGAGCACGGCAGATATTGTGCGTCCCACCGGCACCTGTAACCCCGCCGGCGCAGCCAAATCCCAAAAAATATGGATATGCATCGCTATAATTTGTTTAAAATGGGCGAGCATAAACATATTGAGAAGTGCGTAGGGGCATATATCGCCGCGCATTACAACTCCGCAGTAGAGGTCGGGATCGGGCAGAATACAACCGCAGCAAGAATCATTGCCGGAGCCAATAAGGTCATCCGGTGCACGGATATAAAAAAAATAGTGCCAGACCATGACCTCGAAATTATTGCAGATGACATCTTTGAGCCCGACACCGGGATCTACGCGGGCGCAGAGGTCATCTATGCGATCCGGCCGGCAATCGAGATGGTACCGCCCATGATCGCACTTGCAGAGCGCGTCAACGCTGATCTCCTCGTGTATCACCTCGGATTTGAACTCTATGGCAATGGCGGGGATACGGTGGACTGCGGTGTGCTGCTCCACCTGTATCACGCACGCCGGATTCCCTAAAAAAGGGTAGCCTGGTGCTCTGAGGGAGGTTTCTTTTCAGAGTTTTTCTGCGCCTCAGGGGGTTGCTCTTCAGGCACGGGAGGTTCAGCCGGGGGGATCTTTTTTGCCTTGGATTCTTTTTCTTTCTGTTTTTCCTCTTCCCGGATCTCAAGTGCCACTTTCTTTACAATTTCTGATGATCGTACCTTGTCATTTAAAAAAAAGTTGAGCGATTCGGCGTCCATCGAAAGTGCCCTTGTGAACCCAGCGGGGTCGTTCTCGACAAGCTGCGAGATTATGCCAAGGTATTCTTCACGGAGCGTATTCTGCGGGACCTGCATCATCCCCGCAATTTTGTTCAGCAGGGCCGAACGGATCGCCTTTTGCTTTTTTGCACCCGCCATCTTATGCCAGCGTGCCGGCGGCATGATCCGGGAATGAACCCCCTTTCCTGCCGCCATATCAGCAACCCCAAGCAGCATCACGGCATTTGCATACCGCCAGAGCATGTGGTACTGGCGCCGGTATGTATACCCGAGGTACTCGTCTGCCCGTGCAAGATAATGGTACGCTCCCTGCAAGGATGCATCGCCCACCAGCAGGTGGATATTGCCCTCGATCCACTGCTCGATGGTCTCGGGTGTGTCCTCCACTTCGCGGGAGAGCCGGAGCAGGTCTTCGTCCGAGGTCTTTGACCCCATGGCGGAGATGAGGGAGAAGATGGAGATCCGCTCGTCTTTCTGCGAGGTGTGCACATGCGTGTCATCAAGGCGCTGCCTCCCGATGGCAGCCGCATAGAGCATATTGACAGAAGACCTGATGTCGCCTTCCGCGCTCTCCGCGATCTGCCGGACTGCCGCGTCCGTACACTCGACCTTTTCTGCGGCGCAGATATACTTGAGATGGGGGGCGATTGACCTGGCGGGGAGCGCTTTGAACTGCACCGGTTCACACCGGAGCCGGATCTCAGGGGCGATACCGTAGAGGTCGTTTGCGATCAGGATCATCGGCTGCCGGGCAGACCTGATGCATTCGACGATTGCGCGGGCTCCGCCCCGGTCCGCAGTCCCCTGCAGGTTGTCTGCCTCGTCAAGGACGATAAGTTTCCGTGCTGCGCCGGTCAGGCTTGCCGTAGTGCTCCCGCCCCCGGCAATTCTTTCGATAACCGCAGCCGTCCGCTGGTCGCTTGCGTTCAGCTCTGTTACTTCCCAGCCCATATCGTTTGCGAGCGCGGTGGCGCACGATGTCTTGCCGATACCGGGCTTGCCGTAGATCAGGAGCGGTTTTGACTTATGCGTCCAGTCCCGTGCCCACCGTGCAACCTGCTGGACCGCGCTGGCGTTGCCGACAATGTCTGCCAGGCGCACGGGACGGTATTTCTCAGCCCAGTCCATACCAACACGTTGACCGTATATCAAATAAATTATGTCTGATGAGCCTCCAATACCATACACGCAATCCTGAAATGCCGGGTATGCAGGTGATGTCGTGGAAAAGAGCTGCTCCACCGAGATAATAGCGAACGTGGTCAGGGAATACGAAGGTGTCCGGAGGAAGCATGCCATCGGCGAGATGGTGAACGCCTTAAAGATCGATGCTCCCCATGTCATCGCATCGTTTGGGGAGGATGCAGCCGTGATCGAGCACCACGGTGAGGCGCTCTTGCTCGCTGCTGACGGCATCTGGAGCCGGTTGATGGAGGCAGACCCCTACTGGGCAGGGTACTGCTCGGTACTGGTCAACATCCATGACATCGCCGCCATGGGAGGCCGGCCGCTTGCGATGGTAGATGTCTTTTCTATCACAAAAGAGAGCACGATCCACGAGCAGGTGGTAAAAGGGATGCACGACGCGTCGCTCCAGTTCGGGGTTCCTATCGTCGGCGGGCACCTGCACCCGGATGCGCCCAACAGCGTGATCGACGTCTCGATCCTAGGGTGTGCACGGCTTGACTCGGTCATCTACAGCCATACAGCAGAAGAGGGGGACCTCGTAGTGATGGCAATCGACCTTTCTGGCAGGGTTCACCCATCGTGCCTGCTCAACTGGGATTCGGTCACCATGAAACCTGCGGGAGTGGTCAGGGCACAGATCGCCCTGCTCGAGCAGATCGGCAGAGACCACCTCGTGACTGCCGGAAAGGACATCAGCAACCCCGGCCTCATCGGCACTCTCGGGATGCTGCTTGAAGTGAGCGGGAAGGGGGCAAGTGTTGACCTCGGGCGTATCCCGAAGCCTGACCTTGCTGCAAACAACATGACATTTGAACAGTGGGTCAGGATGTATCCCGGTATGGGTTTTGTGCTGACAGCAAAAGAGAAGGACCTGCCCGAACTCATCCGGCGGTTTGCATCGGTCGGCATGGATGCAAAGGCGATCGGGACTGTAGACACGACAAAAACACTCCGGATCTGCTACCAGGGTGACGAGACCCAGGTATTTGACTTTATAAAAAATGGCATCATGCACCTGTTCTCAGAAGACCTCCCATGTCACCTGAAATGAAACGTATCGGTATCGGGATCGGTGACGACGCAGGAAAAGTGATCGCGAGTGCACAGGCCGTTGCCGGCAGGATTCGCGTCATCTGCTACTGCCAGCCGTCCACGGTTGACCCCAAAACATTGGCTGCGGGCCCTGTAACGATCGCTGAGTGCGGGGAACCGGAAGAGGCGCTGGTCGCTGACCTGATGGCAGGCACAATCGATGCAGCTGTCAGGGGTACGCTTCCGTCAAACGCCACCCTCAGGGCACTGAAACTTAAGACCGGTACCGACCATCTCGAGCGCATTGCCCTCCTGGAGACAGCCACGGGCAAAAAGTTCCTGCTTGCCCCGGTCGGTGTGGACGAGGGATGGACGGTGCAGGAGAAGCTTGTACTGATAAAAAAAGGCAAAGATATTGCCGGGCGTTTCGGCCTATCTCAGGACGTCGGGGTACTATCCGGCGGTAGGTTCGGGGATGTCGGCAGGCACCCGCAGGTCGATGCAAGCATGGCTGACGCAGAACTGGTCGCCCGGCTAAGCGGCGCCCGCCACTACGAGATCCTAATCGAGGACGCGATTGAAGAGTGCGGGATAATTATCGCACCGGATGGCATTTCCGGCAATTTAATCTTCAGGACACTCATATTTCTCGGGGACGGGCACGGACATGGCGCGCCTGTGCTAAATATCGATAAAATATTCGTGGATACTTCGCGCGCCTCACCGGATTACACCAATGCGCTATTGCTTGCAGCATCTTTGCTGGATTAAATTAAAACCGGTTTAAATCTTTATTTTCAAGAATTGTCCTATTTAATCGGAATTAAAAATATTCTGCGAAATTCTGCCGCTCGATTTCGCATACCGTTGCAGCATGCCTTCCGATGCTCCATTGGAGGATAAATTGAGCCTTTTTTACAGAAAGTATTTATATATATCGATATACTTATTTTTTGAGGTACGAAACATGGCAGATTTACCCATCGCCGCAGTTGTAAGGATTGCAAAGAAGAACGGAGCAGAGAGGGTCGGCAGCGACGCGGCAGAGGCCCTTGTCGTGAAGGCAGAGAAATACATCGCCCAGCTGACCAAGGAGTCCAACAAGCTGGCAGAACACGCCGGCAGAAAGACGATCAAGAAAGAAGACGTTGATCTTGCAGCAAAGTCATAAAATCAACTCTTTTTTCCCCCTATTGCGATCTGGTCAACCGTTACTGTCCAGATGGTATTTTTTCCACCGGGAACGATTCAGGCTGTTTCCCCGGGTGGTCGTATCATACCCGTATAGATGATATCAGTGCCGGGCATCGGAACCTGATCGATTACCTGGAACCCGAAATGTTCGTACAGGCTGATGTTTTTCCGTTCCTGGGTATTCAGATAACAGGACATCTTCTTCTTATCAAGCTGTGCCAGCACCGGTCTGACAAGCCGGCCGGCATATCCTCTCCCTTGAAACGACGGGTCGACCCCGATGAAAAAGAGATAGGAATGGTTGCCCGGAACATGCCTGTTGTGCAGGGAATCTACCATAGAAGAAAAAGACATCAGCCGATCCATGATCTCCGTTCCCAGCTGTTTTTGTAACCTGAACCCGCCAGAGCGAAATGCCCGCCAGAATGTGATCTCAGACTTTTGGGATGGGATCCAGACCGCGACACCTTCCATGTTCTTTGACGTTGCAATTACATCGCCATAGATCATGCCGTACATCAGTTCAAATTCAAAAAGGTATTGTGCCCGTACCGCCCGTTCTTTCGGATCCGGGATCAGGTGAGTCAGCTTCGGATCATTGAAAAAAGCCCGGGCCAGCAGGACAGATGCCGGGCTGATCTGTTCCTTGGCAAGCCGGATACAATCACTTCCGGGTTCAATCATCTCCGGTCACAAATCAGTATCTGTAAAGTACTGTATCATGAATGTTTTTGTACTGCCGGATATGAACCGGAGATACCTGCTTTCAGAATACCCTGATGAGAAACTCTTTCATAGCCCACATGAGGGGGTGTTGAGGATTACATATGATCCAGATACGGTTCCTCCCCACAGGGGACACCCGAATCTGATGAAACAATATCTGGCACAGAAAAAAAAAGAATTGACTTACAGTCTTCCCTTCGTGCTCGGTACTCCCTTCTTTCCGGTTAATGCAACCGCTTGGGCTAAAGCAATCCCGAACGCCTTGAAGACCGCCTCGCACTGGTGGTGGTCGTTTCTCCCGGAGAACGTGATGTGGGCGGTGATGCCGGCCTTTGTGCAGAGGGTGTAGAAGAAATGCTCGAAGATGTCGCTCTGGATGCCGCCGACTGATGCGCCGTTAAACTCACCATCGTACACAAGGTATCCCCGGCCCCCGCAGTCCAGCGCCACCTGCGCGATCGATTCATCCATCGGGATGATCGCGTGGGCAAACCGCCGGATCCCTTTTCCGTCGCCAATTGCCTGTTTTATCGCATCGCCAATGACGATGCCGGTGTCTTCCACCGTGTGGTGGCAGTCGACGTTCAGATCGCCTTTCACCGTGCACGCAAGGTCAAACCCGCCATGCTTTGCCATCGCATGGAGCATGTGGTCAAAGAACGGGATGCCCGTCTTTATGCTCCCTTTTCCTGTGCCATCAATGGTGAATTTTACGATAATTTTCGTTTCCTTTGTCGATCGGTTCAGTTCTACCTTCCTCATCTGCAAACCTCCATAGCCGCTTTTAACGTGATCCTGTTGCTGTAGAGTGCCGAGCCCAGCACCGCCCCCCAGGCACCGGCATCCCGGAGCCCGGCAACGTCCTGCGGTGTTGAAACCCCCCCGGCGACGACAACGGGAAGTTTTGTCCTTTTGATCAGGTCCCTGACCGGCCCGAGCCTGACACCCTGCTGGAGCCCTTCCACGTCCACATTGGTGTAAAGGAACGATCCGGCACCCAGCGATTCGAAGAGTCCCGCCCAGAGAAGAACGTCACCGGCGGTCTTCTGCCAGCCTTCAACTGCGATCTGACCCCCTTTTGCATCTACTCCTGCCATGATCCTGTCGCTCCCGAACTCGTCGGCAAGCTGCCGGATACTCTCCGGTTTTTGCGTGGCAAGGGTGGAGATGATGATCCGGGAGACACCGGTCGAAAGCCAGCCTGCCCCATCCTGCACTGACCGGATCCCGCCGCCGAGCTCGATCTCAACCCCGGTCTTTTTGATGAGGTCGCGGATCAGGCCGGCATTTTTTGTTGCGGTGCCAAACGCACCGTCAAGGTTGACCACATGGAGCGCTTCCGCCCCTTCTTCAATCCATCGGCCGGCGCAGCGGAGCGGGTCACCGTAACCCGTCGCAGTCTCGCGCCTGCCCTGCACCAGCTGGACGCACTGCCCATCCAGAATATCAACTGCAGGCAATATTTTCATAATGTTCAGCGGATCATCCGTTGGATCGACATGACGAGGATATCCTTTGCACCGGCACGGCGGAGCGCGTTGATGAGCGCATAGACCCGTTCTTCGCTGACGACCGCATGCACAGCAACGAGGTCTTCAGTCGATGCAACGTCCATGACCGTCGGGCCGGAAAGGCCGGGCAGCACGCTTTTCACCGTGTCAAGCGAGGAGCGCTTCACGTTCATCATCAGGTAGCACTGCCCGCGTGCCCGCACAACACTCTCAAGGGCAAGCATGATCTCATCGATCTTCTCGCTTTTTGCCCTGATGGAGTTCTTGTTTGCAATGAGGTGCGTGCTGGTCTCAAGGACATCGGCGATGACCCGGAGCCGGTTGGTCTTTAACGTTGTCCCTGAACTGGAAAGATCGACAATCGCATCGGCGATGCCCAGATGGGGTGTTGCCTCGCAGGCCCCCCCTACAAGGACGATATTCACCGAAACCCCGAGTTTTTTGAAAAAATCTTTTGTTATCACGGGAAATTCCGTGGCAACCTTGGCGCCTTCAAGGTCCCGTGCCGTACTGATGCCGGAGTCCTCCCGCGCAGCAAGGACAAGTTTCGCCCTGCCGATCTGGAGGTCAAGGAGATCCCTTACATCAGAACCCCGCTCCAGCACCATGTCACGGCCGGTGATCCCCAGATCGGCCGCTCCTGTGGCGACATATTCAGGGATATCGACAGGGCGGGCAAACAGGATCTCGACATGGGGGTCGAGGGTCTTTGTGATCAGGCGGCGCTCGCTCCCGGCTTCAGGGAGGTGGAGCCCGCTTTTTTCCATAAGGTCCATGATAGGCCCTGCAATCCTCCCCTTGTTAGGTATCGCAAGCCGGACCATGGGGGAAAAAGGGGGCGGACCCTGACGAGCCGGTTTTTTTGTACCGGCTTTTTTTTGTGATTTATCAGAAAGTCTTGAGCTCACCGCGGATTACCTTCTCGGTTACATCGGTCACGTTCTCAAGCCAGCAGTCGACAATGCCCTCGATCTCCCCCTTGATAGCCTGCATCCTGACACCCGGCTGCGGCAGCACCTGTACACTTGCCACCAGCGGCCGGTCGATAGGCTGGCCGATCTGGGAGAGGAGGCGGATATACATCTCCTCAATTCCTTCCACTTTCGCAACGCAGTCGTTCGCGATCTGGGTCGAGAGGAGGTTGTAGATCTTGCCGATATGGTTGATCGGGTTCTTCCCGCTCGTCGCTTCCATGCTCATGGGCCGATTCGGCGTGATCAGCCCGTTGCACCGGTTGCCGCGCCCGACAGAGCCGTCATCACCCATCTCGGCGGATGTCCCGGTCACGGTCAGGTATATGCTCCCGTTTTTGATATCATCGCCTGTATTCATATGGACGACGACTTTGCGTCTGGTCTGCTTCTGGGCGATCCTTCCGATCTCTTTTTTGAGGAGCGCCATGTATTCCTTGTATTGCCCGATATCTGCGCAGTATTTGTCGACCACGGCACAGGCAACGGTGAGCGTGATGGTGTCATTGTCCCGCAGACCCATGATCTTGATGTCCTGCCCGATTGCAGGATATTTCACCCGCAGTTTATCATCGATAAAATCGCTCACCCCCTTGACGATGTTTTCAACATCCGAGAACGGCGCGTGTCCGACACCGAACGAGGTGTCGTTTGCCCGGGGCACTTTTCCCTCGCAGAGTTTGAATACGTCCTGGAGATCCGTTGAGCCGGTGCCGAGCCGGCAGTCCATGATGACATCGCGTTCAAGGTTTAAGCTCTTGAAATGCCTGCGCAGGTAATCCCGTGTCGCTTCCACGGCAATCGTGTCTGCGGCGATCGATACGTTGTTGAATTTCTTGGTAGCACGCCCGTCGATCAGGATAAAGATCGGGCGGATCACCTTACCGCCACCGAATTTCGGGTTGGACTCCCCGGCAACCACTTCACCCTGGTCGGTGTTGTGGTGGAGGACTACCCCGAATTCCTCGAGATATTCCCTGCAGAGCGCCCTGCTGATTGATTCTGCAATCCCGTCGGCGATGCTGTCGGGGTGGCCGAGACATTTCCGTTCAACAACCTCAACCTGCTGCTTCTCCAGCGGGATCTGGTTCAGTGCTTCGACTTTGATATTTCTCTTCATCTGATTCCTCGGGCTTCTTAATCAGTCGTACTAATAAAGGGATTGGATATGTTATAACAATTATCTTCTGGCACGGTTTAATGAGTGTCGTTTTTACTACGAAAAAAGTCGGGATTTTAATTTAACGCCGTAAAAATTTGTGCAGGATTGTCATTTCACTTCCCTTGGGAGCTTTTTTTGCCGGATGCTTTGCAGGCGGGCGTTCCGGTTTTTCCTCATCATGATCGTCCTCAGTTTTCCGGGACTTCTTTTCATGAGATGGCTTTGCTTCGTGCACAGGCTTGTGATACCCGAGTTTGGACCCGCAGCCAGGGCAGAAATTTGCTGCGGCCGGCAGTTTTTTTCCGCAGTTCTGGCAGAAGACCGGGCTTTCGGCTTCATCCTCCTGCACAATCTCTTCCTGCACGGCAGGTTCTTCCTTTGGTTCCGGTGCGGGCAAATGTTCAGGTTCCGGCCGGACTTTTTTCTGCAGTTCGGGAACCGTCCGCTTCACCGGCTGGGCAAGCGGTTGCCGTGGCGGCTGCATCGCCGTTTTCATGGCGCTCTTCATTGCGGAATGCACCTCAACCTTTTTTACCGGCTGGGCAACCGGTGGGGTTGTGGGCGGGATCTCCCGGTAGGCGACCGGTTGGTGCGACGCCCTGCGGACCGGTTGTTCAACAGCCCGGGTTTCGGGGCGGCGCGGTGCAGGTTCTTCCGGCTCCACTTCTTTTGGGACTTCTTTTGGGGACTGGTACATTGACAGGAGCCTCTTTACCGGGGGTTGTCGTTCATAGTCTTTGACCGGTTTTTTTGCGGGGTGGAGTTCCTGCCGCACCGGTGCCGGTTTTGTCACACGTGCCGGTACATGCTTGTCCGCGGGTTCCACTTCTTCCTCTTCGGGTTCCGGCTCCGGAATGCTCCTTGCAGCTGGTTTCTTGTGCTTTTTTGGCTGGGTCTGCTCGTTTAGGAGGGTGATCCACTCATCAATCTCAGACGACCTGTCGACACCGTTCTGTGCAAACACGAGTTTCATCGTCTTGATCTCATCGTCTGCAGAACGAATCGAGAGGACCAGTACCGGGTCTGAAGCCTCGGAAAATTCCACGATGCTCCCGGATATTGTGTCAAGGGTGATGTCCTTTGCCGTCACCTTGAGCTTCTTTTCCTGGGTATCGATCAGGAATATGCGCCGGTCGGTGAGGTATGCATGGAAAAAGAATTTTTTTACCGAGATGTTGAGGGATCCGATCAGCACCTGTTCGCCGGGCTGTAAGTACGCAGAGAGCCCTCCTTCCTCTTCGTCCTCTCCTTCATCTTCACCTCCGGGCAGTTGTTTCTTTGCCCCCCCTTTCGGGCCTATGCTTCCTGCGAGGTCTGCCCGGGTTTGTGGAGCAGCAGGCGATTTCGCTGTTCTCTGCGGTATTTTTCCCCCGCAGTACCCGCAGATGACCGTAGTATCCCGGACTTCAATTCCACAGTGAGGGCATTTCATCAGTGTACTCCAATGTACTAAAGGCAGGTAACTATAATGTTCTCATGACATAAGAAAAATTCTCTGGTTGGCCCAATCCGGTACGTGAACTCTGCACTTGTCGTATATCATTACTTGTAATATCTCATATGCACAGGGGCAGGAGTGCGGCAGAGAGCAGCCCCATCTCTTTTTCATCCGCCGTCGGGTAAACATAGACGCCGGCATCTTTGCGGTTCCTGCAGATCAGCGCGTTTGTCCGGCAGGATTCCGGGTCCCCGTCGCGGTAGCATGCAGCCGGCAGGATCGACCCGACCCGGTCATTGAAAACATGTGCAAATCTTTCGCGACAGATCCCGGCAGCCCGCAGATTTTTCCCAATGACCACGATCCAGACCCCCTTCGTGCCCGGAGATTCCGGGCATGTGATCCTGAACCTGCAGTACTCCCTGTCGCCGTACGGGTTGAGAAATGACAGGTACAGGGGGTTATGGTTCCTTTTGAGCTCTGAAATAAAAGCCCCGGAGTTGAGGTCAAGATAGCCGTTGTATTGTGCTTCCACAACCGGCCTGACCTCGTTATATTCGGGACGCCGGATGAGGTCACGCACCTTTTCGGTTGCCTTTGAAAAAAGGTCTCCTGAGGATCCACGGGAAATATCCAGCCTCAGGGGCCGGAAATAATATGTCTGGTTTTCGCAGGTAAACCCAAGTGTCCCGTCATTCATTCGGGTGAAAGGGGCGGACCCGGTACCGGGTGCTGTCGTTTTAGGACTCACTGACGTCTTTTTGGGCGCCGGGGTTTTACCGGTTTCAGCGTAAGCTGCAATCGCTGCCCATTCATCCGCTGTATATGTTTTGTTCAGGTGCCGTTTCCAGAGAGGATCCTCAATTCTGGTGATGGCAACCAGCCGGAACCGACCGCCATCCGGTACATACTTTGCCCCGCAGCCTCTGCACACATAAAAATCCGTTTCCGGAATTCCAAAGAGCCGCTGCCCGGTTACCAAGATCAGCGAACCTTTACGGCAGGCCGGGCAGAGATCGGTCCATGCAAGGACCTCATCACACGCCCCTTTACCTTCAACCGGCAATAAAAAAGATTTTTGTCCCGTTGTTGCGATAGTCCAGGTCCACCCCGACAAAAGCCGGATTCCACGGATTAACTTCCGGGAATACCAGTCCCTGACCGATGCCTTCTCAGTGATACCTGCCTCTGTGAGTATCCCGGCAATCGTCTCAGCAACCCCGGGATCTCCAAAACCCCGCCTGGCAAGGTGCCGATCGAGACCATCGGTGTGCACACGTCTGTCCTCACCGGTCCTCTCCTTGAGCGCAAGCGTCCGGGTTGCCTCGGCATTGAGCGACTCCATTACCGCCGCGACAATCTCGCAGGATACCTTGATGCCATCCCGCATAAATGGCATTGGTGCAATGCACCGGCTCACCGTATCGCACGCGAGAGTATGCAGATCCGGGGGGATTGGAAGATAATGAGGGGCTGGCATGCAATAAAAAAGGGAATTTTATTTCAACAGTGATGTTTAAACAGTCCCCGCACCATATCCGGGATCTCTGACGGCCGGGATGCAACAGGTACGCCAAGTTTTGTGAGCCGGGCAATCTTTGAGCGTGCATCGCCTTCGCCACCTTCGACAATTGCCCCGGCATGCCCCATCCGCTTGTCCGGTGGGGCGGACTTGCCGGCAATGTATGCAGCGATCGGGAGATCGGTTGCGTTCGCACCCTCCTCCTCGAGGTTCCCCCCCACCTCGCCGATCAGCACGACCGCCTTTGTCTGCGGATCCTTTTCGAACCGTTCAAGAACGTCGACAAATGTCTGCCCGATGACAGGATCGCCGCCGATCCCGACAACAGTGCTCTGCCCGATGCCGGCCCGGGTGAGCTCATCGACAACTTCGTAAGTAAGCGTCCCGCTCCGGGAGATGACGCCCACACTGCCCCGGCTGAAGAGCTGGGCCGGCATGATTCCCATCTTGACCTCGCCAGGCGAGAGCAGTCCCGGGCAGTTTGGGCCTATGACCGAACTGCCCTGCACCTTTGCATAAGCGACCGCCTTCATGGTGTCGTGGACCGGGATGTGCTCTGTGATACAGACAATGGTTGGGATGCCGGCATCTGCCTCCTCCATGATCGAGTCGGCTGCCGCCCCGGCCGGGACAAAGATGACCGCAGCCCCGATATCGTGCTCACGCATCGCTTCCTTCACGGTATTAAAGACCTGAACGCCATGCACCTGCTGGCCACCTTTTCCCGGTGTAACACCGGCAACAACGCCCCGGCCGCCAACCTGTTTTGCGTACGCGTTCATCAGGCCGATGTGGAACTCGCCCTGTTTGCCGGTTGCCCCCTGCACGAGCACTCCGGTCTTTTTATCGCCGTAGATCATGCGGCAACCTCAACGGCTTTTTTCACGACAAGGTCCATGGTGTCCAGCATCTCGTACCCTTTCTCGGCGAGCAGTTTTCTCCCCTCCGCTTCGTTGGTGCCTGCAAGCCGAACGATCACCTTCTGGGAGATGCCTGCTGCGATGATCCCCCGGGCAACCTCGTCGCACCGGGTGATCCCGCCCAGCAGGTTGACAACAATGACCCTGACCGAAGGCACGCTTGCGACCAGCTGCACCGCGTTTTTAACCCGCTCGCTCTCCGCACCACCACCAACATCGAGGAAGTTTGCCGCTTTTCCGCCGAAGTATTCGATTAAGTCAAGGGTTGACATCGTGAGGCCGGCGCCATTGCCTATCACGCCGATATTGCCCTCAAGCTCTACGTACGAAAAACCATTCTTCTCCGCCTCGCGTTCGCGCTCGGAAAGATCGCGGTTCACCGTGATCCCCTGCCGGGCAAGGGCGTTGTCGTCAACGATGATCTTGGCATCCGCCGCGTACACGCCCTGCGGTGTTATGACCAGCGGGTTGATCTCCGCAAGTAGTGCGTCTTTGTCAAGGAAGATCCTGTAGAGCCTGTTGATGACCGGCATGACCTCCTTTGGGGCTTTTCCGGCAAGTTCGCGGAGCATAAACGGAGGGAGGTCGCGCATCAGCGGGAGGGAAACGACACGCCGGATCGCCTCCGGGTTCTCCTTTGCCGTAGTCTCGATCTCGACCCCGCCGGCATCCGAGAACAGGACGAGCGGTTGTTTGGACGAACGGTCTACCGTGATCGAGAGGTAATATTCTTTCTGGATTGCCAGCTTCTGCTCAGCGAGGATCTCTTTGACCGGCAGCCCTTTGATCTGCTTTTTGAAGAGCTCGCGGGCGGTTGCGAAGGCCGTGTTCTTATCGGCCATCAGTATACCTCCGGCCTTTCCCCTGCCGCCAATGTCCACCTGTGCCTTTAAAACGATCGCATCGCCCAGTGCGTCAAGGTGAGGGATGAGTTCCTCTGCCGTTTGGATCAGGAACCCTGAAGGGACAGGGATCCCTGCCTCCCTGAGGACTTTCTTTGCTTCGTATTCGCGCAGTTTCATGGGTTATTTGCTCCTCCTTTTAGAGCAACTGCTGCAAGCTCGATGCCCTTTTTCATAGCCTTCGTGTTCAGAGCCTCGGTACCTTTCGGCACGGAGTCAAGAATTGCCTTCTCCAGTGCTGTCTCACTGACGATCCCGGTGGTTTTCACCAGCGCACCGAGCATCACGATGTTTGCCACGATGTCCCTGCCAAGCGCCTGCTTTGCCTCGCGGGTTGCCGGGATCTCGACAAACCTGCATGCCGGGCGGGAATGGACAAGGGAGGAATCCAGCACCATGACGGCGTTCTCCTGAGCACCGCCACCGTACTTCTCGAACCCTTCCTGCGACATGATCACTAAGATGTCAGGATTTACAACCTTGGGAAACAGGATCGGTTCGTCATCGATGATCACCGCACTCATCGATGCCCCGCCCCGCGCCTCCGGGCCGTACACCTGCGTCTGGATGGCAAACTTGTTGTCGTACATGACCGCTGCCCGCCCGACGATAACTGCCGACAGGATGATCCCCTGCCCCCCGAATCCTGAGAACCGGACCTCGTGCCTCATGCCTTAACCCCCAGTGCGGGCCGTTTTCTTTTTACCAGTTCCCCGACAACAAACATGTCCGGCGGCACCGCTTCGCCGTTCTCCAGGAGCCGATCGCGCTTCACCTTCAGCAGGGAGTGGGTCTTTAAGTACTCCACATGGTCGGCGACCTGCTTGAACTTGTTCCTGCGCCCGAACGCCGTCGGGCATTGCACGAGGGCCTCGATAAAGGAGAGTCCGGGAGTCTCGAGGCCGGCTCTGACTGCTTTTTCAAGCTCCTTTACATGGTACGATGTCCACCGGGCTACGAAGTTAGCCCCTGCCGCTATTGCAAGCTCGCACAGGTCAAACGGCTGTTCGGAACAGCCATACGGTGTTGTCGTCGAGAGGCATCTGAGCGGGGTTGTCGGGCTGCCCTGCCCCCCGGTCATGCCGTAGATCTGGTTGTTCATGCAGACAACGGTTATATCAATATTGCGCCGGCACGCATGGATAAAGTGGTTTCCGCCGATCGCCGCAAGGTCGCCATCGCCGGTAAACACGACGACGTTTAACCCGTTGTCTGCCATCTTGACGCCGGTCGCAAACGCAAGCGCCCGCCCGTGGGTCGTATGCAGGGAATCGGTCAGGATATAGCCCGGTGCACGCGACGAGCAGCCGATGCCCGAGATGAACACGGTCTTGTCCTTGTTCCAGCCCATCTGGTCGACTGCCGCGAGCGTGCAGTTGATGATCGTCCCGTTCCCGCAGCCGGCACAGTAAATGTGGGGCAGCCGATCTGTACGGAACCAGTCCTCAAAGGTCATCGGCCTGCCTCCAGTGCGGCAACCAGCTCTTCAGGGAGGTGGAGATCGCCCCCCAGCTTAGGGATGGAGATGACAGGGACCTTCACGTGCCGTTCGATCTCCCGGGCCATCTGGCCAAGGTTGAGCTCGGGAACGAGGAACCGGCGGGCATTCTTAAACTGCGCAAGGGCGGATTCGGGGAACGGCCAGACGGTGCGCAGGCGCAGGAACCCGACATTGTTATCGGGATGATCGTGAAATACCTGCTGCACGGTGCGGACGGGTGCGCCGTACGCGACAAAGACCTGTTCTGCGTCAGGATTGATGAAGTCGAAGTCAGCGATGTCATGCCGGGCGTTTTCAATCTTGTCGACAAGGCGCTGTACCAGCTGGTGGTGGAGTTTCACGTTCGTTGTGCAGGGATACCCGCGCTCGTCGTGCGTCAGGCCCGTCACATGGACCCTGTGGCCCTTGCCAAACGTCGCAAAGCCGGGCACGAGGTCCGGTTCCGGGTGGAATGGCAGCACGCCCTTTTCAAGTTCCCGCCGTGGCACGCGTTCAACTGAGTCCGGAACCGTGATCCGTTCCCGCATGTGACCGATGATCTCATCAGCCATGAGAAAAACCGGGACCCGGTACCAGTCGGCAAGGTTGAACGCCTTTGCCGTCAGTTCGTACATCTCCTGCACGCTGGACGGGCACAGCGCAATGATGGAGTAGTCGCCATGCGAGCCGAACCGGCACTGCATCATGTCGCCCTGAGCCGCCATCGTGGGCTGGCCGGTGGACGGGCCGCCGCGCTGGATATTGACGATAACGCACGGCGTCTCGGTCATTACAGCGAACCCGACATTCTCCATCATCAGGGAAAAGCCCGGGCCGCTTGTCGCCGTCATCGCCCGGGCACCGGTCCATGCAGCGCCGATGATCGCTGCCATGCTTGCGATCTCGTCTTCCATCTGGATGAAGACACCTCCCTTCTTTGGCAGCCTGACTGCCATGTGCTCGGCAACTTCCGTGGAAGGCGTGATCGGGTATCCCCCGAAGAAGTTGCAGCCAGCCGCAAGTGCTCCCTCTGCGGAAGCGGTATTACCCTGCCAGAATTCAGTGCGCGTCAATACTCAATCGCCACCTTGTGCGGTTCGTATGGTTCTTCATCTGTCCAGTGAATGGCCTGATCCGGGCAGGTGAGCTCGCAGATGCCGCAGAGCCTGCGCCCGTACAGCTTCTGGAGCCGGCAGTTAGCGCACCGTTCGGGACGGTCCAGTTCAGGCATCAGGATCCCCCGGCGGTTGGGTTTTCTTCCTTCCTTAAAGATTTT